>JAKSLZ010000015.1 GCA_024400935.1 Muribaculaceae bacterium | reverse complement strand
CTTTAATCTCATAAATCTACGTTTTATGAGTCAACTTTTTTCAGGGAAAGACAGCCAGAGGAATCAAGAGGACAGCTAGAGGACAGAGAGGTGGCTCAGGTGAGAAACTGGAAGAGCGAGAGGTGCAAGAGTCAACACCCCGCGCTGACGCACGGGGCACAGGGGCTGATTTGAGAAGTAAGGGGACTCATGAGAGTGTGCAAGAGGGATTGAGGGGATGGAAGAGTAGTTGAGGGGATGGGAGAGGTGTTATTTTGGGGTTTGAGTTGTTTTTTTTGTGATTATTGTTTAACTTTGCACTATATCGTAAGTCTAAATTGATATGAAGACATTATCTAAGTTTATATTAGCGTTTGTGGCTTGTCTGTTTGTGTGTTGCAATACTGCTCAGCAGGCTAATGCTGTTTCTTACTCTAAGAGTAACTCTACATATAATGTGACTACTCCGGTTAAGGGACAGGTCAAGGTGGGTGATAACTCAACTTTAGTTGTTAGTGGTAATGGTGTGTTCAAGAATGTTAGTTTCTCGGGTCGCAATATCAAGATTGTTGCTCAAACCGATAAGCAGATTTTTGACAATTGTAATTTCAGCAATGCTACGTTTGCCAACAGTGCACTCATGGCTACTAACTTTGGGTTGCGCAGTGATATGAAGTCTCGTCCTTTGAACTACACTTTCAAGGGTCTCAAGATTAAGACAAATGAACGTTATGGTACCGACAATACTCGTGCCATGGTAATGTTGTGTCAGTTTTTGAGTAAGAGCAATAACATGAAGATGACGTTCAACGGCGATTTCTATACTGCTACGGGCACGCTGTTCTTGAACATCAATGATGCTACCAATCTTGAGCTTTGTGGACCTGGTACGCTCATTATGGGGCTTAGGCTTGTTGACTGCACAAACTGTAATGTGCATGACTTGAAATTTGTGGGTTTCCACACGGTCCACGATTTTCCGCCCATTTATTATAAGGATCCCATTTCGGTTAACGGCACGCTCTATACTAGGAATAATTCTTATAATTGCGGAACAGACGGTCTTGCGGCTTGTGGATTGAGCGATGACGGCGTGAAGTTTCTTGCAACAAAGACCGACAGTAAAATCAATCGCAACCATCGTGTGTCGCGTTGCCACTTTGAGATGCGCCAAGATGGTATTGCTGTGGGCACCCGCAGTGACAAGTTTATCGTAAGAGATGTTGTGGTAGACGACATCACGTTTGATCACATCTATTTCCAGCCAGTGGGTTTACACGTTACAGGTGCCAAGATTAACAATGTGCGAGGCAGCTATTGCTTGCAGGGCCTTGACATCTCGGCCACGAGTAACAATGTGACCGCAACCAACTGCTCGTTTGACGACTGCTGTTTCGGTCCTAAGCAGGAGAGTAATGAGCAATTCCGCTCTATGAGCCATCACAACGTGATCGACGGCTGTACATTCACTATCACTGACCACTACATGATACTGGATGCCGCACAATATATCCTCAATGTGAGTGAGGGGCCTGCGGGCGATACTTTCACTGTGCGCAACACTACATTTAATGTGAAGAAAAATCGCCTGGCCACATCGGTCATGGCTCGTGCTTACCGCACAGTGCTTGAGAATGTGACAATCAATGTGGATGTGAAGCTTGACCGTCGCAGCGAGAGCAAGTATTCGATGATTGAGATGTTCTCGGTCTTTGGGTCTCCTGCGTTCCAACCACAGCTTGAACTCAATAATGTGAAGGTCAACATTGCGTCAGGCACTAAGGTTTATGCCGTGGTTTCTCCTCACGGAGGTCCTGGCTTTAATGTGACAGCAAAGGGCCTTACAGTAAACGGTTCGGGCACTGTTGACAGTTACTTTGAGAATGCTACCAGTGTGGTAGCTCAGGATTGCAGTTTCAACATTGCGTCTAAGAGCATAGCTTCGTCGCTGAACAGTTTCACCGCTACACGCTGTACTGCTGTGGCCGGTACAACTTACTTTGTCAATAACACCAAGGACGGTGCAACGGTCAACGTGAACAATTGCAACATCAAGGCACAGAGTCTGGTAAATTGCCGCACAACACCGCGTGCACTCACAGTGAGCGGCAATAGCTTGAATATTTCGGGCACCGAAGCTATAACAGGTGTGAATGCATCGCAGGTCAACGCTAACACTTACAAGATTAGCGGTAACACCTTCAGCGGCAACCGCTCGATACAGATCATGAGCCGTGCGGCGCAGAACAAGTTACCGGCGCTGAGCCGCAGCAATACTGTAAAATAAAAATGACAAAGGCGTTGCCCAATGTGGCAGCGCCTTTGTTGTGAGTGAACCCGTGGGGAGTCGAACCCCAATCGAAGGAACCGGAATCCTTTATTCTATCCATTGAACTACGGGTCCATGTTGTTTTTGCGTTGCAAATTTACGATTATTTTTGTAGATTTGCAAATCTAATTTAAATTGCAAAAATATGAATGTCAAAATAGAAGAATCGTGGAAAGAGGCTCTGGCTGCCGAGTGGGATAAGGATTACTTTGTAAACCTGACCCGTTGGCTGCACGAGGAATACCGCACCAAGCAGATATTCCCTCCAGGCAAGCAGATATTTGCGGCATTTGATACAACCCCTTTCAATGACGTGAAGGTGGTTATCCTGGGGCAGGATCCTTATCATGATGTGGGGCAGGCCCATGGCTTGTGTTTCAGCGTCAATGACGGCATTCCGTTCCCACCGTCGCTCAACAATATCTTCAAGGAGGTGCACGATGACACGGGAGCTCCCATTCCCGCAAGCGGCAACCTGGAGCGTTGGGCCAAGCAGGGTGTGTTGCTGCTCAATGCCACACTCACTGTGGAGGCTCATCGTGCGGGGTCACATCAAAACCGAGGCTGGGAGGAGTTTACCGATGCAGCCATAGCACGCCTTGCCGCTGCCCGTGAGCACCTGGTATTCATCTTGTGGGGTAGCTATGCCATCAAGAAGGGCGCGTTCATCAACCGCATGAAGCATCTGGTACTCACTTCGCCTCATCCGTCGCCTCTGTCGGCCTATCGAGGCTTCTTTGGCAATCATCATTTCTCACAAGCCAATGCTTACATGGTGCAGCATGGCATAGAACCTATTAAGTGGTAACTAACGTATGGATAAAGAAACATTATACAAGGAGCTGCTGTCGCGTCTGGAGCCAATGATATCTTGTGAAACAAATGCTGTGAGTGTCATGGCTAATGCCAGCGCGCTGATGCGCGAGGTGATGGGCGAAAGATTCTTCTGGACGGGCTTCTATACCGTGAATGGGGACCGTCTGGAACTGGGTCCGTTTCAGGGCACATCGGCTTGCTATCGCATAAAGCACGGCCGCGGAGTGTGCGGCACTGCATGGGCCCGTAACGAGACGCTTGTGGTGCCCGATGTAGAAGAGTTCCCCGGGCACATTGCGTGCAGCAGCTTGTCGCGCAGCGAGATTGTAGTGCCGATGACTGATGCCACCGGCACTGTGCAGAGTGTCATTGATGTAGATAGCCGCGAACTGGGCGCATTTGACGACGTTGATGCTCGTTACCTCAATGAGGCTGCTGCAATCATTGCAAAGGTCATTTATCGTTCCTGAAAGAATTCAAGAAGGTGATCGTGTAGGTCGGGAGCCTCGTCAAAGGCTGCATGGCCATATTCATCATACATGATGAGCTTGCACTGCAACGCCTGGGCGAGTTCTATTGAGCTTTCGCCCGATAGCACATTGTCTATGTTAGAGCCCACGACAAGGGTGGGGCACTGGATGTGTGCCAGCAGCTCGCGTGAGTCATAGTCCTGGCATGCGCTGCCCAGGGCGACGAATCGTTTCAGGTCTTGCTCGCTACCCAAGTTCTCGGCCAAGGCAAACGACTGGGCGTTTTTCTCATAGAAAGCAGCAGAGTAAATGTGTGCAAAGACGTCACGGTTGAGTTTCGCAACATCGCCCTCTTGAGCCAGCTTTATCCAGTTGCCCAGCACTTTCTCGGCCATCTTGCTGGGAGCAGCCGCAGTGCAGCACAGCACCAGTTTAGACACCAGCTCAGGATGGTTGGCCGCTATAATCTGGGCAATCATTCCGCCTTGCGAGCATCCCATGATGTGGGCATTCTTAATGCCGAGGCTACGCATAGCCGTAGCTGTGTCCTGGGCCATCTGGGCAATGGTATATCCCATCTTGACATCGCGTTTGCGGTCAAAGAGATATACCTTGTAATCCTTGTGAAATTTTCTGTACTGCATTGCCACAGCCTTTGCCATGGGGGTGACGGGGAGAAGGCTGAGCCCCGGGAGAAGAACGAATGCCTGCTCACCGTTGCCAAATGAGGCATAGTCCATCACAAACTCAGGGGTTGTGACGCTGTCTATTATAACGTTATTCATTTTTGAGTTCAAGTTTAGGAAGAACATATGTTGTCTTGTCGGCTTTGACTTCAACTTTTTCGGTTTTAGTCACATAGCCATTGGCCTCGTAGCGCAGGGTGTACTTGCCGGGCTTGAGGCCGAAGAATGCGAACACACCGTTCCACTCACCGTCAGTGCGATAGGTCCTGATGGTGACACCGTGTGAGTCCATCAAATACACCATAGCATAGTTGATGGGTTTCCACTGATCGTCGCTACCCTCACGATATTTGTATCGAGGGTGATCCATCACCTCGGTTGCACTCTTAACGGTTCCTGCGAGATAGCCCACCTTCTCGGGTTTCCCCTTGAAGTAGGCACGTATGCCACGATAGTAGCGCAAGCCCTCCAGGCGGCAGTAGTCGCGGTTGAGCAGGCGCTGACGCTCGGGGTCATAAGTGTGGAATGATCCCTCGACGAGGAAGCCGGGAGCGTTGAACTTAAGCACTGCATAGTAGCCAGTAGCTCCGGTGCGGTTGGGCGTACCCGGAGGTGTGCCGCCCATCCACGAGATGTCGCCCACAACGGCCATCTTCTCGGGCGAGTAATGGCTCCAAGTGGACAGAGGGTTGTCAAATGCGTAGGGCCACATAGCTCGAGCCATCTCGTCGCTGTGTTTATAATATGGCTTGTCAGTTTCGCCACGATAGAGCATGAGCAGGTAGTTGATTGTAGAGCCGTTCACATGGGCATTGCTGTGCATCGACAGGAAGTAGTCGGGCTTGATAGAATCCACCTGGCAGGCGATGCGCTCCAGACCCACGATTTGCTGCTGTCCGTTCTCATCGACTGTTGTCTCCACTTGGTTGAAGCGAGTGTCCACTGCTTGTTCTGAGGGGATTGCGTGGCTCTCCTGGTTCTCGTTGAGGATACCGTCCTCCATCTGTGCCAGGGTGACATATCCGCTGCGTGTGCGGCTCATTATCACCTTGGCGCCGTCCTGGCGCAGGTGCTTGGCCACCTCTTGGGCTTTCCACAGGTTTGAGCGAGTCTCATAGAAACTGAGCGTGTCCATATACTCGTGGTTGATGGTTGCAGTGGGGCGGTCGCCGGTAGTGTAGCCGCCGTGTCCGGGATTCAGATAGATAGTCTTTCCTTTAAGACCCTTAGCTTCAGCACCGGCAATGCAAGCAAGTGCAAGAAGCAGGACGATAGATTTCTTCATTTTAAAGTATTTGAGGTTCATAAATTTCCATTTCACATTGCAAAGTTAACAAATATCTCACGCAGATGAGTAACGAAACTGACAGAAATTAAAAGAAATTATTCAAAATAAAATTATATTCCTGTGTCCCAAAATAATTAATTTTTAATTTCTTTTAATTTCTGTCAGTATATCAGCGTGACCTTCTCCGTGCCCCTGTAGGAGACGCGAAGATAAATTCTTCTAAATTCGGATAATTTCTTCAGTTTTTTTCAAAAAAATCACTAACTTTGCAACAATTCAAGAACGTGCGGCAGAGGCCGCCGCTTGAAGGACATTTGGTTGAAAGCGTTTCGCTTCGAGTCTGATTCAGTAAAATCGCCAATTTTTCTTATAGTCTAAGGCTTTGAAGCAGTCATGAAACGCCTTCGTGTTTGCTTGTATCCACCCCACAAGCGGGGCGGTCCTTATAAGCATCGCGTGGGGGTGGACTGCATAGTTTAGACTTGGGCGTTTGGCGATGCCTCTGAATCAACTATCAGTGACATCGTCCCACGCTTTCTTTTTGTGCCATAACTTAAACTGGTTTCAATGGGGACGTGAGAAACACAAAGTTGTATTATGAAAAAGCTTAATTTCCTTCTTGTAATTTTCGCAGCTATTTTTGCTGCCATTTCATTCAATTCGTGTGGCGACGATGAGCCCGGTGGTGGAGGCAGTTTCTCAAGCGACCTTTATGGCGAATGGGTTTATGAAGTCGGTTCAAACGATTACTTTATCACATTCCGTGACGAGGGCGACGAGGATGACCCCAAGGGCCACGACTACATGTTCTGGTTTGAAGGTCAGTACGACTATTTCAAAGGACATTTCTCTGCTTCAAAGAGTAAAATCATATTGAAAGCCGAAAACGGTTCGACCTACTCATTTTCATATTCTATTAAGGGAGACGCGTGGAAGACTCAAACCCTCGTACTCACCCCCAACAGCGAAAAAGACGCCATGCTTTTCGGTATTAGGTCAACAAGCAAACTCGTTCTTACAAGAGACCTATAACAACACCTAAATTTATATAGATATGAAACGACTATTTTTTATCTCCATATTGCTGTTAACCGCGTGGCTATCAGCTAGCGCCTACCACTTTATGGTCGATGGCATCGCCTATAACAAGAATAGCGATGGGAAGTCTGTGACAGTAACATATACAGACCGATCTTCCTCTAACTACAACGGGGGCAGTGGAAATCTAAAAATACCTGAACGAGTCTACTACAACGGAAAATACTATACCGTCACTGCTATCGGAAACGAGGCGTTCGATGGCTGCAGCGGGTTCACAGGCGAGCTCAACATCCCCAACTCCGTCACTGTCATCGGCCGCTATACGTTCAATCGCTGCTCTGGTCTTACCAGCGTCACTATTGGCAATTCTGTCACTTCTATCGAGGACTATGCGTTCATGTACTGCCATGGGCTCACAGGCTCGCTCAACATTCCCAACTCCGTCACTTCTATCGGAAACTCGGCGTTCTATAACTGCAGCGGATTCACCGGCTCGCTCAACATCCCCAACTCCGTCACCTCTATCGGCGGATCTGCGTTCTCGGGCTGCAGCGGATTTAACGGTTCGCTAACCATTCCCAACTCCGTCACTTCTATCGGAAGCTATGCATTCGGTGGCTGCAACAGGCTCAACTGCATTACTGTTGATCTGGGCAACAATAAGTATGATTCTCGCAACAATTGCAATGCCATTATTGAAACTACCACAAATACTCTCTTATACGGCTGCAAGAACACCACCATCCCCAACTCCGTCACTTCTATCGGAAACTCGGCGTTCATGGGCTGCAAAGATCTCACCAACGTCATTATCCCCAACTCCGTCACTTCTATCGGAAAAGAGGCGTTCTGTGTCTCTGATCTCACCAGAGTGACTATCGGCAATTCTGTCACTTCTATCGGGTGGTGGGCGTTCGAAAATTGCTTTAGTCTTGCGGATGTTTATTCCTTCGCAACAACACCTCCTACTATTGATGATAGCTTTAGAGGCATTAAGCAGGGGGCTATACTGCATGTACCATCTGGGGCTGTAAGCAGATATGAAAATACAGACTGGAAAAAATATTTCAACACAATCGCGGATGATTTAGGAAAGGTAACAAGCCTTATTCTTACTCCAACTTCTTTGACATTGGAAAAAGGCACTAGCAAGACATTAACAGCAACTATATTACCGGTCGATGCACTTGACAAAACTCTAAATTGGACTTCGAGTAACACATCGGTGGCTAGAGTTAGTAGCACGGGGGTAGTGACAGCAGCGGGGGGAGGATCTGCGATCATCACGGCAACTACAACCGACGGCAGCAACAAAAGTGCTTCATGTGCGGTAACAGTTAAAATTTCCGCTACAGGCATCAGCCTTAGCAAGACTTCGCTCACCCTTGAAAAAGGCTCAACAAGTACCCTCACAGCAACCGTGTCGCCAACCGACGCGACAAACAAGAATGTCACCTGGACTTCAAGCAACACTTCTGTTGCAACAGTGAGCAGCACAGGCATTGTAACCGCAATAGGGCCAGGTAGTGCGACAATCACTACCACTACCACCGATGGCTCCAACAAGAGTGCTTCATGTGCGGTAACAGTTAAAATTTCCGCTACAGGCATCAGCCTTAGCAAGACTTCGCTCACCCTTGAAAAAGGCTCAACAAGTACCCTCACAGCAACCGTGTCGCCAACCGACGCGACAAACAAGAATGTCACCTGGACTTCAAGCAACACTTCTGTTGCAACAGTGAGCAGCACCGGCGTTGTAACCGCAATAAGGCCAGGTAGTGCGACAATCACTGCCACTACCACCGACGGCTCCAACAAGAGTGCAAGCTGCTCTGTAACGGTAAAGATTACAGCTACAGGCATCAGCCTTAGCAAGACTTCGCTCACCCTTGAAAAAGGCTCAACAAGTACCCTCACAGCAACCGTGTCGCCAACCGACGCGACAAACAAGAATGTCACCTGGACTTCAAGCAACACTTCTGTTGCAACAGTGAGCAGCACCGGCGTTGTAACCGCAGTAGGGTCTGGCAGTGCGATAATCACGGCAAAAACTGCCGATGGAAGCAATCTTTTTACCACCTGCAATGTAACCGTTAGAGTTACATCATCTGGCATAAGCCTTGACAAAACGACACTCACACTTGAGAAGGGTTCAACTTGCACACTCACAGCAATTGTATCTCCCAGTGATGCCACCAAAAAAGACGTGATATGGAAGTCAAGCAACACCGCCATCACAACAGTTGACAGCAACGGCAAGGTAACAGGCGTCGCTCTCGGCACGGCAACCATCACTGCAACTACTACCGACGGCACCAATCTCTCGGCATCATGTCAAGTTACAGTCGGTATAGTCGCACAAGAAATTACATTAAACAAAAATGTTCTGTCTTTATACGACGGAAAGACTGAAACTCTTGTAGCAACAATATTTCCAAGTAACACAACAGAAAAAAATGTATTATGGAGATCTAGTAATAGTGATATTGCAACTGTTGATAACTATGGTAAGGTAACAGGCATTGCTCCAGGTACAGCAACTATCATTGCGACCACAACCGATGGTACTAACCTATCGGCAGCATGTCAAGTGACAGTTCGTATGACTGCCAAAGGCATTAGCCTGAATAAGACTTCATTAAGCCTCAATGATGGTCAAAGCGAGACGCTTAAGGCTACTGTAACCCCCAGCAGTACCTACAACCAAACTGTTGCATGGCTGTCAAGCAATAGTTCCATAGCCACAGTAGACCAGTACGGAATAGTTACTGCCATTGGACCTGGTACGGCTTCTATTACAGCTACTACAACAGATGGCACTAATCTCTCGGCATCATGTATTGTTACTGTATTCATGAAAGCCAAGGCAATTTCTCTGAATAAGACCACAATGACAATCAATGATGGTCAAAGAGAGAAATTAACAGTTAACTTCACTCCTTCAAATACTACAAATAAAAATGTTACATGGACTACAAGCAACTCGGCTATTGCTACCGTTGACAGCTATGGAAATGTAACAGGCATTGCTCCTGGCGAAACTGTAAGCAATGTCGTTATCGGTTCGGGAATAGAGTCAAACTATTATGTTCCATATGGAAACTACGACAAAAACTCTACCACCCAAACGATATACAAGGCTGCAGAGTTAGGTGGTTCAGGTCAAATCAAGTCTATCGCTTATGAGGTTGGAGCTGCTTCAAATCATAGTGCAAGCATTAAAATCTATATGGGACACAAGTCGGGATTGTTCAGCAATGCCGATGACTATGTTTCTTCAAGCGCTTTGACTCTTGTTTATTCGGGTTCACCAACATTAGGACGTAGCACCGGTTGGGAAACAATTACCCTGAATACTCCATTTAATTATAATGGAAAAGACAATTTGGTGGTTGTAGTATGTAGGCAAAGTAGTAGTTATAATAGTGAGTTGAAATATAAATATACTTCTGCACCTGCTGATGGCAATTATTGTTTGCGCAGGGGAAGTGACAGCAACACTGACTACGGATCGGTTTCATATTCGTCAAACTACAGTACAGTCACTTACCGCCCCAACATTAAGATTGCTATTCCGACCAACGAAACTGCTACCATCACTGCAACAACAACTGATGGTACATATCTCTCAGCAAGTTGTCAAGTCAAAGTGTTGATGAGAGCTAAAAACATCAGTTTGAATAAGACCTCATTAACCCTTAATGATGGGCAAACTGAGACACTTGTAGCTACAGTGACTCCTGAAAACACTTCTAACAAAGGTGTGACATGGTTGTCAAGTGACACGACTATCGCAAAGGTTGATAATAATGGTAAAGTCATCGCGATTGGACCGGGGACTGTGAATATCACAGCAACTACAACCGATGGTACTAACCTTACGGCGACTTGTAAGGTGACCGTGTTGATGAAGGCAAAGGGCATCAGCCTGAACAAGTCAACATTGTCTATTCTTAAGGGCCAAAGTGAGACTCTTGTTGCGACAGTGACCCCGAGCAACACATCTGACAAGAGTGTGACATGGCGTTCGAGCAACACATCTGTCGCCAGGGTTGATGAATATGGTAAGGTTACCGCTGTAGACGGCGGTACTGCAACTATCACAGCCACAACTGCCGATGGTACATACCTCTCGGCATATTGCCAGGTAACGGTAATTGTTAAGGCCACGGGGATTACCTTGAATAATGACCATATTACTGTTGAAGAAGAAAAGAGTACTTCACTTTATGCAAACATCACTCCCTATAATATTACCAATAAAAACGTAACATGGAAATCGGCGAATCCGTCAATTGCTACTGTTGACTCTTACGGTAGGGTAACTGGCGTGACATTTGGTGAGACCACAATCACAGCAACGACTACCGATGGAACAAACTTGTCGGCTTCGTGTGCTGTTACAGTGATTGTAAAGAAGTTTTACGCAGAAACTATAGACTTCTTCGGCGGTGAAGATGTGACTGTTCCGGTCAAGATGAGGAACTCAATGGAGATTTCTGGTTTCCAGACCGAAATCTATTTGCCCGATGAGTTTAGCTTTGCAATAGATGAGGATAGAATTCCCGAATTAAGCCTTAGCGGTCGTGCAAGCCGCAACCATACTATAGGTTCAACCTCTACAGCGGTAGCAAGCAAGGCTATTCGTGTACTATCTTATTCTAACACAAGCAAGGCTTATAGCGGTAATGATGGTGATTTGTTCTACTTTACCCTGAAGAGTGACTGGGATTCGGATATAGATACATATTATGTAACATTGGACAATAGCAAATTGGCTAAACCCGATGGAGAGGAACTTGATATTGACGATACTACAATAAAACTGCGTTGCTACTATGTCCCTGGTGATGCTAACCACGACAAGAAAGTAAGTATCTCCGATATCATCGCTGAGGCTCGATACATCCTGCTTCAGGATCCATACCCGTTCCACTACAAGTCGGCTAATTTAAACGAGGATAGAGAAATCTCCATTGGTGACATCGTACTTACTGCTAATGTGATTCTTGGCCGAACCCAAGTTCCTGACAAGAAGTTCAAAGTTCAGCGCGTGATGGGTGGTGACGCACTCTGTGCAAATGTCATTGAAAGCCGTGGTGACGGTAGTCGCACTATTGCTATTGCTCTGGATGGCAGCACTGACTACACTGCGTTCCAGGCTGACCTCGGTCTGCCCGCTGGCATGGAGATTACCGGGGCTCGCCTGAGTGACCGCGCAGGACGCAGCCACAGCGTTGCGATGAACCAGATAAGCGGCAATACAGTGCGCGTGCTTGCTTATGCAAGCGACAATGCTGTGTTCGCTGGCAACAGCGGCGACCTGCTGCTCATTGACGTGAAGGGACATGGTAACATTGAGATGACCAACGCCCTCTTTGCCGAGCCTAACGGTTGCGAGCATGAGTTTGACGAGATGACTTTTAGCACTGAGTTGAGCGGTATCAACGACATCACCACGGGCGACAACGCTCCTGTGAATGTCTATAACACCGCTGGACAACTTATCCGCACCAATGTTAACCCCGAGACTGCAACACAGGGTCTCCCCGCAGGCTTCTACCTCGTTGGCAACAAGAAGGTGGTAGTCAAATAAAGGTTTAAAAGTTTAATCGTTTAACTCTTTGTTTATTGCCTCTCGCAGATTACGCAGATAAGTAATTAAACTGACAGAAACAACAATATGAATTATTTTAATTTCTGAAAATCAATATGAAACGAAGCATTATATATATCCTTTCTCTACTCGTGGCTGTGGCGGCTAATGCTGCCGACTACCGCATGTGGATTGATGACTTTGAGATAAAAGCAGGAGAGACCATGGAGGTGTCGCTCAATATGGACAATACCACGGCCGTGACGGGTTTTCAAACCGACATCTATCTGCCCGAGGGACTGTCAATCAAGATTGATGAGGACGATTTCTATTACATCGACCTCACTACTCGTGCTACTCGAGGCCACACCATCGACGGCAGTGCTATGTCTGACGGCGCAGTGCGTGTGATTGCCTATACCACCGACCTCAACCCGTTTAAGCTTAACACTGGCGCAGTGGCAACCATCACACTGGTTGCGTCGACCGACTTTGCTGGAACCCACACCATCGAGGTGCGAAACACCGAATTGGCAGCAGCCGACGGCAAGCAGTTCTATCCTGCCGACGAGACCTGTAATGTGAACAAGCAGCCCGACACTAAGCCCGGCGACGTGAATGGTGACGGTGTGGTTGACATGAGTGATATGAACATTGCCATCAATGTTATCCTGGGCAAGGGACAATTTGCCGATAATCCCGGGGCTGATGTAAACGGAGACGGCGTGGTTGACATGAGCGACCTCAACTCGGTCATCAACCTGATCTTGGGCAAGTAAAGAACTTCAATAAATTCTATAGTATAAAGAGCGGGAACATCTCTCGCTCTTTATTTTCACACAGAAATCTCGCTGATTAAGCAGATTTTTTTGAAATACCAGTTTCCAGTAAAAATGAAAAAAATTAAACTAACAGAAATTAAAAGAAATTATTCAAAATAAAATAAATTCTTGTGTCCCAAAATAATTAATTTTTAATTTCTGTCAGTATATCAGCGTGACCTTCTCCGTGCCCTCTGTGCCTCTGTGGGAGACTGTTGTGGGAGCGTGGGTGCAGTTTTTTCGTTCTTTGTTCTTCGTTTTTCGTTAAAAAGTTGTACCTTTGTAAGTTAAAAGTGATGCTTATGAAGAAAGTGGTTTTACTGGCTGTGGCGCTTGTTGTGGGTGTTGTGGCCTATGGTCAAAATAAGATGTCGCCGGTGATGCGCGGGGCGATTAGCGAGGCAAGTGCCAGCGAGGCGTTGCATGCGTGGGTGACTATGGACAACGCTAGCATGGACGCGCTTAGCGCAAGTGGCGTTAAGGTTGAGTCGCGCTTTAACGGCATGGCGCTGGTGAGTGGTGACGCACGGTCGATAAAACGTGTGGCACAGCTGCAGGGCGTTAAGGGTGTCAGTGCACCGTCGCACTTGAAGCTGCTGTGCGACTCGTCGCGCAGTGTTACCCATGTCAATCCCATCCTCGCCGGAACCAATCTTCCTTGCGCCTATGACGGCAGTGGGGTGGTGTTGGGCATGATTGACTGTGGCATCGACTACAACCACATGGCATTTAAGGACGCTCAGGGCAATACCCGCATCAGCCGCGTTTACCATCCTGTAGAGAAAGGCGACGGAGTTCTTGTTGACGGTGACTTGTTGCCCGGAAAAGACTATACCACACCCACCCAGATTGCAGCGCTTACTACCGATGACAAGTTTATGTCGCACGGATGCCACACCACCGGCATTGCTGCTGGCACTATGGTGGGCGCGTATGGTGGCATGGCTCCGGGGACCGAAATTGCGTATGTGGGTATTCCCAACGACAATCTCGAGGATTATAACGTGGTGCTGGGCATGCGCTACATCGCTGCCTATGCAGCAAGCGTGGGCAAGCCTTGTGTGATAAACATGAGTCTGGGCAACCACGACGGTCCGCACGACGGCACCGGATTCATGGCACGTGCCATGGAAGAGCTGAACAAAAAATATGGAACCATATTTGTTGTCTCGGCCGGTAACGAAGGTGCGACAAGCCTCTATCTCAACAAGGCGTTCACTGCTGCCGACAAGCAGTTGTCGAGCGTGATGATGACATCAAACGGCAACCGCTCAGAAATAGACATCTGGTCGCGCGACAGCAAACCGCTCACTATCGAATATAACATTTATAACTATGCCACAAATACTGTCCTTTGCTCATCGGGCCCTGTGCGCAGCGACAGCACGCTGTATCTTGCCCGTGATGCCCAGTGGGCGCAGTATTCCAGCGGCAATATCAAGATACAGCAGGGCGTGGATCCCGTTAATGGCCGTTATCACATCTATGTGGACCACTCGGCCAACATCAGCGTGATGAACTGCTATCTATCGTTTACCGTGAGAGGTGAGGACGGCACCGTGGTCGACGCGTGGGACGTGAACGGTGATGCCAACTTCAGCAGCTGCGGCCTGGCGGGCTTCAGCGACGGCAATGACATATTCTCAATCAGCGATATGGCTACAGGCGATTACAGCATCTCGGTGGGTGCATGTGCCGGGCGCACAAGTTATCCTGTCGTGGGTCGTACCTATACCAACGGCTACACGATGGGCGGCATGGCCCGCTTCTCGAGCTACGGAACCGACCTGCGCGGCCAGGTGCATCCGTTCATTGTGGCCCCCGGCGTGAACGTAGTGTCGAGCGTGAGCAGCTTCAACTGCAGCAAGACATCCTACTCGCAGCGCACCTATGACAATGACAACAATGCACATTATTGGTATACCAAGAACGGCACTTCAATGTCGGCTCCTTGCGTTGCCGGTATCGTAGCGTTGTGGCTGCAGGCATGCCCCTCGCTCACTATTGAGCAAATCAAGGATGTGATGGCCGAGACTGCTATGTCCATGCCTTACACCACTGTTGTGAGTGGGCCTCATGGCGAGATTGACGCCTATGCCGGAATCCAACTGATACTCCAGCGCTACAGCAAACCGCAGGGTGACGTGAACGGAGACGGGAGTGTGGATGTCACTGACCTGAATATACTTGTAAACATAATGCTGGGCAACGACAATGCCGATCGCTATGACGGCAGGGCATTTGTTGCCGGTGGCACTACTGTAGATATTACTGATGTCAATACGTTGTTAAACATATTGTTGACTAAATGAGACGCTTACTTAGCATAATACTGTTAATCACCGCTGTGGGCGTGGTAGCTGCGCAGGTGCTGACTGCACGTTCACGCTTGGCACTGTCGCATGGTGGCGCCAATAGAGTACAATCAACGGGGCACGACATGGTGCAGGCGATGGTGACCGTTAGTGACAATGATGCTATTGACAATATGCTTGCTGCCGGAGCCATTGTAAACACTGTGACCGGTGATATTGTCACAGTTCAGATTCCTGAAAACGTGGTGGGCAGTGTTGTGGCGGCAAGCGGCGTGAAATGTGTGTCGCTGGCTCAGCGCCTAACGCTTACTAACGACAGTGCCCGCATCCTCTCGGCCGTAGACCCTGTGCACGAGGGACTCACACTTAGTGGATTGCCTTACACCGGCAAGGGCGTGATTGTGGGACTGATAGACTCTGGCGTAGACTTTAACCATATCAACTTGTGCGACGAGCATGGACGCAGCCGTGTCATAGCGGCTTACTTGCCCTGTGACGCAACGGGAACGCCCCCTGTGGTTGATGGATATACCTTGCCGGGCAGCCATTACAATACTGCAGCCCAGATCTCAGCCCTCACTGCCGACAACACCACAATGTCGCACGGCACCCACACTGCAGGCACTGCCGCCGGCAGTTATAAGGCTAACGGCATGCACGGTGTGGCCCCCGAGGCCGAGCTGGTGGTGTGCGCAATGCCCGACAGCATGCTCACCGACGTCAACGTGGCAAACTCTGTGAAATATATCATGGACGTGGCACGCCGCGAAAACAAACCGGTGGTTATCAATATGAGCATAGGCAGCGAGGACGGTCCGCACGACGGCACCTCGATGCTGTGCCGCCTCTTTGACGAAGTATCGGGACCAGGGCGCATCTGTGTAGTTTCAGCCGCCAACAATGCTCACCGTTCGCATGTCATCGACCGTAATTTCAAGACTAACAACGACACGTTGTACACATGCATTGCCCCTTATGGCAACCACGACGGTTGGATTCCCGGATATGTGTCATCGTGGTCGTCAACAGCTAAGCCTCACACGCTGGCGATTACTGCGGTGTCTAAGTCAAGCGGCAAGATAGTGTATAGCAAGGAAATTACACAGCGTGAGAGCATTGAAGAGACTGTGGTGATTGACGCAAATACCGACCCGGAGTTTGCACGTTATTTTGCCGACGGAAAAGTGGAAGCTGCTGCTGCCGTAGAAGACTGCAACGGTCACTACCACACCATTGCAGAGTTTAATGTGCTGCCGGTTAGCGACGACATAGCCCTGGGCATGGCACTCACGGCACCAGCTGGCGACCGTGTGACCACATGGGCAGGTAACGGGCTCGTTTTCACCCGCAACGGCATCAGTTACATGACATCAGGAATGAAGTCAATGTCGATTAACGAACTCGCGTGCGGCGACAGTGCCATCTCGGTGGGTGCCTACTGCTCGCGCAAATATATGCCTCTTGAGGACGGAACGCTGCATGTTAATTCCCGTGCGGTGCTCAACGATATCGCTTATTTCTCGGGCTACGGTCCTGACGTGCGCGGTATTGCACGTCCCGACGTCACTGCTCCCGGATTCTCGCTTGTGTCATCGGCTAGCCGATACGACCATACGAGCGCCACTGTCACTGCGTGTCGTGCTCCTGGTGTAACTGTCGACGGCGAGTATTATGTCTATGGCTCGCAGTATGGCACCAGCATGTCGACACCGGTTGTGACGGGAGCCATTGCATTGTGGCTGGAGCAGAATCCCCGGCTGGGTCCCGATCAAGTGCGAGATGTAATCAAGGCAACATCAGTGCAAGACGCTTACACCGCCAAGGCACCGTCGATGTGGGGTGCCGGAAAAATCAATGTAGCGGCCGGCGTTGAATACTTATTGCAGCAGGCTGGTGTTGACGAGATAACTTTGCACAAATTGAAAATCACGCCCAATCCCTGCGACGGTGATTTCGATCTCGTGGGAATTGAAGGCGATGGTACCGTAACAGTCTATGACATGCAGGGTAGGGTGCATGCCCAAGCTATAGTGTCAGGCGACAATCCTCATGTGCACCTGAGCGGAACCCTTGGCGATGGCATCTACATGGTGCGCACCGCCACCAGTAAAGGCATTTATGCTAATAAAATAATTGTGAATCATTAATAATTGACTATATGTTAGATTATATCAAAGGAACAGTTGGCGAACTTAATCCCGCCTATGTGGTGATAGACAACCATGGACTGGGTTACATGATAAACATATCGCTCAACACCTATGACGTGCTGGCCAAGATGCCGCAGGATGAGGTGGCAAAGGTGTATGTGCATGAAGCGATACGCGAGGATGCACATCTGCTCTATGGATTTGCCTCAAAGCGTGAGCGCGAGCTCTTCATGCTTCTCATCAGTGTGAGTGGAGTGGGAGTGAACACCGCTCGCATGATCTTGTCGTCGCTGCCCGTTGCCGAGCTGGAGATGAACATTGCTCAGGGCAACGTTGCGGTGCTAAAGAGCGTGAAAGGCGTGGGCGCAAAAACTGCTCAGAGAATAATTGTGGACCTCAAGGACAAAATAAAAGTGGCAGGTGATGCGTTAATAGAGGTAGCGGACCATGCGTCTAGCGAAGTTTTTGAGGAGGCAATGGCGGCACTTGTCATGCTGGGATTTACCCAACAGATGTCGCAAAAGGCTCTGAAAAAGCTAATTAAGCAAGAACCTGGCATCTCAGTGGAAGATGCCATCAAGAAAGCCCTTAAGATGATGTAAAAATCATCGTGAGGGGGTGGATTGTGTTTTTTAAGTTTTTTTAGCATTTGATTAGTGCACATTTTGGGCACAAAATTAATGATAGGACGTAGGATCAAAATAATAACCCTGTTGTTTGTCGCTGCAATGATAGCCATTGCGGTGGGCAACGACTATGCTTTTGCCCAATATGTCCAGTCAAAACTTGCTCCTCCACCCCCTGCTCCAGTGGCTCCTGCAGCACCCCAGGGACAAAAAAGCGGTAGCACTAATAACCGCAGTGTGCGCGACACGTTGACCACATCTTTCAATGTGCGCCCCACAGTACCCGGCAGTTATGAAGATGTGACAGGTGAAAAAGAGTATTCTATTGACCTTAAGGATCCGTCAAACATCACAACCCAGGCCGAATATGACCCCGAAACCGGTTGCTATGTAATTCACACCAAGCTGGGCGACAATGACATCGTGACACCGTTTATACTCTCGGCCGACGAATATGAAAACGTGGCATTGCGCCAGTCGATGCAGGAGTATTACCGTCAAAAGAATGCTGAGAGTGCCGAGGAGAAGGCAAAGAATCCGTTCAACTTCCTGGACATGCAGTTTGGACTGGGTCCCCTGGAGTCAATCTTTGGCCCAGGTGGCGTGCAGCTTAAGACACAAGGTTCAGTTGTGGTCAACATGGGTGTAAAGAGCAACAAGACCGACAACCCTGCGTTGAGTGTCGCTTCAAGACGTAAGACATACTTTGACTTTGACCAAAAGGTACAGGCAACAATCTCGGCATCGGTGGGTGACAAGATGAAGTTCAACATGACTTACAACACCGATGCAACATTTGACTTTGACAACAAGAACCTCAAGCTTGCCTATGACGGCAAAGAGGATGAGATAATCAAGAACATCGAGGCCGGTAACGTGAGCATGACCACGGGGTCGTCGCTCATTCGCGGTAGCTCGGCACTGTTTGGTGTAAAGACCAAACTGCAGTTTGGCAAGCTCACTGCCACCGCGCTTGTGTCGCAGCAAAATAGTGAGTCACAGACTGTAAACACCAAGGGTGGCGCACAGACCACATCGTTCTATGTTACTGCCGACAAGTATGACCAGAACCGCAACTACTTCTTGTCACACTTCTTCCGTGACAACTATGACAAGTGGTGTTCAAAGTTGCCGCTGGTATCGTCGGGTATCAACATCACCCGTGTAGAGGTGTGGATTACCAACAAGCGAAGCAACTTCAGCGAGGCGCGCAACCTTGTTGCATTCCAGGATGTGGGTGAGAATCGCCGCATCGCCAATAACCACTGGGTGCCTAATCCGTCGGCCGACAATCCCACCAACAGTTCAAACAACCTGTTGGAAGAAATTAAGACCCAGTACCCCGACGCCCGTTATATAAGCCAAACGGCAGCAGCACTCGAGCCTCTTAAAGCTTATGGTTTTGACGGCGGTAACGGCTATGAGAAGATCGAGAGCGCGCGTTTGCTGTCGTCATCAGAATACACGCTCAATTCTACATTGGGTTATATCCAGCTCAAGACAGCCCTTAACAGCGACGAGGTCCTCGCCGTTGCTTATCAGTATACTTACCACGGCAATACCTATCAGGTGGGTGAGTTCTCGGGTGACATCACTGATAGCGAGCAGTCGCTCTATGTGAAGATGCTCAAGGGAACCACCACATCCACTGATCAGCCCATGTGGGACCTGATGATGAAGAATGTGTATTCGCTGGGTGCCTATTCGATTGAGAAAAAGAATTTCAAGCTCAATATCAAATACTTGAGCGACACCACGGGTACTGAACTCCCTTACATTCCTGCCGGTGAGATTAACGGCGTGCCTCTGTTGCAGGTCATGAATCTGGACCGCCTGGATGCCAATAATGAATTTAATATTGACGGCCGATTTGACTACATCGAGAATTACACCGTCAACAGCTCTAACGGTAAGATTATCTTCCCAGTAGTTGAGCCCTTCGGTGACCACTTGCGCAAGAAACTCAATAATGATGAGCTTGCCAAGATATATGTATATGACGAGCTTTATGACACCACACTCACTGCTGCACGTCAGGTGCAGGACAAGAACAAGTTTGTGCTGTCGGGTGAGTATCAGGCATCGTCTGGCAACGTGATTAAGCTTAATGCGATGAACGTGCCCCGTGGTTCGGTTGTTGTTACGGCAGGTGGTGTTACCTTGACCGAGAACAGCGACTATACCGTAGATTATAATATGGGTACAGTCACCATTACTAACCAGAGCATCATTGACGCAGGAACCAACATCAGCGTGTCACTGGAGAACCAGTCGACATTCTCGATGCAGCGCAAGACACTGATGGGCCTTGACCTGGACTATGCGTTCAACAAGAACTTCCACATAGGTGGTACTGTGATGCACTATGGCGAGAAGGCTCTGACCGAGAAGGTAGCGATAGGTGACGAAATCGTGAACAACACAATATGGGGTGTCAACATGAACTACAGCACTAAGTTCATGTGGCTCACTAACTTGCTTAATAAGATTCCCACTGTAAATGCTACTGCACCGTCATCACTCACCTTCAAGGGAGAGTTTGCACAGCTTGTGCCTCATCAGGCCAAGACAGGCTCTAATGCCGGTAGCAGTTATATCGACGACTTTGAGTCAACACAGTCGGGTATCGACTTGCGTTCGCCCTATGCGTGGTTCCTGGCATCAACACCTTATGACGGTGGGGCTGGGGCATTGTTCCCTGAGGCAGCGTTGTCAAATAACATTGACTATGGTAAGAACCGATCGCTGCTGGCTTGGTACAACATTGACCGCCTGTTCACTCAGCGCAACTCATCGTATGCACCCGGTTACATAAAGAATGACCTGGAGCAGTTGTCTTACCCCTATGTGCGTGAGGTGAGCTACAGTGAGGTGTTCCCGGGACGTGAACTCAACTATGGCGAATCGTCGACTGTGCAGACCCTCAACCTCTCGTTCTATCCTAAGGAGCGTGGTCCCTATAACCTTGATGACACAAACATCGACAGTGAGGGCAACTTGCTCAATCCCGAGAAACGTTGGGGTGGTATCATGCGCAAGCTTGACAACACCAACTTTGAACAATCAAACATCGAGTATATACAGTTCTGGCTCCTTGACCCGTTCATGGACGAAAACAATCCTAACCGAGACGGTGGTTACCTCTACCTCAACCTGGGTGAGGTGAGCGAGGATATCCTCAAGGATGGACTCAAGAGCTATGAAAATGGTATACCGGTAAATGACAGCGACTCGGCCAATGTCCAGACCACTAAATGGGGTAAGGTTTCGACCCAAACCTCAATGACCTATGCATTTGACAACGGCAGTGGCTCGCGTCCCCGACAGGATGTTGGTCTTAACGGACTGACTACAGCCGAGGAGAAAACATTCTCTACTTATAAGGCTTATACCGATAATCTGCGTGTGACATTGCCTGCCGCCACAATTGCTGCAATGGAGAACGACCCGTTCTCTCCGCTCAATGACCCCGCCGGCGACAATTATCACTTCTATCGCGGATATGACTATGACGAGCAGAAGCTCTCAATCCTGGAGCGTTATAAGCACTACAACGGAACAGAGGGCAACTCGCTGTCGCAGGAAGATGCCGGCGACCGTCTGTATCAGAGTGCCCGCAGTGTGCCTGATGTGGAGGATATCAACCAGGACAACACCCTCAACGAGTATGAGCGTTACTTCCAGTATCGCATCGCGATTCACCCTGACTCACTGCAGGTGGGCATGAACCACATCACTGACAAGCAGGTGGCAAAGGTTCACACTCGTGACGGCAAGGACCAGACCGCAACATGGTATCAGTTCAGCATTCCATTGCGCGACTATGAGAAGAAGATAGGAACTATCAATGACTTCTCGACCATCCGATTCATGCGCATGTTCATGACCGGTTTCCGTGAGACCACCCACTTGCGTTTTGCAACTCTCGAACTCGTGAGAGGGGAGTGGCGCAACTATGACTATAACCTGAACCTGCGTGGCGATACCCCGGCATCAGGCTCTATCAATATCAACTCAGTAAATATTGAGGAGAATGCGAGTCGTGAGCCCGTCAACTATGTGCTGCCTCCCGGTGTGTCACGTATTGTTGACTCAGGCCAGTCACAAATCACACAGCTCAATGAGCAGTCAATGCAGATGAAGGTGCAGGGTCTCCAGGCCGATGACGCCCGTGGTGTTTACCGCAACACAAGCCTTGACCTGCGCATTTACCAGCGCCTGCAGATGTTCCTCCACGGTGAGGCATTGATTGACGACGTTACCAACCTCAAGAACGGTGACATCTCAGTGTTCCTGCGCCTGGGTACCGACATCAAGAACAACTACTATGAGTATGAGGTTCCCCTCGAACTCACTCCTCATGGTCGCTATAACACTAATAGCACACAGGACCGCCTGAGGGTATGGCCTGAGAACAACACCATGGACATCGACCTGGATGTATTTACTGATGTTAAAAAGCATCGCAATGCCGAGAAGATGAGCGGAACATCAGGAGTATCTTATTTCCAGCGTTATCAGGAGCAGGATCCTGAACACCCCAACCATCGAGTAATTGTGATGGGTAATCCCACGCTGAGTGATGTGCGCGTGATGCTCATTGGTGTGCGCAACAACTCTGCTACATCTAAGGACTGTATCGTGTGGGTGGATGAGATGCGCGTCACTGACTTTGACAATGACGGCGGTTGGGCTGCTAAGGCCAACGCTACACTCAACATGAGTGACATTGCGACCGTCAATGTGGGCTTCCATAAAGAGACATACGGATTTGGTGGAGTGAATGAGAGCCTGACTCAGCGCCGCATGGACAATTACAACCAGTACAATGTGGCAGTGCAGGGTGATGTGGGCCGATTCCTTCCCGAGAAGGCTAAGCTGCATGCCCCCGTCTACTACTCATATAGCAATGAGACAACGGTGCCCAAGTACAATCCTCTGGACCAGGATATCCTGCTTGAAGATGCACTGGATGCTTGTGCCAATGAGCACCAGCGTGACTCAATCAACGCCTTTGCCGAGACTCGTCGCACGGTGAAGAGTTTCAGCGTGTCGGGACTCAAGTTTGATGTCAAGAGCAAGAACTCAATGCCTTGGGATCCTGCTAACTTTACATTCAGTTACTCATCTAACAAGCAGCACCTCAACGATCCTGACAATGTGTATGAGAACACTAATGACTATCGTGGTAGCTTCCAGTATAACTGGTCGCCATATATCAAGCCGTTTGCACCGCTCAAGAAGTTCATTGACGCCAAGAACAAGAACATGAAGTTCTTCCGCGAATGGGAATTCCGCTGGTTGCCCACAAATCTTGCGTTCAACACTAACATGTCCCGTTACTACTATGAGCAGCAAACTCGCAACGAGACCGGTATTGACGTTGAACTGCCGGTTGCAGTGAGCAAGAATTTCTTGTGGGACCGCCAGTTCTCATTGAGCTGGAACTTCACTAAGTCGTTGTCAATGTCGTTCAACAGCAATACTACGGCTCACATCCTTGAGCCCATAGGCCAGGTGAACAAGCAACTGTTCCCCGACCGTTATCGCGACTGGCGTGACTCTGTTTGGCAGAGCATCAAGGACCTGGGTACACCGTGGGCCTATAACCAGACATTCACTGCAAGCTATAAAGCTCCGTTCAGCGCAATACCCATTCTGTCGTTCATCAATGCGTCAGCGACCTACAATGCCACTTATCGCTGGGACCGCGGAACTGTTATTGACAACGTGTCGTCGGGCAATACTATTGCCAGCCAGTCGTCGCTTAATATTGACACACGTCTCAACATGGAGACGCTGTACAATAAGATTCCTTATTTGCAGGCAGTGAACAAGAGGTTTGCCAGCAATTCCAACAAGAATACCCCCATGGACAAGAATAAGAACAAGAAAGCCAAGAAGTTCCAGAGGACATTCAAGTTGCACAGCGACAGCGACTCGGTGCTTGTGATCAAGCATAACCTGAACGTTAAGAAAGTGAAGGTGACAGCCACCACGACCGACAACAAGGCATTCACTATTAAATATAAGGTGCGTGACAACAATAATGTTGAGATCCTCACAACTGGTGACAAGAGTATCAAGTTCACTGTGACCGAGGACCTCACTGAGGACAAGTCGTTCTGGAGTGAACTGGGCCAGTACACTACACGCATGCTCATGAGTGTGCGCAATGTGAGTGTGAAATGGCGAAACACTAACAGCTTGTCGTTGCCACAGTTCATACCCGAGATTGGCGATATATTTGGCCAGACCACCCATTATGATGTGATGGCTCCGGGCCTTGACTTTGCGTTTGGTTTTGCTGGTGACCACTATGTTGAGAAGGCAAAAGAGCGCGGCTGGCTGCTGGGCGACCAGTCAATGACCACTCCGGCCCTGTTTGCCAAGACGCAGGAGTTCAGTGCCGAGGTACAGCTCGAGCCCATCAAGGGTCTCAAGGTGACCTTGACCGGAAATCGCACCGACAACCGCACCAGCCAGATGCAGTTCATGTATGAAGACATGACTACACTGTATGCCGGTAGCTACACTAAGACCCACATGGCCATAGCGACGGCATTTGCTTCGAGAGGAAATGCCGGCAACGGATATCACAGTGGCGTCTTCGATGAGTTCCTGGCTAATATTCCCATTGTGGCCCAGCGTCTGCAGAACCAGTACATTGGTACAACTTATCCTGACCGTGGATTCTTGCGTGGCACAATGGCTGCCGGTAAGGAATATGATCCTGAACTGGGTGGCGTGAACATGATGAGCAGCGATGTCCTCATCCCTGCATTCATGGCTGCTTACTCGGGCAAGAAGGCATCTAAGGTAACCCTTAATCCGTTCCCGGCGTTAAAGGAGATTCTTCCTAACTGGCGCATCACCTATGACGGATTGTCAAAACTCCCGTTCTTCAAGCAGTACTTCAAGAGCTTCACTCTCACCCATGCTTACCAGTGTACTTATCAGGTGGGTTCGTTCAACTCATTTACTGACTGGTTAGACATAGGCGGTGGCCTTGGATTTACTCAGGACGCACTCACAGGAAATGCTATCCCGTCATCACCATTCAACATCTCGTCGGTAACGGTGACTGAGAAGTTTGCGCCGCTCATTGGTATCAATGCTACGCTTAATAACAGCATGACATTCAACTGTGAGTATCGCGACCAGCGCACACTCACCCTCAACAGTGCCGCCGGTCAGGTGGTAGAAGCTAGCACCACATCATTTGTGATAGGTGCAGGTTATAAGATTGCTAACTTCAACAGCGTGCTCAAGATGAAGGGCGGTAAGCAGCAAGGTGTGAGCAACGACCTCACGCTCAACTTTGACCTGCAGTTCAATAATAACACAGCCCTGATACGCAAGATTGCTGACAACATGGCACAGCCCACTAGCGGCACACGCACGTTTGCAGTCAAGTTCACTGCAAACTACCAGGTGAGCAAGCGCATCACCATGGGTGCTTACTTTGACCATCAGGTCAATACTCCGCTCGTGTCGACAACTGCTTATCCCACCACAAACACTAACTACGGCATCAGTTTGAACATGAGCCTTGCAAAATAAGACGAAATGAGAAAACGTTTAGAGGTGGTTGCAGCGGTGGTAGAGTGGGGAGGCCGCATCTTGTGCATGCAGCGTGGTGCTACCAAGTATGACTACACGTCGTTTCGTTGGGAGTTTCCCGGCGGAAAAATCGAGGCGGGCGAGACCCCCGAGGAAGCTGTGCATCGCGAGCTGCTCGAGGAACTTGACATGGATGTGATTGTGGGTGAGCACGTGGCAACTGTTGACCACAGTTATCCCGACTTTGACATCAGGCTGATGTTTTATCGCTGTACTCCTCGTGGGGCAAGTGGAGACTTGCCGCCTTCATTCACCCGCAAGGAACACAATGACCACTGCTGGCTCAGTCCCGGACAACTGACAACGCTTGAATGGTGTCCCGCTGACTATCCTGTGATTGAATTATTGTCAAAATAACAAAGATAATTGCGGTTACTGTAGAAATACAGTAGCCGTTTTTCTTATTAAGTGTTTTGGTGTGGTTTGAAAGTAAAAGTGTAAAGAAAATCACCTTATTGCTTGTTGTTTTAAAATATTTTGTCTAAATTTGCAAGAAATTGCTAAAAATAGCCCTTAATGCGTTAATAAATGTATTTTAAATAAAACTTGTTATTATGAAGAAAAGTCTACTTTTAACTACGGCTGCGTTATGCGCCGCAACAGCGATGGCCAACGGTGGCCTTCGCTCAGAGATGAGTGTAACAAGACAAGCAGTACAGCAAGATGCTTCTGTAATGATGCCCCTTGCAGTAGAACAGTTTGACCAGATGGCCACACAGGGCCAGGTGGCTGCACGCAAGGTCGCTCCCAAGGCTGGCGATGGAACACCACGCGCTTTCTACAAGCGTCCTGCCGGAGCTTTCTATGGTTTGTGTGCAAGCCAGGAAAACAATAACTACAAGTATTCTTCACAGTATTCACCTTACCTCATGGGCTGGCCCTTCCGCACAGTGACTTATGAGCCTAATTGCATCAACATGGGCGAGGTGAGCTCTTATGACTGGACTTATTTCCTGTATAACCGTAATACAAAAGCGCATGAGGAGTTTTCGGCTTCAGGCCCCACACTTGATGTGGACTATGGCGTGATGACTCTCGATACAGTTCCCCGCCTGTTTGCAACAGGTAGCGAAGGAACCTACAGCTACACTATTAATGGTTGGTCGGTTACCGGTTCGGGTACCAGTAAAGCTGTGAATAAGGAATATCGTTCACGCTATATTGCCCGCGTTGACTATCAGACCACATTCACTAACACTGCCGACCAGAGCATGTGGTGCACTCCCAAGTTCCGTGCAGCAAGCACTAACCGCGACGCAACCAACCTTGCTGGCGGTACCTATTCATCGGGTGCAAAGGATGCCGATGGTGGCACTACAGGTAAATGGTTTGGCCGCAACTATTCAGGCATCGATGCGCTGGCTATGGCATTTGAGAAACCTCAGCATCCTTACTTGCTGCGCCGTGTGGGTGTCGCATTCCAGAACCTCGCGTTTGCTAACAATGATCCTTGTGACCTCGAGGTCAAGGTTTACAAGCTCGATGAGATGCCTCAGTATAGCGAAACAACATCGGTTGTAGCTGAACCTGGCGAGTTGTTGGCCGAGGGTACATTCACTATTGTTCCCAGCGAATTTACCAGTGCAGGTATCACAAGCGGTATGCTTCCCTTTGAACTGATTGCTCCCGACGATGGCAGCGGACTTGAGTTCATGGTTGAGCCCGAAATCGACTTCCCCATTCTGGTAGTTTTCACCGGCTACAACAACAGCACAATCTCAGACTTCACCCTCACACAGGGTACTGACCTCTATGACGAAGGCTTCGGTGAGCATTGCTACATGGGCCGCACACAGAGCGATGGTTCTATCAAGTATCAGGGCCTCAACAACTTCTTCACTTCAGGCGAGCGCAAGGCCGGTATTTCAATCTATGCCGAGGTTGCCCATCCCTATCTCACATGGAACCTGATTGCCGAGACAGGCGAGAAGAACGTTGCAGTCGAAGGCGAGACTGTTGAAATCCCCATGTACACCTACAGCCCTGCTGAGGAGATGGAAGTAACTCTTGAGGATGGCAGCGACCTGCCCGAGTGGCTCGGCCTAGAAGTTGCCGACGAGATGGAAAACGGCGAGTGGACTAGCGTGACCAACGTTACACTGACAGCAGCCGCTCTCCCTGAAGGCGTTAACTACCGTGAGGCTAACGTGAAGATCCACATCCCCGGAGCATATATCGTCTACAAGCTGTCTCAGGGCGAGAAGAAGGATGATCCCGTTGTAACTCCCGGCGACGTTAACAACGACGGCACCGTCGACATCTCAGACGTGAACGCCGTTCTCAACGTTGTTCTCGGTGGCGAGGATGTTTATGCAGGCCGTGGCGACATCAACAATGACGGCACAGTCGACATCTCAGACGTCAATGCATTGCTCAACATCGTGCTGGGCAGCTAATTGATTAAGCAGAATCTTAATGATACAAAGTCGAGGCGGTTCCACTTATGGGGCCGCCTTTTTTTTGTAGTTTATTTGCGTGTTAGAACGTGTTGTAATGAAAAATATTGTATAAATTTTGTATATACCAATTGTATTTTGTAATTTTACACATTCAAAATAAATGATATTATAAACCAAAACGGATGATTTCTTAAAATCTACAATTTAAAAAATGAGAAAACTTATTTTTTCTATTGCATTGGCTGTTTCTTTGGGAGGTTATGCGCAGTTGCTTGATGTGGGTGGTGTGCAGCAGGTGGCTATTCCCGAGGATGCAGCTAACAAGGTCGCGGCAATCAGTCCCGACGGCAGTTATCTTCTTATCACGACAGATTACAACGCAGGGCTCACCCGCTATGACCTCACTACTGGAAAGACTACAAAAATTACCGATGCCCCCGGTGCGGGATATGATGTGAAAATCTCGGCCGACGGCAACAGTGTGGTGTATCGTGAAACCTCGTTTAACAAGAATCACCTCAAGATGACTGCCGTCAAGTCGGTAAACATGACCTCTGGCAAAAAGACAGAGTTGGTGAAAGCAACTCGCTCTCTCCAGGCAATGGATGTGCAGGGCGGTGTTGCCACTACTGTCAACGAAGGACGCTCTAATGTGAAGGCTCTTAACAAGACCGCTGTGGCTTCGCGTCATGTCATTCTCTCGATTGACCGTCTGCACTTGATGAAAACCGTTGATGGCGTTACCACTGAGTTCTCTCCGTTAGGAGCCGACAAGCGTTATATATGGCCCAGCGTGTCGCCCGACGGCAGCAAGGCACTGTTCTATGTCACCGGCGACGGTGCCTATGTGTGCAACATAGACGGCACTGGCATCCAGGCCATTGGCCAGGTGCGTGCCCCTCGCTGGTACAATGATGAGATTATTGTGGGCATGAATGACGCTGACGACGGCATGGTGTACACATCGTCGAGCATCGTTGCGCTAGACCTTAACGGCATGAGCCAGACGCTCACAAGCGACGACGTGATAGCGATGTATCCGCTTCCCACCGCCGATGGCCGCAAGATTGCCTTCTCAACCCCTACGGGAGAGGCTTATATTATCAGTATTAACAAATAAACACGTGCAGCTATGAAGAAAATACTATCACTTGCAGCGGCTGCACTGGTTGCAGCAGGAACCATGCAGGCGCAGGATGCCAGCGAGTTCCGCATCTATCTCAATCCCGGCCACGGCTCGTTTACGAGCAATGACCGCCCGATGAACACCATAGCTCACCCCAATAACACTAATCTGACCGACACGCTTGGCTTCTATGAGGGACGCGGCACATTGCCCCGTTCGCTCTACATAGGGCACACCCTGCAGCAGATGGGTGTGAAGAAGGAAAACATCGTGTTCTCGCGCACTAAGAACGGTCCTTGGCCCAAGGACTCGGAGTCGAGTACCAAGTATAACCGCAACCTCAGTGAGATATGCGAGGAGGTTGAAGCCGGTAACTTCGACATGTTCGTTGCCTCGCACAGCGATGCCAACGATAACAATATGGTCAATTATCCCACCTACTTGTATCGCGGACAGGACTCCAAGGCCCAGGTGGCAGGTAGTCGCGAGATGGCGCTTGCCAATCATCCTTACCATATTGCATCCGAACTCGAGAACTACTCGCGTACTGCTGCCTATGTAAAGGGAGACTGGGACTACTATGGCAGCCACACGGTTACCACACGCAACAATGGCAAGCAGTATGACGGCTATCTGGGCGTGCTCAAGCATGGTACACCGGGCTATCTGCTCGAGGGATTCTTCCACACCTACGCTCCCGCACGCCACCGTGCCCTCAACTTCGATTACGACCGCGAGGAGGGATTGCGCGAGGCACGCGGCATCGGCGCTTACTTTGGCTTCCCGCAGCTCACCACAGGTGCTGTGCTGGGTACCGTGAAAGATGCCGAGGAGGTGATGACTCACAGCCTCTATGGCTATCGAGAGGGAACCGATGACCAGTTCAAGCCCCTCAATGGCGCTACCGTGAAGCTGCTCAAGAACGGCACTGTGGTCAAGACCTATACCACTGACCAGGAGTGGAACGGTGTATTTGCATTCTTTGATGTGGAGCCCGGAACCTATGAGCTCCAGGCAAGCTGCACTGGATACCGCACGCTCAAATCAACCGAAATCACAGTGACTGCCAATGCAACCACCTATCCCAAGTTGCATCTCAATGCCGGCACTGTAGAACCGCTCGGAGAGTTCGCCTTTATCCAGGAACCTGTTACCACTTACGGCGAAATTACAGGAACCGTTGCGCAGACACTGCAGCAGGGCGACAACACCATCGTGCTCACGCACAGCGGCAAGAATGCTAACCTCTATCTGGTGGACAACACTACCAAGCAAGTTCTTAAGAACATCAGCACCGCAGGCATTTATGTCAACGAGAGCAATCCTGGTTTCTACAACCAGATTGGTTCTATCGCCCTTACTGAGGATGGGAAACTGGTGAGCGTTTCAAGCGTTCGCAACTCGTTTGACGCATCGTTTGTCGAGAGCGGCAATCAGCAGGGCACGCTTTATGGTTACATCTGGAATAGCCTAGATGCTGCCCCTGCACAGTTCTTTACAACACAGAATTCATGTAACTACTATAATGCCGACATGGGATATGCCATGGCAGTCAACGGCACAGCCTCTAACTGCACTGTGGCCATTGTGGGCGTTACCTCGGGCGACAGTCGTGCTATGCGCGTGACCAATGTGGCTATCGCTAACGGTGCAGTGACCAAGACTTGGCATGTCAACACTAATGCCACGCTCAATGCCGTTACACTGGGCGATCCTGCTCAGGGCGGAAAACTCTTCCTTGCGGTGTCACCCCTCAGCGGCACTAATTATGTTATGGGAGGTTCTAACGGTACTATTGTCGAGTTCCCCATGCCCACTGCAGCTGCAGGTGTTCCCACGGCTTATACTTACCTGGCAACATCGCATGGCGCACGTGGTACTGACTTCAGTTTCTTGGATTACAAGGACCACAAACTCATGGTAGCTCCTTATGGCACAAGTACCGTGCAGGGCATTAAGTTTATTGACATCACCGATGGTTTCAACAGGGCATCGCTTGTCAATACGGTTAATACCGATATCGACGCTGCTTCGCCAGTGGCTTCGGCTGCCTATAGCGCAGCTGGCGCGTGGGCCGACGGCGACGACCTCTATGCTTACCTCACAGGTGACAACAGCATCATCAAGTTTGCAACTAAGGTTAACGACAATCCTGAGCCTCCCGCCGGCACTGTAGTCAAGGGCATCTATGCTTATGACCTTGATGTCGAGGCCGATGGCGGCAACTACACGTTCTCGTTCACTGCCAACAACGACGCAACTCAAGCTAGCCTTGTATTCTATGACGCGCAGAGCGGCACTGAGGTGGGTACACTGCCTCTCAACGACATTGTTGAGGGAACTAACAGTGCTACATTCAAGGCCACTGACTTGCCCGGTGATGCCGGACAGACCCTTAACTGGGCAGTGAAACTCAAGGGATATAAAGTGACTGAGTTCAAGCGCCTCAATGACTTCTCTAATTTCTCGTTTACTCGTGCTTTCGTTGCCATTGACAAGAATCCCGAGAGCATGTACTTCGGAAGCTTCTATGTAGCCGACCGTGCCGGAACAGCATCGGCAAGCAATGGTCTTTATGCTTATGATCCCGATGGAATAAGAATCAATTCAACAGTGATAAAGAAGCGTGATGACGGCAATGTCTTCCGCAGCAACTACCGCATCGGTATTGATGGCGAGGGCAAAGTTTATGTTCCTGACTGGGGTGATCCCACTTCGGGCGTTTTTGTTGCCAATCCTGCTGACTTCAGTGCAGGCTTCAAGTCGTTCTTCCGCAATGCCGACGGCACATTCCTTACCCGCGCAAGCAGCGGTCTGCTCACTAACGCAAGCGGTACAAGCGTGGCAAGTTCAACTCCTTCGGTTTGGATTCAGGGCACAGGTGCGAGCACCAAGATGTATGTCTACAACGAGGATATGGGCAATATCGTCAGTCGCTACGACATAGGCAATGCCGACGGTTCTATAAAGGAATACTGGAACCAGGCACCGTCGTTCAACTACAACATCAGTAGCCTGCAGGCCAATGGCAACGGCAATGTCATTGCCGATGATGAAGGCAATATCTGGGTGGCGCAGACACGTTCTGCAGGACAGAACACAGCTACCGTGCCCTCACTTGTCTATGTCGACAAGAACGGCAATGTGCTCTACAACTCGGGTTCTGATAGCAGTATAAGCAGTTACCTTACAAGCTCGGGCGGTTCGGGATTTGCAATCTCTAACGACGGCAAGACTCTCGTTATCAACGATGCAGCTGGTACGCTCAAGTTCTTTGACATCACTTGGAATGGAAACACTCCGTCACTTGCCTATAACACAGAATTTGACTGCGACGCAATTGATGGTAGCAAGTACATCTACCAGATGGCATTTGACTATGGTGGCAACCTCATTGCCGGTGGCAGCAAGGTGGGTATCTACTCTGTTCCCACCGATGTCAACGAGAATACCACACCGGCCCGCAAGGCCCTCACCGTGGTTAAAGGCTCGACTGGCAATCCCGCCGACATTAATCAGGATGGCGATGTGGATGTTGCTGACGTGAACATCGTTGTAGGCCTCATGATGGGGTATGACAATGTAGAGCAGTATAGGGCACGCGCCGATGTGAATAACGACGGCGACATCGATATTGCTGATGTCAATTTCCTGTTGTTTGCAATCATGTCTAAATGAACTGGATAATTAAATAGCAACACACTCTATAGGAGCGGGAGAGGCACGGTCTTGAAAAGCATCTCCCGCTCCTTTTTTATTATAGTGTGCGGTTTAGTAAGGGTGCAATAATAACTTCCAAGAAACAACGCAAAATGAGGCGGCAAGATGGAGCAAAGCATAGTGAAAAACAAAAAAAACACCCCAAGTTTTTATTTTACCATTACTTAACGCATTAATCTTGTGCATAATTGCGAAAAAATCACTAAATTTGCAGCCGCAAAATAAAAATAGTACAATGCAGAACATTAGAAACATTGCCATCATCGCTCACGTTGACCATGGCAAAACAACTTTGGTAGACAAGATGCTCGCTGCAGGTAACCTGTTCCGCGACAATCAAAACATGGGTAATCAGATTCTCGACAGCAACGACCTGGAGAGAGAGCGTGGCATTACAATCCTTTCTAAAAACGTTTCGATAAACTATAACGGACACAAGATTAACATCATTGACACCCCGGGCCATAGCGACTTTGGCGGTGAGGTGGAGCGCGTGCTCAACATGGCCGACGGCTGCCTGCTGCTGGTCGACGCCTTTGAGGGCCCCATGCCCCAGACCCGTTTCGTGCTCCAGAAGGCTATCCAGCTGGGTCTCAAGCCCATCGTGGTGATCAATAAGGTTGACAAGCCCAACTGCCGCCCCGACGAGGTGCAGGAGGCCGTGTTTGACCTGATGTGCAATCTCGACGCCACTGAGGACCAGCTCGACTTCCCCACAGTGTATGGCTCGGCCAAGGAAGGCTGGATGAGCGACGACTGGACACAGCCCACCGACAACATCACTGCAGTGCTTGATGCCATCATCAAGTATATCCCTGCTCCCGAAATCATCGAGGGTGATGCACAGATGCTCATCACATCGCTTGACTATAGCAGCTATGTGGGCCGCATCGCAGTGGGTCGCGTTCACCGCGGCACTCTCACTGACGGCATGGAGGTGGCTCTGTGCAAGAAGGATGGCTCAGTGTCTAAGCAGAAGATCAAAGAACTGCGCACATTTGAAGGTATGGGCCAGAAGCACGTTGAGAGCGTGTCGAGTGGCGACATCTGTGCAATCATTGGTATTGACGGCTTTGAGATTGGCGACACTATCGCATGCTTTGCTAATCCCGAGCCCCTGCCTCGCATCGCCATCGACGAGCCCACCATGTCGATGCTCTTCACTATCAATGACTCTCCCTTCTTTGGCAAGGACGGCAAGTATGTGACATCACGCCACATCTATGACCGCCTGATGAAGGAGCTTGACAAGAACCTGGCTCTGCGCGTTGAGCCCTCGCCCAACGAGGACGCTTGGCTCGTGTTTGGCCGCGGTGTGCTCCACCTGAGTGTGCTCATCGAGGAGATGCGCCGTGAGGGTTATGAGCTGCAGGTGGGTCAGCCCCAGGTTATCATCAAGGAGATTGATGGTGTGAAGTGCGAGCCCATCGAGGCCTTGAGCATCAATGTCCCTGAAGAATATTCCAGCAAGATGATTGATATGGTTACTCGCCGCAAGGGTGAGATGACCGCGATGGAGACGCAGAACGACCGCATCCTGCTCGAGTTCAAGATTCCCGCACGAGGCATCATAGGTCTGCGCACTAATGTGCTTACTGCCAGTGCCGGTGAGGCAATCATGGCCCATCGTTTCCTGTGCTATGAGCCCTGGAAGGGTGAGATCACCCGCCGCACTAACGGTTCGCTCATCGCTATGGAAGGCGGCACAGCCTTTGCCTATGCCATCGACAAGCTGCAGGACCGCGGCAAGTTCTTCATCTTCCCGCAGGAGGATGTTTATGGCGGCCAGGTAGTGGGTGAGCACAGCAAGGAGAAAGACCTTGTCATCAACGTGACCAAGTCTAAAAAACTCACTAACATGCGTGCAAGCGGTGCCGACGACAAGGTGCGCATCATCCCGCCCATCGTCTTCAGCCTTGAGGAGGCTCTTGAGTACATCAAGGCCGACGAGTATGTAGAGATTACTCCTAACCACATACGCATGCGCAAGATTGTCCTCGACGAGCTCGAGCGCAAGCGCATCAACAAGGCCAACGGCCAGGACGACTAATCCCCCTGTAGATAACATATCACGATACCAAATAGAGAGGCTGTGTCATTTAATGGCGCAGCCTCTCAGTGTACAAGAGTTTCACGCTGATTAAGCCGATTGAAGAGGTGTATTTTGATTTGTGTTTTTAAGATAAAAATATTACCTTTGTGAGATTAATGAAACTTTAGGAAAAATCACTATGGGACAAACTTTGAAGAACGGTTCCCTGTTGCAGGGAGGACGTTACAAGATACTCGGCTTGCTGGGGCAGGGAGGCTTCGGCATCACTTACTTAGCCGTGCAGAGTGGTTTAGACCGCACTGTCGCCATAAAGGAATTCTTCATGAAGGAGATGTGCAGTCGTGACGAGAGCACCAGCCACGTCACGCTGGGCACCGAGGGGGCGCGTGACACTGTGGAGCGCTTCCGCGAGAAGTTCCTCAAGGAAGCCCGCAACATTGCCCGCTTCAAACATCCCAACATTGTGCGCATCTACGACATCTTTGAGGAGAACGGCACAGCCTACTATGTGATGGAGTATGCCGAGTGTGGATCGCTCAGCGACAAGGTGAAGCGTGAAGGCCCGATATCTGAGCCGCAAGCCACTCGCTACATCAAGCAGATAGCCTCGGCGCTCGACTATATCCACAGGCAGAACATGAACCACCTGGACGTGAAGCCCGGCAACGTCATGCTCAATGCCAAGGACGAGACCGTGCTCATCGACTTCGGTCTCGCCAAGCAGTATGATGCTAAGACTGGTAGCCAGACAAGTACCACTCCTGTGGGCATAAGCGAGGGCTATGCTCCCATGGAGCAGTACAAGCAGGGTGGTGTGGGCTCCTTTTCTCCCGAGACAGATGTATATGCACTGGGCGCAACCTTCTTTTACCTGCTCACTGGCCAGCGTCCACCCAGTGCTAGCGACGTCAATGAGGAAGGTTTGCCCGTTGACCAACTGGTGTCCCGTGGTGTGAGCCAGCAGGCTATCGCTGCCATCTGCCAGGCGATGAAGAGCCGCAAGCGTGACCGCCTCAAGGGCGCGACGGCATTCGTCGCAGCGCTTAGTGGCGATACTACAGTGAGTAATGTGATCGATGACACCTTGGTAGAAGCCATAGTGGTTGATGAAGAACCAACTGTAAATGTAAAAGCAGAAGAGCCGAAAAAATCAGTTCCTAAAAAGACCACAACACGAAAGCCGACAAGAAGAAACAAACGTGGACTTTATGTTTCAAAAAAGTATCGAAAGAAATTGCTATGGTGGACCGTAGGAGCTGCAGCGTTAGCCATTGTTGCAGTGATTATTGGAGTTGCAGGCAGAGGTACTGATGGTTCGTTGGGAAATAGCGACAGCAGCGAAGTGACTGTTGAGAACACCCCTGACAAGTCAGGCAAGGACTCGGTTGGCCGCGAGTATGTTGACCTCGGCTTGCCCGGTGGTGTGTTGTGGGCAACTTGTAATGTGGGTGCTGACAAGCCCGAGGACTACGGTAAGTATTTCGCCTGGGGCGAGACTAAGGGTTACGCTAAGGGCAAGAGCCACAGTTTCGACGTGTATAATTTAAGCTACAAAGAGGATAGAGACCTTGATGCGTCACATGACGCAGCTACCGCCAACTGGGGCAGTGGTTGGCGCATGCCCACTTTTCAGGAGATAGAAGACCTAGTAGACAGCAGGTACACCACAACAGAGTGGGTGACAGAGAACGGAGTAGAGGGTCGCAAGATTACAAGCAAGAGCAACGGCAACAGCATTTTCCTTCCTGCCGCTGGCTGCCGCTACGGCGCGAGCCTCGGCTTCGAGGGTTCCAGCGGCTACTATTGGTCATGTTCGCTCGACGCTGACTACAGCTACGGCGCCTACGACCTGTACTTCAGTTCGAGTTCCATTGCTAGGAGCTACAGCTACCGTTACATCGGGCAAAGCGTCCGGGCTGTGCGCGTTGCCTCAGAATAAGGCATCCTTACACGAAAAATGAACAAAAACAATCCCTATAGTCCTGCCGTTCGTGGGTGCGGAGCGGTTGTGGGCACACGACGGGCACGGAGTGCTCGCGCCCACAACGGCGCAGTGGCCACGAACGGCAGGACCCCTTCCGTACCTTGCGCCTCGTATGCCAAAAGGATCGCTTTGCGCATGAGGAACGTCGAAGACGTTTTGATGTGAGTAGCCCCAGGTTGGAGCGCAGCGACTACCTGGGGATAGATCCCAACACTGAGGTTGTCGCAAAATGCCTAAAGCAACGTTTTGCCCGGTTACGGGCAGCATGTAGGGACGACACCCCTGTGTCGTCCGTAGCGACCGCAGGGCGCTGTAACACAACGGCTTGCCCTAAATTATGCTCGTTCCGAGCATACGGACGACACGGGGGTGTCGTCCCTACATCATTGCCCGTGACCGGGCAAAGGGCATTTTGCGACAACCTCACCATTTGCTGACGTCGTTTTACCCCAGGTAGGTTCTGCTTCGCGTCCCCAACCTGGGGCTACTCATATCTCAACGTCGAAGACGTTGCGCACCTCTTCGAGGCTGCTTGCATGGGGTTTGATTTCATCGAGCTCGCCAGAGGCTCGGTTCGCATAGTGAGTCTCTTCCTTGCCTCTAACGTCTCCGACGTTTTTACCGGACAGCAATAATATAAAACAAACCACAGATTAAACAGAAATAAGGGAATTTTATTTCAGATTAATCAGATTGCTTTTGTAACTTTTTGGGGTACATTAGGCTTAGCACTAAAAATCTGTTTAATCTCGTCAAGAATTCCCTAAAGAAATAGTTTTTTTCTGCTTAATTTGTGGTTTAGACTGAGAACAAAAGGAAAAACCTCGCGAGGGAAGTCGGTAGGGAGGCCCACGATACGTGCCGCTTGCCAACTTAATGGAAGGTCTTAATGGAAAGTTGCATAAAAAAAAGGATTGTTTAACTTTTAATTCTTAATTATAATTTGTAACTTTGCAATTGGAAAACTACCATTTGTAGGGTAGTGGATCAACGAGAATATAGAGCAATGAGAAGAATTCTTGCACTGATGACAGTTGTTCTGGCATTGATGGCCGGTACTCCCGCCTTTGCACAGCAGTTGCAATGGCGAGAATCAACACGTGAGGTGCAGGGGCGCAGCCTGGTGGATGCACGTGCTACCGACGGTGTGGAAATATTTGGTTCTAACGGAGTTATAACCATACGCACTACACGCAAGGTGCAGGTCAGGGTGTTCACAATCTTGGGACAGACGGTCTCGGTGGCAACGCTGAGTCCCGGCAAGTCGGAGCTCAAAGTGGGCTCTCGCGGCATCTATATTGTTAAGATAGGAAACTTGACGCAGAAGGTTGCGTTATAGTATAGAGTATGAGAATTAACCAAGTTCATTAACAAGCTAAATCACGAATAGTATGAGTAACGCAGAGAATATTGATTGGGGTAATTTGTCGTTTTCATATATGAAAACCGATTACAATGTGCGTTGCACTTTCAAGGACGGAAAGTGGGGCGAGATTGAGGTGTCTCAGGACGAGACTATCAATCTTCACATGGCGGCTACATGCCTGCACTATGGTCAGGAAGCCTTTGAGGGCCAAAAGGCCTTTGTGGGCCAGGATGGCAAGGTGCGCCTGTTCCGCATCAGGGAGAATGCGAAACGCATTGCCAACAGTGCGCGTGGCATCCTCATGGAACCCATTCCCGAGGAACTCTTTGTGGAGATGTGCACTAAGGTTGTGCAACTTAACAAGCGTTTCATTCCGCCATATGGCTGCGGAGCGTCGTTCTATCTGCGTCCGCTTGAGATAGGCATCACCCCCCGTGTGGGTGTGCGTCCGGCCGACGAGTATATGTTCATCATCTTTGCTATGCCTGTGGGACCATATTTCAAGGGCGGTTTCCAGCCCACCAAGGTGGCAATCTACCGCGAGTATGACCGCGCGGCGCCTCTGGGCACAGGCTGCTGGAAGGTGGGCGGCAACTATGCTGCCGGTATGGCGGCTACTGCCAAGGCTAAGGCCAACGGCTACTCGGCTGCGCTGTTCCTTGACCCCAAGGAGAAGAAGTATCTGGACGAGTGCGGTCCTGCTAATTTCTTTGCAATCAAGGACAATACATACATTACTCCCAAGAGTGGCTCGATATTGCCCTCAATCACTAACATGAGCTTGCAGCAGATTGCTGCCGACATGGGATTGAAGGTGGAGTGCCGTCCCATTCCTGTGGAGGAGCTTGCCACATTTGAGGAGGCTGCCGAGTGCGGCACTGCTGCTGTGGCATCGCCCATTCAAGAGATCTATGACGAGGCAAATGACAAGACCTACTACTTTGCTCCTGACGGCAAGCCGGGTCCTGTGACTACTGAGCTCTACCGCCGCTTGCGTGGCATACAGTGCGGTGACATTGCCGACGAGCATGGATGGACGATGATAGTAGAATGATAATAAGTTTTAGGTAAAAGATAGTGTGAGGGATGTTGCATGACGTGCAGCATCCCTCGCTTTGGAAAATGATTATGATTGACTACAATGACATAATAGAACGATTCTATACTCCCGGCACACCGCTGCACAATGTGCTCACGGTGCACAGCCGCCAGGTGGCCGAGCTGGCCGCCGCATTGTGCGACAGGCTCATTGCCGCCGGCACGCCTGTAGATGCCGAGTTTGTGCGTGAGGCTGCGATGCTGCACGACATAGGCATCGTGAAGACTGACGCTGCCGGCATCCACTGTCATGGCACCGAGCCCTACATACGCCACGGGGTGCTGGGTCGTGAGATGCTGGACCAGCTGGGGCTTTACCGGCATGCGCTGGTGTGCGAGCGACACACGGGGTCGGGACTCACGGCTGCCGAGGTCGAGGCACAGCAGCTGCCGTTGCCCCGCCGTGACTTCACGCCGCTGAGTCTTGAGGAGAAAATCGTGTGCTATGCCGACAAGTTCTATAGCAAGACTCACCTGGGCGAGCCTGCCCGTGAGCTTGAGAGGGTGCGTGTGAAGATGGCGCGCTTTGGCGACGATTCGTTGGCACGCTTTGACGAGATGGCCCGTTTGCTGGGCGATGTAGATACCTTCGGCTTGTAACCGAGGGGAGAATGGACTGAAACGAATCTTCGGTTTGTAACCGGGTGTAAAAGGACTGACAGAAATTAAAAGAAATTAAAATAAATTTTTTAGGTTCTTTTGTTCTTTTAGTCAAAAAACGTTAGGTCTGTGCGGGGAGTAAAAGGACTGACAGAAATTAAAAGAAATTAAAATAAATTTTTTAGGTCTTTTTGTTCTTTTGGGCAAAAAAATCTGCGTGGTCCGTGAGATTCGGGCGGGGAGTAAAAGAACTGACAGAAATTAAAATAAATTTTTTAGGTTCTTTTGTTCTTTTAGTCAAAAAAATCTGCGTGATCCGTTAGGTCTGTGCGGGGAGTAAAAGGACTGACAGAAATTAAAAGAAATTAAAATAAATTTTTTAGGTTCTTTTGTTCTTTTGGGTAAAAAAAATCTGCGTGATCCGTGAGATCCGCGCGGGGAGAATAAACTGACAGAAATTAAAAGAAATTAAAATAAATTTTTTGTTCTTTTGGGTAAAAAAAATCTGCGTGATCCGTGAGATCCGCGCGGGGAGAATGAACTGACAGAAATTAAAATTAATTTTTTAGGTCTTTTTGTTCTTTTGGGTAAAAAAATCTGCGTGATCCTTTAGGTCTGTGCGGGGATTATGCAAAATAGGAGCATTGGTGTATAGTTGCCTGGGAGGTGGGGCAATCTTAAAAAAGAATAAATTCACGCGTGCGCGCGCATTATTGTTGCTATAAACTTGCGTCAAAGTGGAGTTTGCAGTAACTTTGCATGTTAAAATGCGACAATGCTGCCTTGGGCAGCCTTAATAGTGAAAAAAAGTAGGTATTACATACTCGCGATGATGGTGTCGTTCGTGGTCCTGTCAGGGATTATGGACGCATTCGGTGCACATGCCCAGCAGCGTGTGAAGCGTGACGCTATAGTGATGCCGCTCGACTCGCTGTCATCGATGACGGTGGTTGATAGCGACTCGCTGGCTGTGTCGCGGCCCGAGAAGACCAAGTTTGTGACCACTAAGGTTGATCTGGACCATGTGGTGAATTTCACAGCCAAGGACTCGGTTGTGCTCTATGGCCGCACGATGGCCCACATGTATGGCGGCAGCAAGCTGCTGTATGGCGACATCGACCTGAGTGCATCGCAAATTGAGATGAACATGGACAGCAACCAGGTGCATGCCCGTGGCGTGCTTGACAGCGTGGGCGTGCTGGTGGACAAACCCGTGTTTAAGGATGCGAGCGGTGACTATGAGTCGCGCGAGATGAGCTACAACTTCAAGTCAAAGCGCGGCTACATCATCGATGTGGTTACTGAGCAGGGCGAGGGTTATCTCACAGGCGGTGTTGCCAAGAAGATGGAGGACGACCAGTTCTACATGAAGGATGGCAAATACACCACCTGCGACAACCACGACCATCCGCACTTCTACTTCCAGCTCACCAAGGGAAAGGTGAAGCCCAAGCAGAACGTAGTGACCGGTCCCCTGTATATGGTGCTTGAAGACCTGCCTTTGCCCCTGGCGTTACCGTTTGGTTACTTCCCGTTTACCGACAAGTATTCGAGCGGTATCCTCATGCCCACCTTTGGCGAGGACTACAACCGAGGCTTCTATCTGCGCAACGGCGGTTATTACCTGGCCCTGAACAAGCACATGGATCTGGCTCTCACTGGCGAGATTTATTCGCGTGGATCGTGGGGACTTGCCGCACAGTCCAATTACTCAAAGCGTTACAAATTCTCGGGTAGCTTTAGCGTCAACTACCTCACTACCATCACTGGCGACAAGGGCGACCCTGACTACAGCAAGATGCACAACTTCCAGGTGCTGTGGAACCACTCGCAGAGTCCCAAGGCTAACCCCAACATGACATTCAGCGCCAGCGTGAACTTTGCCACCAGCGGATATTCGCGCAACAACCTGGACACTTATTATACCAATAACTTCACCGAGAATACTAAGAGCAGTAGCATCAACCTCACTTATAAGTTCCCCGGAACCAAGTGGAGCCTGTCGACCACTGCCAACATTTCGCAGCGCACGGCCGACTCAACGCTGAGCGTCTCGTTCCCCAACTTCACCATCACCATGTCGCAGATGGCCCCGTTCAAGCGCAAGCGCGTGGTGGGCGAGGAGCGCTGGTATGAGAAAATCAAGATTTCTTACTCGGGTCGCTTCCAGAACTCGCTCACAGCCAAGCAGGACGAGTTCTTGCACAAGAACCTCTACAAGGACTGGCGCAACGGCATGTCACACTCAATGCCCGTGTCGGCCACATTCAACCTGTTCAAGTATATAAATGTGACGCCCAATATCTCGATGAACGACCGCATGTACACCAGCAAGATAAGGCGACAATGGGACCCCAATGCCAGTGCCGAGGTGTGCGACACCACTTATGGGTTCTACAATATATTTGACTTCAACTTTGGTATCTCGCTCAATACTAAGATATATGGATTCTGGAAACCGCTCAAGATATTTGGCGACAAGATCCAGACCATACGCCACGTCATGACGCCCACCGTATCGTTCTCGGCGGCTCCCGACTTCAGTTCCAAGTTCTGGGGCTACTATGGCTCGTATGACTACACTGACCTGATGGGCAAGGTGCAGACCCGCAAATACAGCTACTTCTCGCATGGCCTGTTTGGCTCGGCTCCGTCGGGCAAGAGCGGAACATTGAGCTTCTCTCTTGCCAATAATCTTGAGGCCAAGGTTAAGAGCGAGACTGACAGCACCGGCTACAAGAAGGTGTCTCTGATCGAGAACTTCACCCTGAGCCAGAGCTACAACATGGCTGCCGACTCACTCAAGTGGAGCAATCTCAACACCAGCATCCTGCTGCGACTCACACGAGGTTTCAACCTCAACCTGAGCGCAACGTGGGATGTGTATAAATATGGTCTTAACGAGGCCGGACAGCCAGTGCGCATCAATAAGCTGCGCCTCTTCCACGGCGGTGGCTGGGGACGCCTGTCGAGCACCGGCACATCATTCTCCTATACCTTCAACAATGCCACTTTCAAGCGCAAGAAGAAGGATGGGGAGAAGGCGTCGACCACATCGACGCGGCGCAACACCAGCACGAGCAGCAGTGATGACGATGACAACGACGACAGCAAGAAAAACGGTGTGACCGATGTGGAGCTAGATGGGGACGGGTATGGCAAATGGAGCTTCCCGTGGAGCCTGAGCCTCAACTACTCAGTGAGCTACGGCTACGGTACGTTCAACTATGACAAGATGGAGTATAACGGTCGCTTCACTCACTCGCTGAGCCTCAACGGCAATGTGAGTCCCACTAAGAACTGGAGTGCATCGTTCTCGGCCAGCTTTGATGTGGAACACCGCAAGCTTGCCTATATGAACTGCTCTATATCGCGCAAGATGCACTGCTTCACCATGAGCGCAAGCTTCGTGCCTGTGGGCCCATACAAGAGTTACAACTTCCACATCGCAGTCAACTCTTCTATCCTGCAGGATGTTAAGTATGACAAGCACTCAAGCTATAGCAACGGTGTCACCTGGTTCTAAACTCAAAACCGCACGCATTTCCCAGATGAAAAAACTAATGGGGGTAATACTTGCAGCCGGCATAGCCGCCACCTTGTGTGCCGGTGACTATAGCCGTGTGCGCGAGGCCGACCTGGTGTTTGTGGTCAATCCCAAGGGCAATGCCATCACCAGCGTCACACAGGCAATCGACTCGCTTCCCATCGACCATGTGGCAATAATTCACCGCATGGACAGTGCTGGCGGCCAGTTGGTTGTGGTTGAAGCTGTGCCTAAAAAGGGCGTGTGCATCACATCCATCGACGAGTTTGAACAGGAAAATGGCGGAGAGGAAAATATCGTCATCGGCAGGGTAGAGGGCATAGACAGTATCAAGACAGTGTGCAACGCGATGGTGCTGCTTGGACGCCCTTACGACTTCAACTACATGCCCGACGACAGTGCCGTCTATTGCAGCGAGCTGGTGCAGAAGTGCTGTGTAGACACTGCAGGCAATCCAGTGTTCGGCACCATTCCCATGACATTTCGTGATGCCTCGGGCGAGATACATCCTTATTGGGTAAAACATTATGCCGACCAGG
>JAKSLZ010000140.1 GCA_024400935.1 Muribaculaceae bacterium | reverse complement strand
GCACTTAAAAACAGCAAGGGTGTACCAAACTGTGAATTTTGATACACCCTCTTATTTCGTCGTTATTATCCACTCTGATGTGATATCGGCCCCCCAAAAAAACTGGCCAAACATGTCGGTGGAGGATAAACATCACTGATTAGACTTGCAGAACAACATTCTAAGATACTATTTGTTATGTCTCTTCTTTGAGTTCTAGGCCTGCTTGTTTGCAATAGTGGAAAAATGTGGCGATGGTGATTTTGCGGGTGGTGCGGAGGAGATTTGTGAATTTTCTGTCGCACTCGGTAGCGTTGTAATTGGCGTTCTGGGCACTGCACAGGTGGTACCACTGGCGACCATTTTCGCCGATCGTTGACAGGGCGGCACCGATTTTTACCCAGTCATCATAGTTGCTTGTCAAGTCGATATGGTTCTGCTCAATCTGCCTGCATAGACGAGCCACTTTCTCTTCGGTATCATTATCCGCCGGATGAAAAACGATGGGCTTCCGTGACTCACGATAGATACCCGGGAATGGCCTTGCGTTTAAGTTGATGTACTGGTGCAGGTCGTAGCTTTGGCACCGCAGACGGCACACGTCGCTACATGCCTGGTCAATATTTATCTTGTACTGTGCAAACACCTGGACTAATTTCTTGAACTGTTCGGTATGAAGTTCGGGGTATTTAAGCGGTATTATCAGGAAGTAACCTTTGCCGCTCACCGAATGAGCCGCAAACGCCACTTCATCCATTTGGGAGAACACGTCTGTGATGAGCGTGTCAAAGTTGTCTATATGCGTATTGTCCTTTCGGTCGACATCCACACATATCAGTCCACTATGCTCTGCGAGATTTTCAGCAGACCTGCTTGGAGCAAAAACTCCGCTGATAGTTGCCTGTGGCAGCGACTGTTTTATCTGTCTGCGTTGTTTTTCATCGTTGCACGAACGCAGTTCGTCGATGGCTTTATAATCTACATTATTGAGAAAATCGTACAGTGTCGCACGATGTCCCTTGGTGTCTCTCACGCCGTTATAGACGGTGATTTCTATTTCGTTGAAATTCATTTTTGCTTGGGATTTTGAGGTTAACGTTAATTACGGGTAAAACTATTGTATTTCAGAATGTTGGGTATTAACTTGGGGTTAACCTTATTGACATTCTTTAGGTGTTTGTAGTCTCGCTTGGAAGTTAACCCCTTGTTGATACTTTCTGCGCTTCAAATCAATGTGTTACATTGGAATTAACCTTAACCTTGTTTTTGATTTATAATTTTTGAGATATATGCAGCCGAGCAACCAATAAGACTGGCCAGCGCATTCTGTGATACATTCGGGTAACAAGTGAGGAAGCTGCGTATAACATCAGCCTTTGTCGTCATGGGCTGCGCAGTTGACAAGGATGGCTCAGCAATCTTCTTATATACAAGCAGTGCCATCTTCTCAAAGTAATCCATACAACGGATTGCATATTCCATTGTGTTGCCGTGCATGATGTTGTAGTCATCGCGCATGCCTTTCTCCTCAGCCACCTCAAGGGCATGGACTATACCGGCATAGCGCAGGCACTGTATCTGCAGTTTGCTGTAGATGGCGCCTTCATAGTCGGTGGGAGCCGATGCTTTCTTTAGCTGGAGACGATTGTAATAGTCATTGTAGAGGCTGTCCGCGTCATCGCCGAGAGAGACAATGCCATCGTTACTGCGGAATAGTGTGTGGTGCTTGTCCTTGTTCATGATGTCGTGGTAAATGCCATCGTAGAGTGTCTTCACCGTTTGGGCCCACTGAAGAGAGATGCCAGTAGGCATGGTTGCATGGCTACGCTCAGGGTACTCAATGTCCTCGGCAACACAGAACAGGAAACGCTGGTTCAGGCCGTTGCTCATGAATATCTCACTGCCGAAGGTTGGTTTGAGCATGCTTGTCTGTAGGTCACCAAGGATATTGCAGAATGGATCCTGGATAAGCATCGTGAAACTGCCTTTTCGGTCTACCTTGATGTTCTCGCAGTCGAAGAGGCGAAGAAGTTTGGAAATACCCACAGTGCCACAGTTTTGGTACTGGTTCTTGGAGTCGAACATACCCTTCAACTCAGGGTATATGCCTATTGCTCCGCGTTTGGTCCCGCTACGCGTAGTAGGGGTTCCGTCGGCATTGGTGTCATTGTTCATGAAGAGGATCTCACTGCGCCTCTCGTCAGTGCAGTCATCGAGTACGATAGCAGGACACTTAGGTTCGTCTCCGCTTCGGTCCTTGATGGGTACCGACTTCCACTCGTCATGCTGCTTTTTGTAGCTTGCATACAGTTCCCCGTCTATTTTTCGTAGCGGTTCGGTCACGAGTTTCATGGGATAGGACTTGTTGCTGCCGCTGCGTGCCACCGACACGAACCATAGCACAAGAGAGTTCATGTACTTGCCCTCGTTTACCTTGACCTTCTTGCCGACGGCTGTAGCTGCGGTGGCGAGCACGGCGGTTGTGACGAACTCCCGAGGGCAATGGTAGATGTCGCACACGGTCTCGATGTATTCGCACACCGATGCGGGAAGTCCATCAATAGGCAGCTCAGGCTTTTCGCTCAGCGATGTCCTGCGGGACAGTTTGATTGTAATCTTATCTGCCATGACCTATCGTGTTTTTCGGTTCTTGGTTATGGCTTCTACATCCGAACGGTGATAACGGCGTTGTCCGCCAATCTCAACCTTCGTGAGTATGCCGCTCTTGTCCCAGCGGTGAAGCGTCATCTTGGACACTTTAAGCATATCTGAGACTTCATCAATAGTAAGCAGTTCCTTGGACAGGTCGGCACGCTCAAGCTGCAATCGAGCAACCTCGGTAGCAGAATAGATCAACAGGTTAGCGAACTCGCACAAATCTCCTGCCGTAACCTGAAAGATGGCATTAGGCACGTTAGCCGCCATTTCCAAAATATTAATTTCTGGAAATTTAGTAATATTATTCATTATATTATCCC
>JAKSLZ010000014.1 GCA_024400935.1 Muribaculaceae bacterium | reverse complement strand
AGGTCGGAAAACGAAAGTAGGAAGAAAACTACTTCGTTTTCCTCCTACTCGATTGTACTATTAGTAGTAATAGCGGTGTCCGTTCCAATGCTCGGGGTAGAACCATCCGTCATGTTGTCCGCACCACTTGAGGTCGCAGCAATCATAGTATTCGCAGTGCACGGTGTCGTGGTATTCGCACCAGTTAAGATCTTCCAGCCAGTCGCAGCTTGTGAACATCACGGCTGCCAGTGTGCAAAATGTATATAGTAAAAATTTCTTCATGACTCATTGATTTTATGGGTGATACGCTAGGGGGGCTGTTTCTCTCGATAATTGCCTTGCCGGCAACTATGGGGGTAATTATTTCTGTTTCATAACTGTAAGTATTAAAAGTGGAAAATGTGAATTTATGTGTATGTGACACAAAAATCGTGACAGGGTTTAATGAAGCCTTTTTTTTTCTCGGTAAATGGGGTGTCGAAACAAACCGTTATAACGGGTATGTAACTATACACCAATGGGTTCCAATGGGCAAAACCAGGCTTAAAACTTACAGAAATTTAAAGAAATTAAAATTAAAATTCGTGTCTTTTATGTTCTTTTAGTCTGAATAAGAATACGAAGTAAAAAAATTTCTTCAAATTTCTTTTAATTTCTGTCAGTTAGAGCGAGATTTGCACGAGATAGTCCTATTGCAGTATAGTTACAACGGGTATCAAACTGTGTATAAATTTCTTAAAAACAAGCGCTTTGCTTTGTGGGTTGGGATAAAAGTAGTAACTTTGCATAATCAACTGTAAGTTGGAGAATTTTTTTCACGAAATTCACATTTTCATGACTAAACGATTAGCTTTTTTACTCTCTATATTCTGTATTTTCTTGTCGTCGGTTGCACAGCAGCACGACACTAGGGTTATACCCAGACCTGCAGGGAGACCCACTACTAATAACCGTCTGGTTCCACATCCCTCTGATAAAAATAAAAAAACTCGGGAACCATCAGCAACAAGTGCTTCGACTGTTCCTGTTCTGGATTTTACAAACCTGAGTTGTGAGACTGTCAATATTGAGAATGACGGTGTTAAGGCGTTTATGGCCGATCGCACTTATGACCAGCCGGGAAATACTGACAGATATTCGCTAACTGTCGTTCAAAAGTATTCAAAGGGTATAGGCTCCACTCCTCGTGGCAAGAGTGTCTCGTGGCAGCGCCGTGCGGCAGAGGGTGAGTTGGCCGACCTGGTGGTGACGCTGAGCATGTCAGAGAACTTTGAGGGAGATGTAAATACTTATTATCCTGCCGACAACAGCACCAGTTACACGATATGCAACATGCTTCCTGACAGTCATTACTACTATAAAGTGGAAGAGGTACTCAAGGATGGCACGCGCAATGTCGTGACATATGGCCATTTCATCACTACAGGTCAGGTGCGCATGATGCGCGTGGGCGGCATGTCCAACGTGCGCGACTTTGGTGGCTGGAACACATCGTTCGGCGTCAAGACCAATTATGGTCGCATCTTTCGCGGCAACCATCCTCGTGGCATTACAGAGACCGGCAGGAACGACTTTGTGAAGAACGAGCGCATCAAGGCCGACCTGGAGCTCACTGGAACCGTGCGCGACCGCTCGGCCATGGGGCCAGCTAATGAGGTGGAAATCCATACCACTAACAATGCCCGTTACAAAACGGGGCTGACGCAACCAAGTTCTAAGGCGGCATTGCGCGACGACCTCAAGTTCATCTCACGGGTGATGCAGGAGGGCAAAGCGGTGTTCTTGCACTGTAACCATGGCGTAAACCGCGCCGGCACGCTTGCGTTTGTCATCGGCGGACTGATAGGTCTCAGCGAGGCCGACCTGAGCCGTGAGTATGAGCTGTCGTCATTTGCTTATGGCAATACCATCCGCGCCGGGAACTATGCTAGTATGCTGCCGGTCATCCGTTCCTATGGCAAGTCGGGCGACAGCCTCACGCAGTGCTTCTACAACTACTGCCTGGAGTTGGGCGTGTCAGAGGAGGAACTTGATGGGATACGCTGCGCCATGTTGGGCCTTGAGCCCGAGCACGAACTCATCGAGGCTGCTCATCGAGAAAATAATGATAGTGACGAATAAAAAACTTATATTAATATACTAGATGCAATAATAACCTGATGATTAGTAGACCTAATTATGTTATCGCGACACTTGCAATTATTGCATGCCTGGCCGCATGCAGTGATGACAAGAAGAAGGCAGTTGCCGAGGAAGACAATGAACCCGAACCACCCGTATGGACATTCAACACTGACAGCGTAGAGCTGGGAACGGCTGATTTCAAGACATTTGACATTACCCCCGACTACACAGAGTTTAAGGAAAAGATTTACCACAACAGCGAGAAGAACGCCTATGTGGAGAACACTCCGTTTGAGGATGTGATAAACATTAAATTTGAAGGAAACACTGCCACTGTTGAGAGCAAGAACCAGTCAGACTTCAAGATCAAGACTGACGGTGCCCACGTCACTGTGACAGCAATGAAGAAGGTCAACTGCGTGCTTTCGGGCCAGTCAGACAACGGCTCGCTCATGGTCATGGGTGACAAGAAGGTGTGCATGACTCTCGACGGTGTTAAGCTCAAGAATCCCAAGGGTCCGGCGCTTAACTGCCAGTCTAAGAAAGAGTGCTATGTCATCACTAATGCCGCATCGCAGCTGAGCGACGATACCCTCTATACCGTGGTCAACGACACGCTGCAGCAAAAGGGGTGTATCTTCAGCGAAGGCAAGCTGGCCTTTGGCGGTACTGCTCCGCTCAAGGTTGTTGCCATGGGAGCCGATGCCGTTCACTCTGACAAGAGCATCTTTGTGCGCCGCGGTACCAAGCTCGACATCGATTCACGATATGGCGACGCTATCCAGGCGCAGCACAATATACGCATTGAGGGCGGTATGATCAACATCAGTTCTAAGGGACGCGGTGCAGCCGGTCTTGTGGCCGACAGCATTGTCGAGATTGCCGGTGGTCGCACCATCATCATCAGCGACACACCGGGAGCCAAGGGCAACAAGAACGCCAAGGGCATCAAGTGCGACAGTATCATCAACATCACCGGAGGTATCGTGCGCATCAAGGAGATGTCGCTGGGTGGCAAGGGTATGCGTGCTTCTCACAAGCTGTATATCAAGAACGCCATGGTCGATGTGCTCACATTTGGCAACGACGACAGGTCTACTGGTAGCAAGAACAAGGGCGTCAAGGGTATGGATGAGGTGCGCATAGACAGTGCGCGTGTGCGCATTCGCTGTACTAACGGCAGGAACGAAGCACTCGAGAGCCGTCGCAAGATTATCATCAACAACAGTCTGATAGAGCTGCTTGCCCATGATGACGCTGTGAGCGTGGGTGAGCCCGGTGTGGCCGACTTTGAGTTCAACAGCGGTTGCTTGTACTCTGAAACCATGATGGATGCCATTGACTCTAACGGTACCATCCACATTAACGGCGGTGTGCTGTTTGCCGTGTCAAAGTATAGAGGCGGCCGCGGATTTGACTGTGACTTCAATGAGTTCCGCATTGCTCCTGACGTTACACTGGTGGGTGTGGGCAACATTACATCGCCTCCCACTGCAGCGCTGCTAGAGCACCCTGCATGCATCGTACACAGACCCCTCTCTGACAAGGAGTTTGCATTGACTGCGTCAGGTACACAGGAAAATGCCCTTGCTTTCAAGCTGCCTGAGTTCCAGAATTTTGTGAATGGCTATAAGGTGCTCGTCAGCCTGCCTCAGTTTGCCGATGATGCTACTTATGACATCTGCACAACAGCTAATGTGAGTCAGCCCACCCACACCTTCCACGGACTCATGCTGAACGGCTCGGCAGTTAACAAGTCGGTAGCTGGCAAGTGCACATTTGCCAAGAAACTCAACATGGTCAACATCATGACTCCTGGTGCTGGCGCCACAACTGCATCGGCTGCTGCAACGGCAACTGATTCGACCGTTGCTGCCCGCACTATGAGGTCGACCGACTCGTCGGCAACCCGTTCAACTCGTGCCGCGGCTTCAAAACCCTCGGCAGCATCTAAGTCAACCCATCATCAGACCTCGCCCAAGAAAGCCCATACCGGCAACGACTCGGTAGCTTGAAATAATTAAGTTGAAAGGGGGCTGTGTCAAAACATATGAAAAAGCGGCGCGCTGTAAGCGCAATGTTGTAACTAGCCCAGGGCAACGCCCAGGGAAACAGACGGTAATGGCAATGCGCCCTGCAAGGGCAAAAGCATTGTTACCCTACCAAAGCGCATTTTGACACACCCTCCCGTATGCTCTGATCGTGTGTGCCCCCCCCTGAGGCAAGCTGCTGTGTTGCAGCGCCCTGCGGTCGCTACGGACGACACGGGGGTGTCGTCCCTACCCGCTGCCCGTGACCGGGCAAAACGTTGCTCTATGCTTTTTGAGACACCCTCTTTGCATGCATCGGGAGTATATACAAAAGTATTTTCAAAAGCGTGCCGCAAGGTACGCTACGCCAAACTGGAGTTTGGCTAATAACACCGTACGTGCGCAAGGAGCGAAGCGACTGGAGAACGTACGGGGATAAAACAAAGGGGCGAAGCCCTACCGCTCACAGCACGCGCCTTCAGCGCTTCTTTTACTGCAATTTGAATCGTGTTCTTTGAATAACGTTTTCTAATGATTGAAATTCCCCGGACAGCAATATTACAAAATCAAGATCCCTGCCGATGTGGTGGTCGGCAGGGATCTGTGTTGTTGTGGTGACCCGGATAAGTCTTTTACTTGCGGTTGCGCACGCTACGTGCTGCTCCGCTCGAAGCTGAGGGTGCGCTCTTGGGCTTGCGCTCCTTAACCTTTGATTCAGTGGGTTTCTTCTCTGACTTTTTCTCTTTGGGTTTGTCGGCCGACTGATTGCCGCGCTTAGTGCTGCGCTTCACGCTCTTGTCGTCCTTCTTGTCATCTTTCTTGCTGTCTTTGCTCTTGTCGCCGTCACCGTCCTCGTCGTCATAAAGCTGAGCCTTGTCGTTTTCTTTAGCCTCAGCGCGAGCCTTGAGCTCTTCGCGGGTGGGAACCCACAGCTCCTTGTTGAAGGCGCGCAGACGCTGCTCAATGCTGTCTTGTGCGTGCTTGTAGGCATCGTCGTCGGGGAACTGCTGACGCAGCGACAGGTTGCGCATGTTCTTGGTCTTGTAGATCTCGCCGGTGTACATGTTGAGCTTGAAGAAGTCGTCCAGGCTGTAGCGTGCCAGGTTGTTGTCGTCGTCGGTGAAGATAAACTGGTTAGCTATGTAGGGGCGTATGTCGTTGAGCTTGACCCAGAACATGGGGTAGGGGATGGCTTCGCCGCCAAACTCGTCCATGCGGTGCAGCACGGGGCACAGTGCCTCGACGCGTGTGCGCATGCGGTTAGAACGTGTGTCAAACTCCCAGCGCTCAATGATGTAGTAGCTCAGGATCTCGTTGCCGGGGATGTCGGCGTCCTCAATGTCAAACTTGGGGCTCTTCTCAGTGCTGCCCTTGGCGGGTTGTGACATGATGTGGAAGCGGTCGAGCATCTCGCTCACCTTGATCTTGTACTCGTCGGTAAACATCTCGCGGCCATCGAGGAACTCATAGGCGCAAATCTTGTCGTCGGCAAGCAGTCGCATGATGATGAAGAAGAGGCTCATGCCGTCTTCGTTGGGGTCTTCGGGATAGTACAGTGCCTGGTTCTTGCCCTTAGTGAGGTCAAGCTTGCGGTAGAGCACCTTCATCCACTGCAGGTCAGCGTCGCTGGGCTCGGTCACTTCATAGAATGCCTGCTGGCGTGAAGTGATGCCGGTTGCCGACTTCTCTTCGTTCTTGCGGTCGGCCTCGGTCTTCTTCACCACCTGTGCGCTGGCTGAGGAAGCGATGCCCACTGCAATCATCAGTGCTAATATCAGTTTGATAGTCTTCATATTCTTGAGTTAAGTGTAGAGTTTGCTTTAGTTCACGATAATCTCGAGTGGCGGCAGGTCGCGGGTGATGCCGTCGGGGCCTGATGCCTTGATGCGAGAGATGTAGAAGCGCTTGCCGTGCTTGAGGTTCTTGATGGCTGCACGCTGACGCTCGCTGAAACCGCCGCCGCTAGAAACCTCGGGCATAGCGTTGCCCATTGAGTCGAAGAAGACGGTCTCGAAGCTCACGACGTGATACTTGATGTCGAGGATGCCGTCGTCGATGGCTGCTCCCACGCCGCTGGCACCCATGAGCGATGCCTTAGCGATGCGTCCGCCCTTGAAGCGGTTGTCGCCCACGCTGAGGTAGGGGAGTGGATCGGGCAGCTTGCGCACGCGGAACTTGGTAGAGCCCACGCTGATGCGCTTGCCGTTGACCTCGGCCGATACTGAGATTTCACACTCGGCACCCACCTTAGAGCAACGTGCCACCCAGCCGTTACCGCTCTTGGTGAGCGTGCCGTTAGTCATTGTGGCTGAGATGTTTGAACCGGGAACACCGCCCACGCCTATGCTCACGGGGTTGTCGATGCCGGCATAGAACACGTTCATCATGGTGGCCTGGATGGTTGCCATGGGTTCAACTACAGTGTAGCTCGACTGGAATTCACGCTTATAGGTCTTGCCGTTGCGGTCGGTCACGGTCACATATCCTGAGTAGTTGTGAGTGCCGGGAGTGCTTGCGCCCACCTCATAGTGGCCGTTAGTGATGCGTTGTCCGTTGACAACCACCACGGGGCGATGGCTCTCGTCGATAGCCGCCATGACGATGTCGGCCGAGTAGCGCGATCCCTTCATGACGATGCTTGACTGCGGGCACACGAATGCCTCAAACGAGTCGCCCTGCAGGGGCACGGGCGGTGCGGGTGTGATGTTCTCGATCACGGGCTCGGGATGTGCGGGCTCGTCGCCCTCGCTGAGCATGTGGTTGAGCACCTGTCCCTCGGCATAGCGTATGTCATTTTGCAGTTTAGAGAGCATTGTCACAGCCGCGATGGTGGGCATGTTCTCAAACATTGCCTCTTCCCATTTCTTGTTGCTCAGTTCCTCGCCGTTCTCGCCGCCCTTAGTGTTGCGGTTGTCGGTAGAGAGTGCCTGAGCGATGTTGTCCTTCATGTACTTGTCGTTGATGAGTCCTGTGACATAAGTGCGGAAGGCGTCAATCTTGGCTCTCAGTTCGGGCCCGCGGCCGGTACCCGGAGTGAGCATCACGTGTGCGGCGGCCTCGAGGTCGTCGCGGTTTATGATGTTGTGGACGTCGGCGTTTTCACCGTCGGCTTCCTTGACGATTTCAAATTTCAGTGAGTCGATGTAGCTGTAGAGCATGTCGCTCTTGGCTCTCAGGTCGGTAGCCTGTGCCAGGAACTTCTTGCCGTTGACGGGGTTCTTCTCGTTGAACTGCTGCAAGGCAAGATAGAGGCCCTGGTTGCGCGCCGTGATGATGCGGTTAGAGCGCTCGAGGCTGTCGGCAACCTGGCTGAATCCGTTGAGCACGTCGCTGGACACATTGAGCGCTAGCATCGCTGTGAGGACGATATACATGAGGTTTATCATCTTCTGGCGAGGCGACATCTTGTTCACCGATTGGTTTCTACCATTTGCCATTTATATTAACTATATATATGAAGTGGTTGATGTGTCAGTTATCGAGTCACGTGCTTATTCTTCGTTGGTCTCTTCGGGCATTTCGGGTGCCATGCCTGCCATGGGGCGGTACATGTTCACGGTCATTGCCTTGATCATCTTCTCATAGACGCTGTTGAGCTGCTTCATGTAGCGAGCCATCTTCTCGGTCTCGTCGCAGTAGTGTGCGCTCTCGGCTGCACTCTTCTCATACATGTCGCGTATATCCTTGAGGCCGCGGTTCACGCGGTCGATGCTGTCAAGCTGTGACGAGATGCTCTTGAGCTGTATCTCATAGATGGTGTTGAGGCCGCCGATGTTGCGGTTGAGCGCTTCCATCTGCTCCACATATCCGGTAGAGCTCTCGTTGATTGTCTGGCTGTTGTCGGTGATAGCCTTGTAGCTGCCCAGCAGAGTCTCGCTCACCTGGTTCAGGGCGGTGGTAGTCTCGTTGAGCTTAGCCATCTGCTCGCTGATGTTGCTCATCTGCGACAGATACTGCTGTGTGGCGTCAGTGAGCTCGGCCATGCGCGAGAGCTGGTCGCTTGCGGTGGCCATCTTGGCGATGCTTTCGCTCAGCGACTGGGTGTCCTCGGGTGAGAGGATGGCGCTGGGCACACCCACTGCCGCTGCCACCTGTCCCTGGGTGTAGGCCTCGGGGTCGGCAGGGCTGGCATCGTCGTCGTTAAGGAGCTCGCTTTCCTCGCTGCTCACAACGATGTTGCCGCTGAAGTTGGGTCGGTCCTCAGGGTTGCCGCTTCCCAGCACGGGGAACACGTCTTCCCAGTGATACTCTTTCTCTGGGCGGTCAAACGCGGTGAGGAGGAACATCACGACCTCGGTACCCATACCGATGGTGAGCAGTGTGTTACCGCCGGTAAGGTGCAGGATTTTGAATAGTGCACCCCAGATGACGATGGCGGCACCTATACTGTATGCAAAGTTGAAGAAACGCTGAGCATTTTCTCCCGACAAAAAGCCTTTTTTGATTTTCATCTTGCTAATCTCTATTATATGTATTGCTGTAGAGTAGTCTTGTTAATATTATTGTGTGGTGTGTGCCGTCACGGGGGGAGGCACACTGTGGCAACCGGGCGGTGCGCAGGAGGGTTATTTCTTGCGTTTAGCCTTGGTGTAGCCCACCTTAGAGCGCACGCAGCGGAAACCGATGTAGCTGCGCTGCTCGTTCTGGTATTCCCACATGCGTATGTCGCTGCGCAGGTTGTGTGCCACGTCCTTCCACGAGCCGCCGCGCACGATCTTGCGTGACATCTTGTAGGGGTCTTCCTTGGCAACGAAGTAGCGGTACTCGGGGTTGAGGTCGCTGGTCATGCGGTCGATGCTCTCGGTGTAAGCAGTTGAGGTCCACTCGCTCACGTTACCGGCCATGTCAAAGAGGCCAAAGTCGTTGGGCTGATAAGTCCCCACCGGTGCACTGATGATGCTACCGTCCTTCACATAGTTGCCTTCCATGGGCTTGAAGTTAGCATAGAAGCATCCGTCGCTCTCGGCCAGCGGCAGGTCTCCCTCCCAGGGATACTTGTTCTGGTCCATACCGGCACGGGCTGCAAACTCCCACTCGGCCTCGGTGGGCAGGCGGAAGGGCTCGATGTAGACGCCTTCCTTGCCCAGAGCCTTGCGCAGGAAGTCGGTGCGCCACACGCAGAATGCGTTGGCCTGCTCCCAGCTCACACCCACCACGGGGTGGTTGTTGTAGTTGCCGTTAGCAAAGTACATGCGCACGTAGGGCTCATTGTAGGCATTCTCAAAGTCATTGACCCAACATGTGGTATCGGGATAGATATTCACGATGTAGGTGTTGAGGAAGTCATATTCGTTTTGTAGCGGGCGGGTGATGGTCTGGCGTATGATGCGGCCGTCGTCATCAATATAAGCGGTGTCCTTGCTGATGGTGGGAGCCACCTCGGGCACAGCGTGGTCAGTGTTGTAGTCGCGGCGTGTGGCGTCAAAGCGGTTGCGGCGCTTAGCGGCCTCGGTGAGGTTGTACACGTCAAAGCGATAGTTCATCTGTGCAGCGTCCAGCTCCTTCACACCGGTGATGGGGTTGATCTTGTAGACGCTCTCGATGGCACGCTCCTCGTCCTCGCTGGGGTTCTTCCAGGGTATGCTCTTGCTCCAGTTGAGGCGCGGGGTGATGGGGTTGCCCTCTTTGTCTTCCTCAATCTTGAACTCCTCGTTGCCGCCATAGTTGGGGTCGGCCAGGCGCTCACGGATGATAGAGTCGCGCACCCAGTACACAAACTGCTTGTACTTGGAGTTAGAGATCTCAGTCTCGTCCATCCAGAAGGCATCTACCGAGATGCCGTGGGCTGTAGAGTCCAGACCCCAGATCGAATCGTGCTGTGCAGGACCCTCACGCATAGAGCCGCAGTCAATCAGCACCATGCCATAGGGGGTGGGCTCGCTAAATGTGGTTGCGCCCACGCCAGTAACCTCGCCACCCACGGGCAGGTTCTTGCGCACGGCTCCACACGATACCATCACAATTGCAATTGTCAGTATAAATATTATCTTTTTCATATACTACATTATACGAATACTTTTATGTTTATTCTTGTTTTTCTCTCCCATGTTGAGCTTGAGGTTGTAACCCACAAATAGCTCATGGCTGCCGCTGGTGGCCTTGCGTATCTCAGAGATGGGATAATCATAAGAATAACTGATGAAGAAATCCTTGTAATTAGCTCCAAGTAGCAGTGCCACAGCGTCTTTATGCCTATATGCAACACCACCGCTGAGGAACTTGTTGTACCTCACGCGGGCAGTTGCTTCAGCCTGATAAAATTTAAAGTCGGTCTTAAACATTATCGAGGGCTGTATTTCAAATAACGTATTTTTTACCGGAATATTGCTACCAGCCATAAAATAATATAGTCGGCCGGCATCAAATTCAAATACTTTTTCCTCGTCGTTCTCCATTTTGAGCGATACAGTGGGCGAGGTGATGTGGGTCGACGACAGCGATGCCCAGAACCACTTGTGGGTGAACATCACGCCGGCGTTAGCGTCAAATGCGGTGCCGGTGACCACACCCTGCGGTATGGCGTCGTCGGCACTGGTGTGCGCATCGTCGCCCTCGGGAATCTCAATCTCGTCGCCCTTGAATGTCTGGTTGATGATGCCTGCCTGCAAGCCCACTGAGAGCGTACCGCCCAGCATGTCCTTTTTCCAGGCCAGCTGTGCTCCGGCATGTATTGACCTGAATAGACCCACGTTTTCCTGCTGTAGCGACACACCGGTGCCCCAGCGGCGGCCCATGAACTTGAACGGCATGTCGGCCAGCGCCAGGAACGACATGGGAGCATGGCGCACGCCCACCCACTGCAGGCGGCTGCCGGCATTGATGTGGATGTAGTCGATGTTGCCAATGGCTGCGGGGTTATAGTAGTTGGGCACATTCCAGTACTGGGTGAGCTGGGCGTCCACCTGGGCGCGCATGCCCAGTGTGCCTGCCAGTGCCAGCACCAGCAGCAATGCCATTCGTCGATATGTGCGCATCAGGCTATATTGCATTGTCTAGAGTTATTCAAAGTTAAATGTCACCACCACCATGTTGTTTTGCATCTTGTCCACGCTCTGGGTGAACCTCATCAGCTCAGGGTTGTCCTTGAGGTCGTCGCGGTTCTTGTTGAGCACGTTCTTGAGGCCGAAGCAAAACTTCACCTCGGGGCAGAACTTGAAGAAAGGCAGGTAGAAGTCGCAGCCCATGCCCACGCTCAGCATCACGTCGGTCTTCTTGAGCTGGAACTGCTCGCTGTGGTTCTTGCTCAGGTCCCACACGGGCATCACGCCGGTGGTCACATAGGGGCGCAGGTTGTGGTAGCGCAGCGACGAGATCTTCAGGTCGACGGGCAGTACCAGATAGGTCGACTTGATATTCTGGCTCTGGCGCTGGTGGGTGATGTCGTCCAGCTCGGGGTTAGCCATCGAGTTGCGGAATTGCACCACCTTGTTGCCAAAGTACATGCCCGGGGCGCAGCGCAGGTTGAAGTGCTTGCCCAGACGGTAGTCGGCCAGCACGTTGACGCAAAATCCCGGCGAGTGCTGGGGAATGTCGCTCCACCACTGCTCGCCGTCCTCGCTTGTAAAACCATTGTTGGTGATGTTAAGGTCCTGGAAATTAAGTCCTATGGAGAACCCAAAGTGCACCCGCTTCATGTCGGCATACTGGCGGTTGAGGATCTTGTCATTGTCCTGAGCCACAGTAGCCAGCGCAGTGAGCACCAGCATTGTCAAGCATAAGATGTGTCTAAAAAAACGTGCCATTGTAAAGATAATAACGCATTTTTTATCAACTTATTGCCACAAACCCTCATTTTTTTCATCCACACCCCCAGGTAAAGCATTCCTGCCATCCATTTTTGAAGGATGATTTTCCGCGGGAAGAAAGCCCTGCATCCCCCGGGGGCCCCAGCATTCCCAGAGCGGTCCTCCCCATTGGTTTTAACTATCCCCATAGGTTCCGGATTTCCCGGGAGTTCCGGGTTTTCCGGGTGTGTGTTTACCAGGTTGGGTGTGCGTGTCAGGGTAAGGCTGTCATGATAGGGCAGCCGCGAGTATGGTGGTGAGTTTTTTCATTACAGTAGTGTGGGTTCTATATGTTGAAGTGGATTATATTAATTAATATGTATGTGATGTGTAGATGTTTGTTGTTTGCAAAGTTACTGTAGGTGGGCAACCGTATTATTTTTCCACTTAATTGTGAATTACATGTCCTTGAGAGATAATCCTATCAATGATACCTCGTATCCTTGCAAATGTTTTTTGATGCATTCAAACTTCTTTTCTAATGAATGCGGATTGTACTTGTGCGGATTGCGTTTCACTTCGGCAACCGTGGCACGTCGGTCGAGTTTTTGAATAGCAATCAGGTCTATCTCGTTGTCTCCCAGGCTATCCCACCAGTGCGACACTTCGGTAACACGCTCTTGTTCCCCATATTTCTGTCTAAAATACTTTTCAAGAATCATGCCGCTATATTGAGGATATTCCTCCAAGATGATGTCGCGCAGCAAGTCATACTTGCCTAGCTCCACCATTGCCCTGTTGCTCTCAATGAAGCGAAACCAGAACATAAGGAAACAATCGTTGATATAAAATTTGACTCCTTGGCTAGCAGGTTTTGCCCACATGGGACGACGTTTCTGGATGAGCGAATATTCTCGTTCTAGCGTGTCAATGTATCGCCCGGTATTTTTTTCAATAATGCTATCTATTTCGGGTTGACTCGTCTTGCCGCTGGCAATAAGCTGCAGGATGCTGTAATAAACTTGATACTTGCGTCCAAACTCTCCTACCAGCAGTTCTGTGCCTTCATCCATAAAAATGCTTGACGGACGACACACTGCATTAATCATGTCGCCAGCAGTTTTGCATCCTTCGTCCATCAACTGTGCCACATATTTTGCCACACCGCCTGTGATTGCATAAAGCATCAGCAAATCATCTGGGACAAAATAGGGATTGTGGTCTTGGATAATCTGCTTTAACACTTGAGTGGAAAAGGGTTTCAAGTCAATGCGTGCGGTTTTTCGGCCGAAGAGGGGCTCCTTGCGGTCTTCAAATATCTTCTTCATCATCGAATAAATGCTACCGCACGCAATTAGATGCATCTTTGCATCGGCATGGTGTGCATCCCACACTTTCTGGATACTGCCTATGATGCTTTCGTCAATCTCGGCAAGTCGTTGAAATTCGTCAATTATTACAGTTGTTTTCTGTGTTTTGCTGTAAATCATCAATTCCTCTAGTAAAGAACTGAACGTGGTGATTTGGCCATGAATGTGTATGCCCAACACCTCCTCGGCAGTTTTCTGGAAGTCTCGGCATTGTAGGGCTTCGGCCTTCTTTCCGATAAAGAAATATACGAACCTGCGTCCCTCCATTGCCTTAATCATGAGGGTTGTCTTGCCTGTTCGACGGCGACCCATGAGCACAGTGAATTGGGCAACCTTCGAAGCAAGGTCATCTAGCCGCTGTAGCTCTCGCATTTCGATTTCTCTGTCGTAGAATTTCATTTTTACAAATTTGTAAATTACAAAAAATTAAATTTCATGCAAAGGTATAAAACTTATTGATTTCTACCAAATTTTTATCCATCTGTTTGTCGTCGACAAGTTTTTGTTTAACCCCGTTTACCTATATATGTGGAATGTCGAGCGGTGGCAAAATCACGTCATTGCCATGTATTCTCCACTTTTTCTGTCAAAATTGGGGTAAAAATCCCACTTTTTCCGTTTTTTAGGGAGGCGTGGGGTGGTGTAAAGCTGATGAAGGGTTTCTTTCTTCAAGTAACTATACACCAATGGGGATAATCTCGCGCAGAACTCGCAGACAACGCAGATAAAAGCGGGATAATGTATTTGCATAATATTAGGTGGTGAAATAATTTCTTCTGATTTTGATAAATTTCTTCCAGTTATTTCGCGAGTTCTGCGCGAGATATTACCATTGCTGAATAGTTACTTCTTCAATAGTGTTTCTTCAATAGAGTGCGAGGAAGTGCGGGGAAACTCATTTTTCTTGGCGTGAAGGTTGTTGTTAGTGGAAATTTGTGTACCTTTGTACTTGGTAACCATAATAAAATAATATCAACAATGAAGAAGAGTATTATATCTTTCGTTTTCCTGCTGTCGGCAGTATTTGCCTTCGGCCAGGCAACTAATTATCTGACTTATGACTATGCATTTTGTGATCTCCTGGGAAAAGTGAAGAAAGTGACGGTTTACTGTGAGACATCTAATGATAGTTGGAATTTTGATTATGTTTTTAACAGGAACGGCCGACTTTTGTCATTCGCTGGTCAGGACGCTAGAGAGTACTATGTAAGAGATGGTAAAGGGCGTATCACAAGTACATTTAACGACCATACCGTATGGTCTTGGAATGACATGCAGGTTGTAAGTGAACATTTTTCTTGTCAGGGAGAAGAAAATATGTATAGATACACCTATGACGGTAACGGAAAGCGAACAGGGTACTTTGATGAAAATTTTATGCGCCACTCTTATAGGTATTTAGAGTATGATAGCCACGGTAACTGGATTTTAAGGACTGACGGCAAGGAGAAAGAGACAAGAGTAATCGTGTATTTTTAAATGACATTTAACACTGCATGGCTTTGGGCTGTTGCAGGCATCTGATATAGAGAAGGGTGGGCCGCATGGTTCATCCTTTTTTTATGTGGTTCGTGATGTGATGGGGTTAACGGCTAGAGGATATTGGCTTTAGTGTGAGGAGGCACTGCATAGATATATATAACTATTCCCGCACAAAAGCAGATGTGTATTGCTTGCCTTTGTGCGGGAATAGTTGCGTGGTGGTGATTTCAGTATATCACCATTTGTAGATGCCGTGGTTTCTTAAGTTTTGCTGGGCTGTTTCGTCGCCTTGTGCCGCCGACTTCTTGTACCAGCTGATGGCTGTGTTTTTGTTTTGGGCCACGCCGCGTCCTTTTTCATAGCACCATCCGAGCAAGCATTGTGCACGGGCATCGCCTTGCTCTGCGGCGAGTTTGTACCACTTGACGGCCTCATTGATGTTTGGGTTCACGCCATATCCTTGGTCATAGCAATAACCCAGTTTGCGTTGTGCGGCAGAGTCGCCTTGCTGTGCCGCAAGCTTGTACCACTTCACGGCCTCGGCGTAGTCTTGTCTCACGCCATTGCCTTCTTCATAGCATATGCCAAGGTTGCATTGTGCAAAAGCGTCACCTTGCTCGGCCGCGAGCTTGTACCACTTGGCAGCTTCATAACTATCGGGCTGTGTGCCAAAACCGTAGTCGTAGCAACATGCAAGGTAGTATTGCGCCGTGACATCGCCGGTTTGGGCTTCGCGCATCAGTGTGTATACAGCTTCACCGAACAGGTTGTAAGCGCTGTTGTAATCTTCGTCAACTCCAAATCCGCTGTAGTAGCACAGTGCCAAGAGGTACAGTCCCACACCGTCGTCTTGTTCGGCTGCTTTCTGAGCCCATTCGAAGCCTTCTCTTTCGTCTCTCTTGACACCGTTGCTTCCCTCGAGATAACATTCGGCCATCTTGGCCATTGCGCGAGGTTCTTCGGCTTGGGCGCGGCGCACCAGATCGGCGTCTTTGGGAAGTTTTGCCGAGGTTGTGGTTGTTGTGGTTGCTTTGCGTGATGATGAGTTGCGACGCTGTGCGGTTGCGCTGCTTGCGCTGTACAGGAGGGCAATCGTGAGGATGATACAAAGTCTTTTCATAATAGTTAATGTGAGTTATAAAAATTAATATATGTGAATTTGCGTTTTGCAAAGTTGCTGAAAAATTATGTAATATGCAATATATTTTCTTTCTCTTTTTTGAAAAACAAATTATTTTTTGCCATTTTTCTAGAGCCGTTATTTCTTCTTCCGGGATTAGAGAGGATGTTCCTGAGAGGCGGCTCGGGTGCGGGGTGTGGTAAACGTGTAATCTGCGTTCATTTCTTTATGATTGTTTTAATGAGATAATGGAGGATGGGGGCTGCCAGTAGGGTGAGTGGCAGGGTGAGGGGCCAGCTGATGTCGTAGAACTCGGTGTGGCCCCAGTGGCCGGCGAGGCCGGCGAGGTAATGGCTGTAGAAGTAAGTGACGGCTGCAGAGAGCATGAAAACTTCGAGGCTCATGCTGCCCAGCCATGTCATGGGGCGTGTGGTCATGAGACGACCCACGAGGCCCTCGTTGCCGTTGAGAATGACGCACACGGCTATGATCATTGCCGATGGTATCCACCACACTGCCATGTCCTCGCACCAGTCGAGCCACGGCATGCGGCCCACAGCTATCACTATGGCGGCAATCACAGCCATCACGGCTATCTCAACGAGTGTGGCATGACGGCGCATCCATGTGCCGCAGCCCTCCTCGATGGTGGGTAGCGATGCTCCCAATGCCATGCCCCAGATGAACTCGCCCAGGCGGGTAAGCGGCATGTTGACCAGCCAGTCGCGGGTGGATTGACTCACCAGGGCCATCACGCAACAGTGCAGTGCGAGCATTGCGGCGGCTACCATCCACTTGTTGCGCAAGCGCAGGCGTGACATAGCGGTGCTGAGCACCGGGTAGCAGGCATAGCACAGCAACAGCGAACTTAGGAACCAAGTGGGTTTATTATAAGAGAGGAATGTGTCGCGCACGGGCACGTAGGGGTGAATGAGCAGGGCATTGGCCGCCAGCGTCCAGTCGGCCTTGAAGTCGCCCATGGGCCACTGCAACAGCACTAGCAGTGCCAGCACCAGCCAGTGCACCAGGTAGATGCGTCGCGTGCGTGGCCACATCCATTGCCGCCACGTGCATTCCACCCGAGGGTGACGCATTGCCAGCATGGCACCGCTCATGACGATGAACAGCGACACCGCCAAGTGTGCGGTCTCGGTGAGGGCTGCCACAGGTGTGTGATAGATCACTATCAGCACTACCAGCAGTCCGCGCCACGACGACAGGGTTTTAATCATAGAATGAAGTGAGGTTGCTCTTCTTGCTGAAGCTCTCGCGGATGGCATAGCAGATGTTTACCAGCGGGCGCCACATGATGAAGAACGGCACGGTGGCGCGCAGTGGCGGAGCCTGCAGTATCTTGCAGTTAGTGGCAAACAGCGATGCCGAGGGGATCCATGTGAGTAGCAGGACGAGGAATGCCGCGATGCCCACGATGCCTATTGAGTTGAGGTTGAACACTGCGGTGAGTGCCACGGCTGCAGCCAGACAGGCAAAGCGCAGCCAGTAGATAGAGCTCATGAAGCCCTGCAGGATGAAAGGCAGGCGGCGCACCTTGCGCGAGGTGAAGTCGCGGCGCATCTTGAGCAATGAGTGTGCGCGTCGCAGTGACTCATAGTAGACGTTTAGCTGAGCCTCGGGGGCTATCTCCACGCGGGTGTTGGTGCGGTTGCATATTTCCTTGAGGAACACGTCGTCCTCGCCCCACTTCATGTCCATGCTGTTAGCAAAGCCGCGCACGTTGTAGAATAGCTGCTTGCGATAAGCCATGTTGTCGCTGGTGCCACGGTGGGGCTTGCCGGCGATGGCGCAAGTGAGCCACTGCACGCCTGTGGTGACAGTGTCAAAGATGCGCATGCGGCGACCCATGCGCATGTCGCGATGGTAGCGGTAGTGCGAGTAGCCCAGCACCACGTCCACACCGGGAACGAAGTTGCGCATCATCAGTTTGAGCCACTGGTCGTTAGTGGGACGGCAAGCGGCAGTGGTGGTGAGAATGATGTCGTATTGTGCAGCCTTGATGCCTATCATCAGGGCTAGTTTCTTGCGTGAGAGAGAACGTGAGCCGTAGGGTACGAATGTGGTGTGCAGGTTGGGGAAGTGGGCCTTCATGTCGCTGAGCATGTCGCTGGTGGCCTCGGCATTGCTGTCGACCACCACGATCACCTCAACTCGTCCGGGATAGTCCTGGTGGAGCACCAGCGGCAAGAAGCGGTTGAGCTGGTCGGTCTCGTTCATTGCGTCAACAACGATAGATACGTCGGGCATTTCTTCCAGGTAGCCGCGCATCGATTCGGTCTCGCGGGTAAAGCGGGTCAGGGTCTTGGTCCTGTTCCACTGCCACACTATGTAGATAATGCTCAGCAACATAGCCACGCCCAGCATTATCCATATATAAAATGGAATATCTATAGAAAAATACATTGTAGTCTTAGATGTTATAATTGGAAATGCAAAGGTACGAAATTTTTGTGAGGGACGCAATTTGTGAGGCGAAAAACTGCCCTGTGTCGCCCAGTTGCCGCCATTGTGTGAAAGACGAGCTAAAGTGCCCATAATCAGGCATGTCGAGATGTGGGTGTTAAAATAAAATGCTTGCCAGTGTGTCATATATGAAAAATTTAACGTACTTTTGCAAATATTTATACACCCAGTAACTATACACCAATGGGTTCCAATGGGCAAAACCAGGCTTAAAACTTACAGAAATTTAAAGAAATTAAAATTAAAATTCGTGTCTTTTATGTTCTTTTAGTCTGAATAAGAATACGAAGTAAAAAAATTTCTTCAAATTTCTTTTAATTTCTGTCAGTTAGAGCGAGATTTGCACGAGATAGTCCTATTGCTGTATAGTTACATACACCCAGTAACTGTTCGTAACTATACACCAATGGGGATTGTCTCGCGCAGATTTCGCAGATCTCACGGATTTAATCTGAAAAAATAAATAATTATATGATTTGTCCATGAGATCCGTGAGATCCGCGCGGGGATTATGCAAAAAATCTGCGCGAGATAATTCCCATTGTTGTATAGTTGCATATACCCAACGCTATGAAACAGATTATATTAGTAGCCATGATGCTGCTGTCGTGGACTTGGGCGACGGCCCAGCATGTTGATTCAATAAGTGCACAGGAGCATATGTGCGATTCGGTCCTGGTGCATGAGCATGATACCTCCCCCTCCGTGTGTGCTGCAGTGCCCGTACTGGATGGTGATGTGTCGCGCCCCGACACTGTGAACGTCGTCAGCGATGAGATGCTTGAAAAGTTGCTCAACATGGATTTTTCTGTCAAAGAGCATGATGTTGCCGATGCTGTGTGTCGCAGCAATTCGCGTTACGGCTGCTATACCCCGGCCAGGGAGTTCTCGGTCACCGCATTGCCCATGGTGGCGGTGGGACTCGTTGCCAAGGCCGACAATAACAACCGGCGCCGTGCCGCCGTTGATTTTGAACCACAGTCGCACAAGCGCCTGGACGACTATGTGCAGTATGTCCCCCTGGCGGCGGTGTGGGGCATGAAGGCCCTGGGTGTGGAAGGACGCAGCAACTGGCCTCGCTTTGTTGTGAGCAACGCTTTCTCAGTAGCCTTGATGGCCGGCATAGCCAGTGGGGTGAAGCATGCGGCCGGGGAACTGCGCCCCGACGGCACTGACCGCAGTTCGTTCCCCTCAGGCCACACGGCCACAGCCTTCATGGCGGCCACCATCATGCACAAGGAGTATGGCATGACGCGCAGCCCATGGTACTCGGTGGGTGCCTATGCATTGGCCACAACCACCGGTCTGTTGCGTGCACTCAATAACCGCCACTGGATAAGCGATATTATGGTGGGTGCCGGCATAGGCATCATCAGCACCGACCTGGGCTACCTCTTTGCCGACCTGATATTTAAGGACAAAGGCATCATGCGCACGCCTGCTGAGGGTGTGTGCGACATGCGCCAGCATCCGTCGTTTTTCTCGGCCAGTCTGGGCACTACCAAGCCCTTTGGGTCGCTCAGCGTCGACGGCAAGGTGATGGAAGAAGTGTATAGCTTGTTGCCGCACACCGACGGTATCTCTAAGGACAACCTGCTGCTGCCCCGCTTGAAATTGGGCTCGGCTGCTACAGTCAATGCCGAGGGGGCTTATTTCATCAACCCGTATGTGGGATTTGGCGGTAGGCTTGAGGTTGCTTCAATGCCCGTTGTGGCCGATAACCTCAACGTCTACAGGGTGGATGTGTTCTCGCCCGACGGTTCGCAACTCATCTCCAGTCCCTATTCGTCACCAGGAGCCTACACTCCGGGCAACATGAACGCTTACTTCAACACTGGCAACGTTCACCGTTACTCGATGTATCCCGGCCACGAGTTCATGCAGGCGGTTGACAACCTGCCCCTCTTCTCGGCCCAAATGGGTGTTTACGGTTCGCTTCCGGTGTCGCGACGTTGTGCCTTGGGTGCCAAGGTGCTTGTGGGACAGCGCATCGCCGGCAGTTGCAATATTGATTCGCACAAGGGAATCCTCCCCACCGAACTAATCAACGGCAAAAATAATGCGGCTGAGTTTGTCAGTCTCAATCCCGATGATAAGGAGCTGATGGAAGCCTATGGCACAGTCACATCGTCGGCCTATGAGTTCATCGACCTCGATGTCAAAAACTCGTTTGTCCTCACCACAGGTCTCAGCTTCTCGGTGATGCTGCGCCGCAACATGGGGTGCAAAGTCTATGTGGACTACAGCAACTCTAAGTTTGACTACGACCTGACATATGGCCGTGTCGACAACGCCTATAAGTATTCAGCACTGTATGAGGGAACATCCTATGACCACAAGGCAGTCACATCGGCCAGCGCGGCCTGCAAGAGGAAACTCAACACTATAGGTGGTGGCATTGCCCTGCAGATGCACTTCTAAGCCAGGAGCGCCCCGTCACCTTACAGCTGTCGTGCTTGGGCAAAATCAGCTCTGTCCACAGGATGGCATAGACCTGAACTGTGTGTATTCACTGAATGATTCAAACAAGTCGGTTTGGTTCAGTCCCAGGCGCGCTTCCCATGCCTCCAGGTGTGCCTCGATGGCGCGGGTGTACTCGTCGTCAACCTCGTCGATGACCGACATCAGGTAGCAACAACCGTCATAGTTGCTCTTGCAGGCAGCCAGTTTGCCCTCGGCATAGGTTTGCTGCATGCGTTCCAGCATGTTCAGAATCTGTAGTTTAATGCGCTTGTCTTTTGCGTGTTGGGGCTCGTTGTCGGGTGCTGCAGGGATATCGGGTCCTGTTGTTGCTGGCTCTTGTACTGGTTCAATGCTCTTCGTTGCCTCGGTGGCAGAAGGGGGTGTAGTGCTCATGGCATCAAGCAATTCGTAGTAGTGGTTGCGAAATTCCTTGGTGGCACCCTTGATTCCCTTGACCAGCTTGCGGCATGCTGCGAGCTCGTTTTCGAGCTCCTGAGGGTCCTGTATGTGCTCAAGCGTAGCGATGCGGCTGTTTATTTTCTTGATTAAGGGGTAGTTGTCCCTGATTTTTCTCCACGAGTTCAACTCTGGGGTTGTTCCATATACTTTGCCCAGGGAGTTGGAGGGCGAGTTGTAAACGTCCTGAAGCGTGTCAATCATGTATTCGCGGCTTTTTATTGTAGTCAGAGCGCTGTTAAGGTCGTTCTCAGAGGCGCCTTGTTGTGCCATGTCACTGACGATGTCCCGGCACTGGTCCAAGATGGAGAGCGCTTTATCAAACTGTGCCATGGTCACGGCCAGCTGCAGGTGGTTGTAAAGTCGGGGCAGGTCGCCATATACCAAGCTGTTGTGCAGCCTGAACTCCCTCACTGTCTCTATTGACTGCACCATGGACTCCTCCCAGCTGTTGCGTTCCTTCTTAGCCATGATGCGCTCTATATCGTCGGCCGACAGCCTCTCCACATGGCAGTGCGACCGCTGCAAGAAGTACATGTTGTCGCACAGTTTGATGGCCTTAGCCAGTATCTGTGTGATTTTGTTTTTGGTGGCGTATGCGCCCACGGCCCGCATTAAGATGATTTTGTGTCGGGCTAGCCTGAAGCACTCGTGAGCCTCGCTGAGCTCCCACTTGAGCAGGTGCTGGTTGAACTGTGGCTGCATCTCGGTTATCTCCTTGAGGTTGTCTTTCATGAGTTGCTCGGTCTCGGCCTGTGTGCGCAGGCGTCTTGTCGCACGCTGGTCGCGCTGGTTGAGTCTTTCGCCTTCTTCCTTAGAGGGGTTGCTGGTCACGTGCCATCCGCCGCACACCATGCAGTAGTAGCTGCGCACCGGTGCCACGCCGGTTTCGTCCAGTATCTCCTCGCTGTTAAACTTAATAAAGTTGTCGGCTTTCTTTTGTGTCTTAAACAAGATCTTGGGCTTGTGACTTGCAGGACAGTAGATGTGGTTCTTGGTTGGTTTCATATTAAGGATGTGTTTTTAATGATTAGTAAAAATGAGTGTGTCTCACAAAAAAGATGGTGCAATAATCGTGCCATCATCTCAAAATTAGAAGAAATTGTATCACACCCTTGCGCTTTTAATTTCGAAAAATATCTTTCGGTTTATTTGTTCGTAACTATACACCAATGGAACACCCCGCGCGGATCTCACAGAATTTTTTAATTGAAAATAAACAATGAGGCTGAAAGCCTAAAGCAACGTTTTGCCCGGTAACGGGCAGCAGGGACAACACCCCTGTGTCGTTCGTAGCGACCGCAGGGCGCTGTAACACAGTAGCTTGTCTCAAATCATGCTCGTTCCGAACATACGGACGACACGGGGGTGTCGTCCCTACATCAATGCCCGTGATCGGGCAAAGGGCTTTTTGCGATCCCCTCTCTCTTAGCCCTACACTATATCTTTCTCTGTGTCTTATACTTTGTGCGAGAGAAAGATTGCGGTGAGGTTTGGGCGGTGGGGACTCCACAAAAAACGTATTGTATAGTTACTAGTTGTACATGCTTAGTTTTATTGCTAGATTGTGACATTTGGTGCGAAGTTACCCGAAAAATGGTTAATTTTTCTAGTGCATGAGTTATGTTTTAGAAAAAAACATTAATTTTGCAGACGATGAAAATAGGAAATATCGATTTAGGTGACCGTCCGGTGTTGCTCGCGCCCATGGAGGACGTGACCGATGTGTCGTTCCGCAAGATATGCCGTGAGCAAGGCGCCGACATGGTTTACACCGAGTTTGTAAGCGCCGATGCCCTCATTCGCAGCATCAACAGCACGCTGCGCAAGCTCACCATTAACCCCGGTGAGCGTCCGGCTGCCATACAGATTTATGGTCGCGATGTGGACTCTATGGTCGAGGCTGCGCGCATAGCCGAGGAGGCACACCCCGAGGTCATAGACATCAACTTTGGCTGCCCGGTGAAGAAGGTGGCAGGCAAGGGCGCAGGTGCAGGCATGCTGCGCAATATTCCGTTGATGCTCGAAATCACCCGCGAGGTGGTCAAGGCAGTCAAGCTGCCCGTTACAGTCAAGACCCGCTTGGGCTGGGACCATAACAACAAGATTATCGTTGAGCTGGCCGAGCAGCTGCAGGATTGCGGCATTCAGGCATTGAGCATCCATGGCCGCACCCGCTCGCAGATGTATAACGGTGAAGCTGACTGGACGCTGATAGGCGATGTGAAGAACAATCAGCGCATGACTATCCCCATCATAGGCAACGGCGACATCACTTCGCCACAAAAACTAGTTGAGTACTATGACCGCTATGGTGTGGACGGTATCATGGTGGGCCGTGCCACCATAGGCGCCCCGTGGATTTTCCGCGAGATGAAACACTACATGGCCACCGGCGAGCTGCCCGTAATCACTGATACTGAGAAGATGGCTCTTGTGCGCCGGCAGATTGATGAAAGTATTGACCGCATCGACGAGTATCGAGGCATACTTCACATAAGACGTCATCTGGCCGCTACGCCGCTGTTCAAGGGTATCTATGACTTCAGGGCCACCCGCATTGCCATGCTGCAGGCCAATACCCGTGACGAACTTGTCGCAATCCTTGATCATGTGGAGCGCGACATCCTGCCTCACCGCAACGAGAAGATTAAATTAGGATAATGAACATAAAAAAAATATTATGAAGAAATTAAGCTTATTAATAATGGCGCTGGCCATGCTTACATCGCTCAACGCAGTGGCTCAAGTCGAGGATTTTGATATCAATGTGGGTGATTTCACAAAGTTAGTGGTTAACAATAACATTGATGTTGTGTATAAACCCAGCAAAACGCTCGCAGGCCATGTGCAGTTCAAAGCAACAAAGAAGGTTGCCAACAACTTGATTTTTACTAACACTGGCAAAAAGAAACTCACAATCCAGGTGTCGGAGGACATGATGGGCAAGGACCAAACCCCCGTGCTCACGGTTTACTCCAGCACACTCGAGTTTGTCGAGAACAATGCTGACAGCACCGTGACTGTTACTGTTCCCAAGGGGCTCAAGGAGTTTACTGCAGTGAGTACTCGCAACGGTGACACCAAGCTGAAAGGGGTGGATGTTGAAAAACTCACAGTGAGTATCAAGACTGGATGGGGCGACATCTATGCCAGTGGCAAGTGCGACCTGCTGGTAGTGAGAGGACTGGGTACCGGTGACCTCAATGTGCAGGAACTCAAGGCACGCAAAGCCGATGTGCGTTACACCGGTAGAGGTGTGGTAAGGTGTGATGTGACCGAAGAACTCAAGCTGAAAGGTGCCGGTGGCGCTCTGGTGCTATGCAAGAAAATGCCTGCCAAGGTTTCCAAAGCCAAGATCCTGAGAGGCATTAAGCTGGGCCTGCTCGAAGACGAGAAAAAGTAATTCATCTCTTAGTTTCAAAAAGATCTTTCACCACCAGAGAAGAGATTATTTTAATTTCTGGAAGAAAAAACAATCAGTAAAAATGTACAGGGGCGGGTGTTCTGACAAAAACAGAAATATTCACCCCTTGTATATGCGGGCCTTCGAGCCTCGTGACCGATGCCGGTGTTGCATGTTTGATTTATAGAGAAAGCTCATATCTCAAACGCACAACACCGGCATCAGTGTCAACAGCTACCATCCTCAGCAAGGGGGGGGCTTGTGAGTCGATGTGACAAATTAACTTTGGTTAACTATTTAGATTGTTAAGTTTTGTAATAATTTGGTAGAAATGCCCTAAATGGACATTTTTTTAGCGATTTAGGACAACGATGTGAATCGTTTGTAATACTTTTGTGGCCTGAAAATAAAAAAATTAAGGTATGAAGAAAGTATTAGTAGCATCAATTGCAATGATGGCAGCATCATCTGCTTGGGCAGGTGGCCTGCTCACAAACACTAACCAGCACATAGCTTTTAACCGTATGATGGCGCGCGGTGCATCTACTGAGGTAGACGCCGTTTATACTAACCCTGCTGGTACCGCATTTAACGAGCACGAGGGCCTCACGCTCTCTTTCAATGTCCAGAGCGCATTCCAGACTCGCAACGTGGAGTCAACATTTGACGCTCCCTTCCTCACTCCTGAGCAGAAGACTAAGCTGTATGAAGGTGACGCAGCGGCTCCCGTGCTGCCCTCTTTACAGGCAATGTATAAAAAAGGTGACTGGGTGTTCCAGGGTGGTTTCGGTGTGACCGGTGGCGGCGGCAAGTGCTCGTTTGACAAGGGTCTTCCCATGTTTGACGATGCAGTCATGACCGGTATCTACGCTCAGACAGCACCCACAGGACATCCCTTGCTCCCCGGAGCCTATCAGTTGGGTAGCGCCATGAAGGGACGCCAGTACATCTTCGGCCTCCAGGCTGGTGCTTCTTATAAAATCAACGAGCATCTCTCGGCTCACCTGGGTGCCCGCGCTAACTACTTCAACGGCAACTACACAGGACATGTCAACGCAATTATGGGCGAGACTCCTCTTGCCAAGATTGCACTTGACTGCAACCAGACAGGCTGGGGCATAACTCCCATCGTTGGCCTTGACTTCAAGTACAAGGGCCTCACCCTCGCCACTAAGTTTGAGTATAAGACTAAGCTCAACATCGAGAACGACACCAAGCAGCTCGACTGTGTGCCCACCACCTTTGAGAGCGCTCTTGCTGACTACAAGGACGGCGTGAACACCCCCAACGACCTGCCCTCAATTCTCTATGTAGCCGCTGGCTATGAGATTATCCCCGAGAAGCTCCGTGCAACTGTAGAATACCACTTCTATGATGACAAGCACGCTGGTATGGCTCATGACAAGCAGAAAGCCCTCACCCGTGGCACTAATGAGTACCTGCTGGGTGCTGAGTGGGACATCAACAAGATGTTCACAGTGAGCGCCGGTGGTCAGATCACCGACTACGGTTTGAGCGACGGCTATCAGAGCCAGACTTCATTCTCTTGCGACAGTTACTCAATCGGCTTCGGTGGTGCAGTGAACCTCACTCCCAAGTTGAAACTTAACGTCGCTTACTTCTGGACAACCTACAGCGACTACACAAAGAACTGCGCTGCACAGGCAGCAGGTGGCCCCGGTTACTGCGGCACTCCCTTTGCGGGCAAGGATGTTTACAGCCGCACCAACAAGGTATTCGGTGTGGGTGTTGACTACAAGTTCTAAATCTCACTTAAACAGAATATTCCACACAATAGGGCTGGCACCCAAACGCCAGCTCTATTTTTTTGGCCTATACGCCAAATTTTAGGAACAGTGGATTTTTTCTGGTTGGCGCTTTGCTGTGGCGTATATGGTGGGCTGACACTCTGACGTCCTTCGGACATTGGAGATATACAATACCTTCAATGCGACATTGAAAAATGTACTAGAGAAAATTCCGCTGATCCAAATTTTATCGGTGAGATTGATAAGATCTGCGCGAGATAGAGCCGTTGACGAATAGTTGCCCGGTAAAATCAACGAAGCACTTTTTTGTTCAAAATCTTGACGCATAACAAATATTGTTGTATTTTTGCAAAACAGATTTAACGGAAAGCAACTCTATGGCATCTAAAACTCTCATACGATTTGACTGGGCGATGAAGCGCTTGTTGCGCGACAAGGCCAACTTCGGTGTGCTTGAAGGACTCATCACGACCCTTCTGGGCAAGAATATCCACATCCGCAAACTGCTTGAAAGTGAAAGCAATATGGATGACGATAACGACAAGCAGAACCGTGTTGACGTCCTTGCCGAGGATGACAACGGTGAGCTTTTTATCATTGAAGTGCAGAACGAGAGCGAGTTCGCTTATTTCCAGCGCATGCTCTTCGGTACATCAAAACTTGTGACCGAATACATCAACCGTGGGCAGGGGTACGAGAACATCCGCAAGATATATAGTATCAACATTGTGTACTTCAAACTGGGCAACGGCACCGACTATGTGTATCATGGCAAGACCGAGTTCAAGGGCATGCACAACGGAGAGTTGCTCACGTTGTCGGGATTCCAACAGCAAAAGTTCAAGGTGTCGGAGGTGAGTGAACTCTACCCCGAATATTACATCCTCAAAGTCAATGACTTCAACAAGTGGTCAAAAGTACCATTGGAGCAATGGATATACTTCCTCAACACAGGCGAAATACCTGACGACGCCGATGCCCCCGGTTTGGGCGAGGCCCGCGAGAAGCTTGTGCTTGAGCACATGACTAAGGCCGAACTGGATGCCTACTATCGTCACCTTGACAATATCGTCATCTTGCAGGACAACATCACCACGGCCCGTGGCGAGGGCCGCCTTGAGGGCCGTCTTGAGGGCCGTGCTGAGGGTCGTGTCGAGGGTAGGGCAGAGGGTCGTGCAGAAGGTCGTGCCGAGGGTCGTGCAGAAGGTCGTGCCGAGGGTCGTGCCGATAGTGCTCGAGAGATCGCATTGTCACTCAAGCAAATGGGAACTATGACTGTTGAACAGATTGCCAGCGTTACACAACTCAGTATCGACGAGGTGAAAGCCTTGTAGTTTCAGCGTTGATTAGTTTCGGCTGTTGATTTATCACACTTCGCCTTTTGTATTTCGTAAAAAATCACTACCTTTGTGGTCGCAAATACTTAACGGGCTTTCGTAGTTCAATGGATAGAATAGCGCTCTCCTAAAGCGTAGATCCGGGTTCGATTCCCGGCGAAAGTACATCAGCAGGTGTGGCTTCTATTAGAAACCGCGCCTGTTTTATATACCTAATCCTGTGTAAAAAGAGCACATTATTAAAAAAATATTGCTATCTTTGCATTGATTCTACAAATAACAACTAACCATATGAAAAAATTACTTTCAGTATTTGCCCTTACAGCTGTGGCCCTCACAGGCTGGGCTGCACCTGAAAAGGTGACTTCTCCTCATGGCAACCTTACAGTGTCGTTTGACCTTAACGACGGTGTTCCCACCTATGAGGTAGCATATAAGGAAAAACCTGTTATTAAACCCAGTCAGATGGGATTTGACCTTGCCAAGGCCAATCTCCCCGGCTCGTTCGACAACATGGCTGTTGTGAAGAGCGGCGGCAACCTGTCGCTGCGCACTGGCTTTGAAGTCAAGGAAGTGAAGCGCCGCAAGTTTAGCGAGACATGGAAGCCCGTGTGGGGCGAGGAGAGCGCTATTGAGAACAATTACAATGAGATGGCGGTTACGCTCACCCAGCCCGAGATGCTGCGCACCATGGTAATCCGCTTCCGCGTTTATGACGACGGTGTGGGATTCCGCTATGAGTTCCCCCAGCAACAAAATCTCAACTACTTTGTCATCAAGGAAGAGCGCACACAGTTTGCCATGACCGGTGACCACACCGCATGGTGGCTGGCAGGCGACTATGACACTCAGGAATATGAATACACTCGCTCACGCCTGAGCGAGATAAGCAAGCTCTTTGACGGCTCTATCTGTGGCAACGCGTCGCAGGAGCAGTTCAGCAAGACCGGCGTGCAGACTTCATTGCAGATGAAGACCGACGACGGCCTTTACATCAACCTGCACGAGGCTGCGCTGGTAGACTACCCTTGCATGAGCCTCAACCTCGACGAGAAGACAATGACCTTTGAGTCGTGGCTCACCCCTGATGCCATCGGCATGAAGGGCTTCATGCAGACCCCCTGCCACACTCCCTGGCGCACCATCATGGTGTGTGAGAAGGCCACCGATGTGCTGGCATCACGCCTCATCCTCAACCTCAATGAGCCCTGTAAGTACAAGGATACCTCATGGATCAAGCCCGTCAAGTACATGGGCGTGTGGTGGGAGATGATCACCGGCAAGGGTTCATGGGCTTATACTGACGCTCTCCCCTCAGTGCAGCTGGGCCGCACTAACTATAACAAACTTGCTCCTAGTCCCAAGCACTCGGCCAACACCATCAACGTGAAGCGTTATCTCGACTTCGCCTCTGAGCACGGCTTTGACCAGCTGCTCATCGAGGGTTGGAACATCGGTTGGGAAGACTGGGCCAACAACAGCAAGGACTATGTCTTTGACTTCGTTACTCCTTACCCCGACTTTGACATCGACTATCTCAACGAATATGCCCACAGCAAGGGCATGAAGCTGATGATGCACCACGAGTCTTCGTCGAGCGTGCGCAACTATGAGCGCCACATGGAGCAGGCCTACCAGCTCATGGACAAATATGGCTACAACGCGGTTAAGAGCGGCTATGTGGGCGACATCATCCCCCGCGGCGAGCACCATTACGGACAGTGGTGTGTCAACCACTACCTCTATGCCGTTAAGCAGGCCGCCAAGCACCACATCATGGTCAATGCCCACGAGGCAGTGCGTCCCACCGGCTTGTGCCGCACTTACCCCAACCTCATAGGCAACGAGAGCGCCCGCGGCACTGAGTACCAGGCATTCGGCGGCACTCAGCCCGGCCACACAGCCATCCTGCCTTTCACCCGCTTGCAGGGCGGTCCCATGGACTATACTCCCGGTATCTTTGAGATGGACTTGACCTATGCAGGTAACCCCTCTAAGGTTCTCTCTACCATAGGCGGACAGCTCGCACTCTACGTGACCATGTACAGCCCGCTGCAGATGGCTGCCGACCTCCCCGAGAACTACGAGAAGCACATGGATGCCTTCCAGTTCATTAAGGACGTAGCCGTTGACTGGGACAAGTCGGTTTATCTTGAGGCTGAGCCTATGGAGTACATCACCATCGCCCGCAAGGCCAAGGGCAGTGACAACTGGTTTATGGGCAGCGTGGCAGGCAAGACTGCTCACGACTCGCAGGTTAAGCTCGACTTCCTGGACGAGGGTCGCAAGTATGAGTGCATCATCTATGCCGACGCTAAGGATGCCGACTACCTCAAGAACCCCAAGGCTTACACCATCACCAAGAAGACCGTGACCAGCAAGACCGTGCTCAAGCTGCGTTCAGTAGCAGGTGGCGGTTGGGCAGTGTCACTGCGCCCCCTCGATAAGTAAATAGTTACAAGTCAACATAACCATAAAGCCACGAGTTCCCCTTACAACTCGTGGCTTTTTATAACGTTAGTATCAAACCAACAATGTCAAGTGGCCGGTTAGGTGCTTGACATGGAACTATGTGTAAACATGAACGGTTTATAGCAATCCTGTCATATATAGAGGTAGATAAATTACACTATCCTCTACCTTCACATCTCCTGTGTGCAACACTATCGGGTCGGCCACAGCCTTCTCAAACTTCCAATAAAAAGAGCCATCAATCGGAGATGGTTCCGGTTGATGGCTCTTTCTTGGCATGTGTGGCATGTGGGTTTTACCAAGCCCACTCCCAGTCTCTTTCGCCTGTTACATTATAGAGCTTGACATTGTACTTCTTGCCGGCTGTAGTGACGAATGTGCCGGTGAAACCGTCTCTTGTGCTCTTGAGAGTCCAGCGACCTGTGCGTTGTCCGCCAGAATACTCGTTGAATGTCCAGGTGCTCTTGCTTGCGTCGCAGTTAGATGTGGCCAGGCGGATGCGTCGGTCAGAGTGCGAAGCGTAGCGGTAGTAGCCATCATCGGTGAAATAGGGCCTGTAGTTGGTGTCGGCACCGCCTGTGTTGTAGTTGAAGGCAACCTCTACGGCATAGGGCCCCACTGTGCCGCGATACTTGAGTTGTACAAACGCTGCGTTAGCTGTTACAAACGAGATGATCAATGCGAATAAGAGTAAAGTTCTTTTAATCATAATGTGGATAAATTAGGGGATTCATAAGTTGTGTGCAAAGTTACAAATAAATGTAGGATTTGCCACACTCCACGTCTCGGTTTTTAGAGGTGAAATACGGTTCAGTCAAAAAAAGGTTGAAAGGAGAAAGCTAGCTCTCAATGCAATGCGGGCCAGCGGCTCGCGATATATAGTCGCTGGCCGCTGGCCCGCCATGGGTGTATGCCTCGGTCTATCCCCAGCCTGCGTTCGCTGCGCTCACTGCAACTGGGGTTAATATCACTACGTGATATAGGAGGGTGTGTCAAAATGCGCTTTGGTAGGGTAACAATGCTTTTGCCCTTGCAGGGCGCATTGCCATTACCGTCTGTTTCCCAGGGCGTTGCCCTGGGCTAGTTGCAGCATTGCGCTTACAGCGCGCCGCTTTTTCATATGTTTTGACACACCCACATGCTGTTAGATGAAACACAAACAGTTTCTAAATCACTGCCTTGCACAAGGTGTGTCAAAAGAAGAAAAAGAAGAACACGGCTGCCCACTCTTTTTTCACTCCACGGGCATAACCAATTGTGCTGTAGTGGCTGTCCTGCACGGTGCCGTCGCTCTTGATGTGGCCAATGGTGCTGTAGTGGCTGTCCTGCACGGTGCCGTCGCTCTTTACGTGGCCCACGGTGCTGTAGTGGCTGTCCTGGATGGTGCCGTCGCTCTTGATGTGGCCAATTGTGCTGTAGTGGCTGTCCTGCACGGTGCCGTCGCTCTTGATGTGGCCAATGGTGCTGTAGTGGCTGTCCTGCACGGTGCCGTCGCTCTTAATATAACCTGTGGTGCTGTAGTGGCTGTTCTGAATAGTTTGTGCCCAAACAGTGGTGCCGCATGCCATAGTGAGCACCATCACAATCATTGCTAATACTCTTTTCATAAAATATGTTTTAATCACTTTTATTATTGACTGTATTATTAGACTGAAAATGTGGGCTAAAGTTTATTCGCAAAGTGTATTCGTGCCCCAAAAATGTTTCACTATATGTTTTTTTCGTGCAGAAAAATCACAGGTCACCGATAACTCAAAAGTGATGTTGTCACTCGCAAAACCTATAAAAAATACACAGGCTACCTGTCAGTGGGTGGCGGTAGCCTGTGTGTGAGTGCAGTGCAGGATGTGAGTTGCACCTTATGTTATTCCTTGCCCAGGAGGATATCTACCAGCTTGGCATCCTTGAAGTCGTGGCGGTTCTGGTCCCAGAAGCCGAAGTCGGCGTCATAGCACCATGTGCACCATGCCACGTGGTTCTCGTTGAATACCGAGATCATGTCGCGTGTCCATGTGTAAGCCAGGTCGCGGTCAACGGGCTCGTACACTCCCCACTCGCCGCAGAAGAGCTGCAGGTCATATTTCTTGGCCACATTGATGGCGTCGTCCATGAGTGCACGCAGCGAGTCGCGGTTCCATTCCTTGGTGTACTTCTGGATGTGCTCCTTGATCTCGTCGGGTGAGTTGTTAAAGTCTTCCTTGCTGATAATCACGCCGGGGTAGTTCACCTTGCCGGTGTACTTGCCGGTGGGGGTCCAGGGCGCACCGTTGTGGGTGAGTACCATGGGTTCATAGAAGTGGAAGCTCAGGATGATGTTCTTGTCGCCCTCGGGTATCTCGAGGAACTTGAATGTGTCAGTGCCCTGCCACAGGTTAGAGCCCACCACAAGGGTGCGCTGCGGCTCGAGCTCGCGCAGTGCGGTGTGTACCTTGGCGATGAGTTGGTTCCACTGCTCATGCTCTTTAGCCACGGGCTCGTTCATGAACTCGTAAGCCACCGAGTCGGCGCTATAGCCCTTGAGCGAGTCGCTGAGCTGCTTCCACATGCCTATGAGCTGCTGTTGTGCTTTGTCGTCGGTAAACAGGGTGTTAGTGTCCTCGCCCTCGTTCACGGCGTTGAAGTTGTGTGAGCGTATGATGTGCAGGTCAACGATAACACGCAGATGGTGCTTTATCGACCAGTCGATGGCGTTGCGCATCAAGCCCCATGCCTCGGGTATCTTGTTGCCTTGTTCGTCCCACATCTGTACCTCGTCGATAGGGAGACGCACGAAGTCAAATCCCAGGCTGTCAAGACGTGCAAAGTCGTCCTCCTGGATGTGCTGCTTGCGAGCCTCGCCGCGCTCTTCGCTCTGCGACAGCCAGTGGCTGATGTTGGTGCCGCGCTGAATCTTGAAATTGTTCTCGTTAGAATCCTTGCCATTGTTGGCGTTAGTGCCGTTGCATGATGCCAGCATCATTGCCACAGCGGCAAGGAGAATGGTAAAAAATGATTTTTTCATAATCTGTAAGTTAATTTGGTAGTAGTTTTCTCGCTGACAAAGGTACTACATATTACCCACATCCCCTTTCTACATTCTACCAAAAGATGCCACGATTGTGATTACGAAGCTCAAAAAGAGAGAGATATGCGTTAGAAGTTGCGGTCTGGGGTTAATAGGATAATTTTCGGTTAATAAAATCTGCCGAGCCGTCGTCTATCTTGAAGTGTGCAAAGTAGACAGCCCTTATAACCCGTTGGAACATATAGTATAAAATAGGGTGCTTATAGAGCAGATTGTATATTCGGACGCTTTTGCTCTGGTTCAAGTGCGAAATCCCTATTGCAGCGCACTGGGCAAAGATTCTCCTGATTTCCTTATAAGAGTAGGGAGTGCACAAGATGCGGTTGAACAGCATAGCGTACTTTTGGGTGAAGTTGCTCTTCACTGGGGTGAAGCCAGAAAATATGGGAGCATATTCCCTGAGAAGGGTGTTAACAGTTACAAGGTCATTGACTGTCTTTTTTACATGTTCTACCTCGCGCATGCGTACGATGCCGTGAAGATTGGCTCTGTAAAAGTAAATTTTGTCGCTGCTCACAAGCAGTGTGCCGTCATGACGCAATGCACTCCAAGTAATAGCAGTGTCTTCATTAAAGTTGACGGCAGGCCATTTTAAGCCGTTGATTTCCATAAAGGAACGTTTGAAGAGTTTTATCCACACGTTCACTCTCATGTATTTGCTTGCGATGTATTGGCGTATAGGCCCCACATATTTTATGTGGCCGGGGATCATTGCACTCCCACATGTGCCGTCTTTGACATTGTCAAGCACCATAATGTCGGTGTCTTGCGGCATCAAGTTGTCGACGATGTGGCGGTAACTGCCAGCGAGCAGGAAATCATCGGCATCAATAAAGTGCAGATATTTTCCCGTAGCAATTTCGAGGCCCGCATTGCGTGCCTCGCCCAGACCTTTGTTTTCTTGATGTACCACACGCATGTTGCTGTGTGAGGAGGCAATGCTGTCGGCAAGAGCACCACCACCGTCGGTCGATCCGTCGTCAATAATGATGACTTCAAATTCATCATCGCTAAGACCTTGTCGATAGAGCGAGTCGATGCATTGTCTCAAGTACGTCTCATTGTTGTATAAAGCAACAATTGTTGATAGTAGCTTATTCATTTTCTTAATTAAATCTTTAACTGATATGATTCAACTTAGAACGTTGATTCTGATTATTCCAGTGCCGTCCATTTTATAAATGGTAGCGACTTTAGTGATTCGGAGTTGACGTAATGGGCTGATTCTTCGTAGTAAAGCGAAGGAACTTGCCCTTGTTCCATTGTGTCAAATATCGCCTTGTACTCCTCGCTGCCATTGTAGTAGTTCTTTTTCTCGACCCGCTCTTTGTAAGATTGCAGGTCAGATTTGAGGAACTTGTAGTGTCGCAGGACGAAGCACATCTCAATCCAGCGCTCATGTCCGGGCCAGTACAAGTTGTGGCTGCTGTTGTATAGCATATCGGGACGATAGCAAAATATTGCCTGCTTGCTCAGGTAATTGTTGAGTCCAAACACGCGGTGTCGCGGCCCACCGAAAATCGAATTGCTTGATTTCTCAAAGTAGCTGCCGGTGTCAAAATAGGAGAATACCGTGGGTATCTCGCTCTGGGCGCAGTCAGCGGTGAAAACATCGGCCTGTGCATACATGTCGACCATGTAGCCTTGCAATCGTGAGCTACCGTTGTTGTGGTGATGCTCAATCAGTTCCTTGATGCTGTGGCGTTCACTCCCCACGTAGTCGAGGAGCTCGTCTGAATCAACGGCGATATACCACCTGTTGTAGCCGGTGGTGGCAAGCACCCGTGCTATCCATGCTTCTTTCTTGGGTGTGAAGAATGGTTCTTCAACGCAGTATACGCGTGTGCCAGGCTGTGCCGCTACATATTCCAGTGTGCCGTCGGTGGAGCCGTTGTCAATGACGATGAATTGCTTTATCCCTAACCTGCGGTAATGCTCATAGAAGAGCTTCATGCGCTCAAGTTCGTCCTTGACTGTCACCACCAGTGTGGGCTCTAACGGGTCTTGTGACAAGTCGAGCGTGTCGCTGTGCAGCGTGAAGGCTGTGCCGAAGAATGTCTTCATCTGCGTGTAGACATAATCGCGCCTCCACGATGAGCGATAGAGTTGCACCCATTTTTTCAATTCGTTGCGATAGACACCCTTGTCCATGCCGAAGCGATGATCTGCCGCCCTCATGTAGCGCAAGTAGATGGGCAACAGGCAGCAATGGTGCTTAACCGCACGAGCCGCGTTGATTATATGCTGCTTCAATGATTTCATCTGGGTATTTCATTGATGATGTCTAGGTTTTTCTGGGCAAGGTTTCGGGTGATGGGGCTCAGCACGATGGGTTTGTCGTGAAACTTTTCGAGCTGAGACAGCACGATGTCCTTGTTGATGGTGTTGTATTTCAAGCACCGGTCGCTCTCGCCTATCTGGTCGTAGTAACGATGGGTTTTCTCGTAGAATCCTGCAAACGACAGGACGCTCTTGCCCAGCGATGCCGCCACGATGCCCACATGCAGGGTGGGGGTGACCACGACTGCGGCGAGATTGATGAGCGAAGCCAGCTGCCAGCTGTCGTGATAGTCATAGAGATAGATGCCGCGCTCGCCGGCCATGTGTTGCCGCAGATTCTCAACCTGCTCGGCCTTGTCGGTAGTGGCCACGATAGCATACTCAGGGTGGGCCTGGGCAAACTCCTTCACAGCCGGCAGCATCGCAGTCATCTGCCGGTCGCTGGTGTTGACATAGGAAAATTGCAGCAATATGAATCGGCGCCCAGCGAGGAACGCATTGAGTGCTTGTTCCTCCAGAAATGGAGGGAGAGCCTGTGGCGTTATCACCTGTGCAGTGTCGCTAGTGAGCTCAATGTCGCGGGTCACGCCTATAGACTTGTAGTAGTCGCTGGTTTCAACATTGCGCACGGTGATGCGTCGCGCGTGGTTCCAGATGTAGCGTGCCATCTTGCGCATGGGCCACGTGTGTAGCGGTCCGCCACCGGCACCAAGGATATATACGGGTCGGCGCAACAGGGTAAACACAAGTGCCGGCAAGATGAACCGCATGAAGCGCTTCACGGTGCCGCGCCGGGTGAAGACTGGTTCGCCCCACATGCCACCGCTATAAACGATGAGGGCGTCATGCCTCATCGCCCTCCATAGCGAGACCTTCTTGTGATAGTCCAACTCGTTGCGGCAGAAGTCGCACATAGCATGGCCTCGCGGGAGTTGCCAGAACGAAATCTCGTCAAATCCCGCTTCCTTGCACTTGTTGTAGAACAGGTGCGAGAAAAGTAAGTCGCCAAAGTTGGAGTTGAATGTTGCTCCTACAAGTAATACTTTCATTGGAAATAAAGACTGGTTGGGGTTAGGACAAAGATGGGTACATTTCTTGCAATGTGGGTGTTTTCTCTTTAAAGTCCAACTGGCGGTCAATGTAGATTTTCTTGAAAATATCAATCATCAATGCCTTGATGTAAAAGTCGTTCTGGTGGTCGATATCAGGGAAATGCAGGTTAAAGAACCATTTCATGTCCTTGACGACGTTAAAGATTGCCGCCCGAGACTGCTCGTTGAGCATGGCGGTGGTGTCTATGTTTCCTCCATTGCGTTGAATGATGTTAGCCACTTGCTCGGGCAGTGTGTGCTTGACTGCACTGCGGTGATATTGCTTGGAATAGTTACCGTCAATTGCCGTGCTTCGTGCCACCGAGAGGAATGGGCGTCGCATGTAGGGGTATATCCCTTTGACTCCGAAGTGAGCCCACATCTGACCGCTTTTCTTGAGCAGTATGTGCGACGCTATGTCACGTTTGCTTCTGAATGGGAAATTATAATAGTCAAAGCTATTCTTGAAAAGGTATTTGATTCCTCTTAAGTCCATGTGCACAATCCTCTTACATGTCTTCCAAGAATAAGCATAGGTTTCTGAACAGAACACCTGGTCGGCCAGGTCGCCTGTGTACACGCTCTTTACATTGTTGCGCTGAAAAAGTTTCCCCAATTCATAGTGCATGAAGCATCCGCGTTCATAGGAAACACCCTGCAGCAGGTACACGATGTGCGGCAGATTTTGAAAAGCATCTCGTCCCACTTTGAAAAGGTGCATATCAACGTTGTTGTATTGATCAGCAATTTGCCGTGCCCGTTGAGTTTCGTCTTTCCCGCTCACACCACCGCCGCAAAAGGCTTGAAGCGTATTGCCAAAGCCTTGACTTGCACGCTCTTCGTTTAAAGCATGCATTATGAAATTAGTGTCAAATCCCCCCGAAAGTGTAATTGCTGCATCGGGGTCGTAACTTTGCAACAGGCAATTTTTAAACACTTGATAATAAGATTCATATCCAATGTGCTCGCCGGATTTGGGAATATGGTAACTGCACTTGAGATGACGCACGCGGGAGCGCTTGACGTCAATCTCAAGATAATGGTTGCTGCCCAGCTTTTTCACTTCCCTGATGAGTGTGCGGTTGCTGCGCATGTAGGCATAGAACATAAATTCCCTGGCCGAGGCAAGCGACAGTGTACGCTTGGGCAGCTGCAAGGTGATAGCGTTGAGGTCGGTGCTTACCAGCAGGCCGTTGTGACAATGTGCATAAAACACGGGTGAAGTGCCGTTGAAATAGTCGGTGAAGATATATATTTTCTCCTTCTTGCGGTCATAGATGAATACTTCGCCTGTGCCATCCAGGTGGTCATAGGCGAGATGCCGGTGTTGAGAATAGATGTCAATAATATCTTTCCCCGTAGCAGGTTTACCATTGGGTGTGAAGAAATCGCCCAAAACATAGACCTCGATATCGTTGAAAACCGTTGGGGAGGCATCAGCTTGTATTTGTGCTGTTTTGTTATGAACAGTTATGAATATTGACATGTGATGAAGTATAATTAAATATCTACTATTTTCCACTCGTGGTCGCACAGGGTGGCGTTGCCCATGAGGTGGGCGGGGAGTGTGCGGCCGTTGCCGTAGTAGTCGGCGTCTTCGACTTCAAACATCATTGCGTCGTGCTTGCCGTATAGCATGTCTTTGCTTGCTTCGATAAAGAGTCCTGCCATGTAGTTGCCCGCAGTTAACGGCAGCTTGGGAATCTTGAGATCGAAACAGTGTTTGCCCTGCCTCATTGCAAATTCATCGAGCGTGAGATAAGTGGGACAAGCGAGGACGGGGTGCTCGAGATGGTCGCGAATCACGAACGATACCTTCACGCTGCGGTAGTCGTTGAGGGCGTTACAGCAGATGCGCACCGTGAGCGGACTGCCGCAACGGGGTGTGATGTCGTTGCCGTTCTCGTCGAGGAACTGCATTGACAGGTCGGTGAGGTGCCCTTTGCTGCGCGGGTCGGGTGTGATTTCGCTGCCTGCCGACTGGGTTGTGTACTCCTTTGAGTAATGTTGTATGGCCTCTTGGGCTGTCCCTGCAAAGGTGAGTGTGCCGTGGTTGAGCACGATGCCTCGTGTGCACAGGTGGCTCACTGCCGTCATGTTGTGGCTCACGAAGAGGACCGTGCGGCCCTGTCCTTGGGCCACATCCTGCATCTTGCCGATGGCTTTCTTCTGGAACTCGGCATCGCCCACGGCCAGCACCTCGTCTACCACAAGAATCTCGGGCTCCAGATGTGCCGCGACGGCAAATCCCAGGCGCACCGTCATGCCGCTGGAGTAGCGCTTCACGGGAGTATCGATGTAGCGTTCGCAGCCCGAGAAGTCGATGATCTCGTCGAGCTTTGATGTTATCTCGTGCTTGGTCATACCCAGGATAGCGCCGTTCATGTAGATGTTCTCGCGGCCGGTCATCTCGGGATGGAAGCCAGTGCCCACCTCAAGCAATGTGCCAATGCGGCCGCGGGTGCGTATCTCGCCCGTAGTGGGGGCAGTCACTTTTGACAGCAGTTTGAGCAGCGTGCTCTTGCCGGCACCGTTCCTGCCAATGATGCCCACGACATCGCCTTGCTCGACGTTGAAGGAAACGTCCTTCAGTGCCCACACATAGTCGCTGTGCCCCCTTGTGGAGCGGTCGTTCAACTCGCCCACCTTCAATCGCGGGTCCTCTTTGTGGCGCACATTCATCGCCCACCAGCGCGACAAGTCGGCCGAGAGGGTGCCGGCACCCACTCCGCCCAGACGATATTGCTTAGATATTCTGTCAAATTCAATAGCGTTCATACCGTGTCTATGAAACATTTTTGAATTCCACGAAAAGGAATCTCTCCATCCTTTTTGTCAAAATAAAGTTGAACCAGTGTTGTGCTTGTTTGCAACATTTGGGGTTTGTTACTGATTGCTAAGTTGATTTTTTTTCGCATCAGCTGATGCGAAAAATAAGCAAAATGCGCCCTAAAGGTCATAAAAACCTTTCAGGGCACATTCTAAGTTTTTTGTCTTAAGGCAGGGTTTGTTGATTATCAGGATCCACCTCAATATTATCTGTTAATACTCTTCTTCGTCGTAGAAGAAATCTTCGTCGGTGCTGGGATAGTCGGGCCAAATATCTTCGATAGATTCGTAGGTTTCGCCTTCGTCCTCAATTTCGTGTAAGTTCTCAATTACTTCGAGCGGCGCACCGCTGCGCACAGCATAGTCGATGAGCTCGTCCTTGGTTGCGGGCCAGGGAGCGTCCTCGAGTTTTGTGGCGAGTTCAAGTGTCCAATACATAGTTCTTTTCTTATTTAGATTTTATTGTTTTTCAATTTTAGGACGCAAAGATAATATAATTATCTTAATTTACGCATTCTTGTCCCAAAAAATTTCATCAAAATGATTTTTTATATTTATAAATCGTGATAAAACGAAGAAAAAGTCGCTCAATCGGTTGAGATATCGCATTGCGATGGGATTGACCGGAGCGTTGTGCGAGAGGGTGATGACGCGTCGCTCGGCACGACGTGCCACGGTTCGGCACACGTCGCACTGGGCTGCAGTGATGCATCCGCCGGGAAGGATGAAACTCTTCATGGGTGGCAGTGTGGCATCCATCTCGTCGATGCGTGCCTCGATGGTCTTGACGTCGTCGTCGGTGAGTCCATAGACGGGACTGTCGGCGTCGGCATTTTCGGTAGCCAGATAGGCACCGAGGTTGAACAGACGGTTCTGTATGGCAAATATCACCTTGCCTGTGGCTTCATCGCCGTTGTCGCGCAGGTGACATGCCAGCAAGCCTATGTGAGAGTTGAGCTCGTCGACAGTGCCGTAGGCCTCGACGCGCATGTTGTCCTTGTCGACGCGCTGGCCGCCCACGAGTGATGTGGTGCCGCGGTCGCCGGTGAGGGTATATACTTTGCTTTTCATCATGCTTAATTTGTTATTTAAAAACCAGATAAAAGGTAGCTATTCAACAATAGGACTATCTCGTGCAGAACTCGCAGAATAACTGACAGAAATTAAAAGAAATTAGAAGAAATTTTTTACTTCGTGTTCTTTTTTAGACTAAAAGAACGTAAAAGACACGAATTTGAATTCAAATTGCTTTTAATTTCTGACAGTCTAAAGCCTGTTTCTGTCAGTTGGACCCCCCATTGGTGTATAATTAGTTACGATAAAAGGGACGGTTCTGTTTGTCTAGCTTTACATTTGCTCTATCGCTTCGAGCGATTCTATCATCTCGGGTATAGTGGATGCGATTATTGAGATGTCTACCATGCCCTTGACGCGCGCATAGGGCGACTCCTCAGTGACTTTGAGTTGCTCCACTGTGTGGTCATACATGCCGTCGAGGTTCATCACCACGATGCGTCGCGCGCTGCCGTCGACGGTGATTTGCGACAGTGTGGCTATCCACTCGTCGATGGTGCCTATGCCGCCGGGCAACACCACAAAGGCGTCGCTGCGGCGATACATCTCGTCCTTGCGGTCGTTGAGGTCGCGAGTCTCGATCACTTCGTCAACAACCTCGTCGAGGCGGTGCATGAAGTACTCGGGCACTACGCCCACCACTTGTGCTCCGGCATCGTGTGCAGCCTGTGCCACGGTGTGCATGAGGCCGGCGTTGACGCCGCCATATACCAGCGTGTGGCCGTTCTGTCCTATCCACGTGCCCAGGGCAAGAGCTGTGGCCTCGATGTCGCTGCTGAGGCCATCTCGTGAGCTACAATATACTGCTATGTTCATAATTTATATATATTAAAGTGTGGATGTGTTTTGTCTCGACCTAAATAGGCCGAGCACACAGCCGTTAAAGGGTTACATTACCTATCACGTGTTTCACTTCCTTAAAGGCATAGCCGGTGATGGTGCCGTCGGGGGTGCGCAGCTGCAGGGTGCCGTCGGTGAGCACGTCGTGGATGGTGGCCTGGAACTGTGTGCCGTCGGGCAACTCAAAGGTGTGCTCCTGGCCGTCGTTGCGGTAGAGCATTTCGAGGAATTGCTTGTGCAGTGCCTGGCACGACTGGGGAGTGAACTGGGTGAGGCGCTCGATCTCGTCGCACACCTCATGCATCACGGCCTCAACGTCATACTGCTCGCCGGTGAGCTGGGCCAGCGACACGGGGTTGGGGGCATCGCTCATAAACTCGGTCTGGTTGATGTTGATGCCGGCACCCAGCACGCTGTCGGCAATGCCTCCGCCGGCCAGGGTGTGCTCGATGAGTATGCCACACGCTTTGCGGTCGTTGTGGTAGATGTCGTTGGGCCACTTGACCTTGAAGCCCGGCGTGTAGCGGCTCAGCACGGTGGCAATGGCCACGGCTACGGCCTCGCTGATGTAGAATTGCTCCACGGCCTTCACTGCCGGACGCTTGATGAGCATCGACATGGTGATGTTCTTGCCCGGCTCGGCCTCCCACGAGTTGCCCTTCTGGCCTCGCCCTGCGGTCTGGTTGTGGGTGTAGACCACGGTGCCGCCCGGCAGGATGGATGCCATGCGCTTGAGGTAGGTGTTGGTTGATGCTGTTTCGTGCAGCAGTATATATCGTGGCATAATTCTTTTTTGTAAAAGTTTAAAAGTTTAAAAGTTTAAGGGTTTAAAGGTTTAAGGGTTTAAAGGTTTAAAGGTTTAAGAGTTTAAGGGTTTAACTCACAAGTGTTTGAAACGTTAACCTGTTAACCTATTAACCCGTTAACCCATTAACCCGTTAACCCATTAACCCGTTAACCTGTTAACCCATTAACCCGTTACCCCTTTACCCCCATTAACCCTCTTATTCGGGCAGGGTGAGTGTCATTGTGCGGGTGTCGTCGTCGTTAACGGTGATGTTGACGTTGACGGTGTCGTCGGGGAGAAGACCTTCGATGCGTTCGGGCCACTCGATGAGGCACACTGCGCCGCAGTCCAGATAATCCTCAGTGCCTATCTCCACAGCCTCTTCTTCGTTCTCAAGACGGTAGCAGTCAAAGTGGTAGATGAGCTCGGCGGTTGTGTCGCTGCGATACTCGTTGATGATGGCAAACGAGGGAGAGTTGGTCACATCCTCCTCCACGCCCAGTTCACGGCACAGGGCGTTGATGAAGGTGGTCTTGCCGGCGCCCATCTGGCCGTAGAATGCAAACACGGTGTAGTCGCCCATGGCTGCCATGAACTCGTGTGCAGCCTGGGGGAGAGCCTCGGTTGAGGGTATGTTTATCTCAATTTTTTTCATATTATATAGATGTGTTTTGAATTTTTCTGCGAAAATACACAAATTCCACCACACAGTCAACAATTAGGCGCAAAAAACGCATTTCAGGCATGTGTTGTGGGGACTGACACAACGGTGACAACTTGATGTCATATCTGACGTTTTGATTAAAAAGATGTAGTTAAATTTGGGTAATTAGTATTTTATTGTTATTTTTGCAAAGGGAAATTGTTTAAAATGTAATCTAACAGGCTAATTATTGTATAAATTATAAAATTTAAGCTTATGAAAAATCAGTTTTTACTCCTGGCAATGGCATTGGCTACAGTGGGTGCAAGTGCCCAGCAGGCCAACATGAAGGTCGAGCGCATGCAGGCATCGCAGCCGGTGGCTGTGACCAGTCAACAATCGCAAATCAGGCAAGTGGCAAAGGGTGTTGTGGCCCACAGTGTTAACACTCCCGCAGGCGTGGTCAACAAGATTTCTCTTGACATGCGCGTGAAGAGTCCTGAGTCTAAACTCAACGTGCGTCTCCCGCTGTCGGGTGCTTCTAAAGTCGCTCCCAAGGCGAGCGCCGAGGCTTCGCTCTACGAGGGATTTGAAGGCGCTGATCTCAGCGACGCGAAATGGGTGCCCCAGGGCTGGAGCCGCATCGACGTGTGTACAGTGCAGAACACCAGCAACTGGCATGCCGACGATGGTAAGGGTACATTCGGCACCAAGCCCTATGCCGGCAACTACCAGATGTCAATCAACAACCCCATGGACTTCACCGGCAACCAGCCCAAGGAATGGCTCGTATCGCCCGTGTTCACCTGCAAGGAGGGCCACAACCTGAGCTTCCAGCTCAAGAGCTGCCCCGCATGGCTGTTTGACCCCACTTATATGGACTTTGAGAACTGGGTATTCACCCAGCTCGACCCCGTGGGCGACGTTGTGGTATATGTGCGCGAGGAAGGCGCCGAGGAGTGGACCAAGGCTTGGAGCCAGGTAGACGCAACGCTGGCAATGCAAACCATGGACCTCACCGAACTCTATGACAACATGGATGGCAAGTACTTCCAGTATGACGTGGACATGAGTGCCTATGCTGGCAAGAAGGTCCAGATTGCATTCTACTATGACTGCCCTGTAATGGGCGACAACATCTGCCTTGACGAGGTGGCAGTGGATGCCCAGGCTTGCCCCGTTTCTTATGAGATGCCCGAGGGTGCTTACTTCTGGTCTTACAGCAACCTGTTCCAGGCAATAGCTACCTATAAAATCAAGCAATATCCCGTGTTTGAACCCCTCACATGGAAGTCAAAGTATCCCGACAACGTTTCGTTTGCTTACTGGGAGTTCCGCAGCCCCGAGAGCCAGAACGACTTCTCTATGGACAAGGACCTCACCATTACTTATCACAGCGACTACTCTAGCGAGTTCAACACAGTGTGCAACATCTATAACAACGCTACGCTCAACGCTAGCGCTCCCGGCTACAGCGACGGCTCTTACCAGGATCCCGAGTGCGACATCATCAACGTGGGTGGTCTGCCCAGCTGGATCTCTAACGGTGAGCACCTCACGTTCACATCAAGCATGGTTCCCTTCTCGGCAGGTTCGCAGGAAATCAAGGATACCGACGGTCATCCCCTGTTCGGTTACGCAACACAGAACAATGCCGACGAATTCTGGACAAGCACACTCCTTGCCGATGCACAGCCCGGCGACAAACTCTATGTAGACAAGCTCATGGCCATCTATGACGCTCCCGCGCGCTCAGCTGTTATCGACAGCGTGTGTGTCTTTGCAGTGGCAAAGGTTGCTCCCGAGGCCGAGCTGCACGCAATGGTATGCTCAGTAGACGCACAGGGCAACGTTAACTTGGAGAATCCTCTGGGCCAGGGCGTGTGCAAGGGTGCCGATGCCTATAAACTCTATGCCGACAAGGACGTGAGCGAGAGCACATTCACCATCGCCATGGACAAGCCCGTTGTGGTTGACGGACAGTATGTAATCATCGTTGACGGTTTCCGCGGTCCTGGTTTCGAGTACTTCAACCCCATGATGAGCGTTGAGCCGCGCGACGACCGCGCCGCAATGCTCATGAAGATTGAGAGCGCAGCAGTCTCTGGCTATGTAGTGAGATTCTCAAGCGTGCTCGCCACAAGCCTCGGACAACTCAAGAGTTCATTCTACATCAATCCCTTCATGACTTACACTTACCTGGTAGAGACCGGCAGCGACGCTGCTAAGGTGAAGGCTATGGAAGACGCTGTAGTAGTGAACGACGAACCCGTAGTGCTGAGCTACGACAGCTTCTATCCTGCTGAGAAGTACACCGTTACTGCTCCCGAGTGGTGCGAGGCACAGGTTGAAGGCCGTTACGACCAGTTCAAGCTCACGCTGGTGGCAGTAGAGGGTGCTCCCGAGGATGTCGAGGGCGAGGTAGTGATAGAGTGCCCCGGCGAGAAGAAGGTGGTTCGCGTCAAGACCGTGAAGATGTCTGGCATCACCGACGTTACTGCAACCAAGGCTGTTAAGGCAGTCAAGGTGGTAGAGAACGGTCAGGTTTACATCATCAACGCAGGCAAGAAGTACAACATGCAGGGTGTAGAGGTCAAGTAACACCTAACCAAGCATATACAAAAACGAGGACCCGTGGTGCATGCCACGGGTCCTCTGTTTTGGTTCGCCCAGCACGAACGTATTCTAACGGGTGCAAGTCCCCAAGCCGCC
>JAKSLZ010000139.1 GCA_024400935.1 Muribaculaceae bacterium | reverse complement strand
CGTCCTTACTTAGAGTGGAACTTGATGAGACCTTCCATGGGAGCCTGGATGATGGTACCGATGGTGATACCCAGAGCCTCGGCAGCCTCGGTGAGGGCCTTCTTCTGATAGAACGCAATTGAGCCCACGAAGTTGCAGGGCAGATTCTTGTAGTTGTCATAGCTGGCAACGTTGCGCTGGAAGAATGCTGTGAACGCGCGCACTACCAGGTCGTGAACAGCGGGCTCGTCCATATTGTTCTGCAAGAACGGAGCAAACTGTGCCAGATAGCGGTTAGCAGCGGGCTGGCGATACACGGCAGTGATGATCTTAGTGCGGTCAGTGTCATACTCCTTGAGGAACTTCTCGCAGATGTGCTCGGGAAGCTGCTTCTTCAGCACGTCGCCCACGAGGAGCTTGCCCAGAACGGCACCACTACCCTCGTCGCCCAGGATGTAACCCAGGGGAGAAACGTTATCGACAACCTTCTCGCCGTCATAGTAGCAAGAGTTAGAGCCAGTGCCCATGATGCAGGCAACGCCGGGCTCGTGCTGGCACAGTGCGCGTGCAGCAGCCAGCAGGTCGCTGTCAACCTCAATCTTGGTTGCAGTGGGGATATTGGCCTTGAGAGCGTTTACTACGTGACCCTTAATCTCGTCACTGATGATACCAGCGCCGTAGTAGTAAATCTCATCAACCTTGTAGTTCACGATGTGGGGCATAAGCTCGGCCTTGATGCGCTCGGTCATTTCCTCCTCGGTAAGGAGAAGAGCGTTCATACCGGTTGTAAAAATCTGAGCAACTTTCTCGTTGCCATTGAGCAGACACCAATCAATCTTGGTTGATCCGCAATCAGCAATTAAAATCATAATTTAAATGTTATAGAGGTTTATATTTTTATGTAAATTTTCTTCTTGTAAAGGATAAAGCCAAAGCTCCATGTGAGCAATACAAAGAGGATTGCAAACAGGCAGGATGCAGCCTCGTCGGTGGGCGTGATTGCCTTGCACATCTCATACAGCTTGGTCTTGATCGATGCGCGCTCGCCAGTGCCGCTAGCTGTTTCGAGAGCCTTGTTGAAGGCTGTTTGTTGAGCGGTGAGGTTGTCACCCTCAAACGCATGGCAAGTGGCCATTTCGCTCAACTTCACATCGTCATAGCAGTAGAACGCAGTGGCACCCACGGTGTCGCGCTGGCATGCACGGGCAGCTTCCTGGGCTCGGGCAAGTCCCTGCTTGGACGCTGCCATATACAGGTCAAGGGCCTTCACGTGGTCAACCTCGGTGAACTTGCCGAAGTCGTAGCACAAAGCCAGATTGAACTGGGCATTGACAATCGACGAGTCGGCAGCCTCAGTGAGCAGCGGCAGGATTTCCTTGTCGTTTGACGCATCATCGTCCTGCATATAAGCCAAGGCGAGGTTGTAGCGGGCATTCACCATTGATGAGTCGGCTGCGGCAGCCTTCAACAGTTTCACAGCCTCAGCTTTATTCTCGTCCACGCCCTTGCCGTTGAAGTAGGCAATGGCGAGGTTATTCTGTGCCTCGGCACAACTGTCGGCAGCCAGTTTTGTGTACATCGCTGCGGCCTTCTCGGCATCACCTCTCACATAGTCGTCGCTCTGGCACACGATTACAGCGCCAAAGACGATTGAGAGGATTGTACCCAGCAGGTAGCAGAACAGCGGATTGACACCGAAGCTCTGGAAGAAACGGCACCACTTGTCATGACCCTTGATGTCGATGCAGTAGATGAGCATTGCAAGCACACACGATGCCATGCCGCAGGTGATGAGCACGTAAGACGATGTCCAAGCCTTCTTGCTGCACGGTATGCCATACTGCAACAGCCAGCCCACAAGCAGCATCACGCAGCCCCAAACGGCAATCTGCACCACGCGCTCGCGGTTTTCTTTCACATTAACCAGGCACTTGCCCACCATGAAACCTATGAGCACATGCGCAATGCATGACAAGGTACTCAGGATGCCCTCAGGATCAAGGGCGAGTGAGATGCCGTTGGCACCCTCATGATACATGTGGCTGTCGCCCAATATCGCAACGTCGACACGACTAAGTATGTTGTTGCTGTTGAAGTCATATCCATGGCCCAAGCCCAGTATCAACGCATAAACGGCAAGGATTACACCTATTGCCCACGGGATGTAGCGCTGCTTGATGAGCACGGCACACAGCGAACCGAAGAAGTAAACAAGTGCCAGACGCTGGAACACACCCAAGATGCGCAGCTTGTCAATGCACACGTCAAAGAACGACTGCTCGGGGATATAGAGACCGCGCAGCCACATGCCGAACCACTGTGTCATCCACCCTATGAGGAACAGGATGAGCGTGCGGCGGCATATCTTCATCATCAGGCTGCCGCTGGGTTTGAAGTCAAACTTGCGCAGCGAGAAGAACATCGACACTCCCATCACAAACATGAAGAACGGGAACACCAGGTCAGTGGGCGTGAGACCTATCCACTCGGCATGTTCCAGCGGAGTGTACAGGCTGCCCCACGAGCCGGGGTTGTTTACCAGCAACATACCTGCCACAGTAATGCCGCGCAGGATGTCCACAGCCAGTAATCGTTTACTATTTTCTTTAGTCATAGTTATTTATATTTTTATATTCTCGACCTTAAAAGGCCGAGCACACTGCTATTTTAGTAGCCCGCCATGCGGGCGTTTCGTAGGTCACGCCAGTGACAGTTTTCGTAGCGAGCACCGCGAGCGTTTCGTTAACGAGTCGCCTCGTCAATGAGGTAGATGAGCGACTGGTAAGGCACTCCGCTATTAGTGGTGAGGCCTATCTCGCAGGTGCGGCTGTTAGAGAAACCGCGCTTCACTCCCGCAGCCTCAATAGCAGGACGCAGCTTGCGCAGTGCATAGGCGTTGAGCTCGGGATGAGTAAAGCCCTTGTCGCCGGCAAAACCGCAGCATCCCACTCCCTCGGGCAGCACCACGTTGCTCGAGCAACGGCG
>JAKSLZ010000138.1 GCA_024400935.1 Muribaculaceae bacterium | reverse complement strand
GCTATCAACGATCTTACAGTTAAGTCTGAGAAGGTTTACAAGACTGTTGAGAACGGTCAGGTTGTTATCGTTAAGGGTGACGCTAAGTACAACGTAGCTGGTCAGGCTATCAAGTAATTGACTTTCAGTTTTTCAGAGCGTTACGCTTTTCAGAGTGGACTTCGTCCTTTCCTGATGTAGCGCATGATTAAAAAGGAAATCTATTTTCCCGTTATAATATGCTCGGCAATCGGTGGTTTTCACCGGTTGTCGAGTTTTTTTTCTCTCTGATGGATGGCGATTGTGCCGAGCTCAATCGAACGGAACGGCGTGGGTGGGAGTTTTTTTGGGTGGGGATTTTTTTGTAGGCTGGGGGTTGCACATGTGGGGAGATTGTTGTATCTTTGAAGTCTGTAATTTTAGTTTCTCATGAAGTTTAGCGATATACTAGGAAATGAAAGCGCGGTGTCGCGTGTGCGTCATCTCATAGACAGCGGCAGGCTGCCGCATGCGTTGCTGCTGCACGGTGATGCGGGTACTCCCAAGTTGGCTCTTGCCAGAGTGATGGCGCAGTATCTGCACTGTACTAACCGCTCGGGTGGCGAGCCTTGCGGCGTGTGTCCGTCGTGCCGTCAGCATCAGTCGTTTAACCACACTGATACTTTTTTCTCGTTTCCTTATCTCAAGCGTGACGAGAGCTCGGTGTGCGATGACTTCATGCCTGAGTGGAAGGAGTTTTTGAGCGACAACCCTGTGGTGGAGGATTATCAGCACTGGCTGTCGCTGCTCAAGAATGAGAATTCACAGCCCGCTATCTTGGTTAAGGAGAGCGACAGCATCATGCGCAAGATGAGCATGAGTGCCTTCACGTCGCAGTACAAGGTGCTCATCATGTGGCTGCCCGAGAAGATGCGTGAGGACTGTGCCAACAAGCTGCTCAAGCTCATTGAGGAACCCTATGACGACTGCAAGTTTATCCTGGTGAGCGACAATGCCAAGGCGATATTGCCCACTATCCTGTCGCGCACGCAGCGCATCGAGCTGATGCGTGTGCCCATGCTGGAGATTGCCGGGCACCTGATGACTACCTATGGAGTGGACCAGCAGCAGGCTATGGCCATGGCTGCCAGTGCCGACGGCAATGTGTCGCAAGCCGTGCGCATGCTGCATGCCGACAATGAGAACCATGAGTTTCATCAACGCTTTGTGGAACTGATGCGCCTGGCCTACATGAGGGACCTGGCCAAGCTGAAGCTGTGGAGTGAGACGGTGGCCGAGATGAAGCGCGAGAAGTCGCGTCGTTTTCTTGACTATGCCGCCCGTCAGGTGCGCGAGAACTTTGTGCGCAATCTTGCCACTCCAGGTCTCAACTACATGACTCGCGAGGAGGAGCAGTTCAGCGTAAAGTTCTCGCCGTTCATCAATGAACAGAATGTGGAACGCATGCTGGGTGCATTTGACCGAGCCTCGGCCGAGATTCAGGGCAACGGCAATGCCAAGATTATCCTTTTTGACATGGCTGTCTTGACCACCATTCTCATCAAGTATTGACCACTGGCTGGTATCAACCACCATATTATTATATAGAATACTGCAATGAACACACCATTCCTGACTCAGGTGGCTGCACACTATGCCAGCAGCCCAACCTTGCACGACACGCTGTTTGTGTTGCCCAACCGCCGCAGTACCAAGCAGTTTGAGCGTGCGCTGGCCCAGCAGCTCACCACTACATCCATCATGCCCCGTCTCATGTCTATGAATGACTTTGTCGACCATGTGACGCGTGGCAGCAACCTTGTGATAGCGCCTCCCATCGAGAATCTCTTTGTGGCCTATGGTGCCTATAAGGAGGTGATGGGCGAAAATGCGGGCGAGTTTGACAAGTTTGCTTATTGGGGTCAGCTCATCGTGAGCGACTTCAATGACGTGGACATGAATCTGGTGAACGCCTCGTCGCTGTACACTAACCTGAGCAACCTGCGTGAAATCTCGGCCAACTATATAGACGATGACCTGAAGCTGGCCATATCGCGCATCTTCAACATCAACCTTAATGACGGTGCCGACAAGTTCTGGAAGAGCAACGGCAACGAGGTGCACGAGAAATATGTGACATTGTGGAACCGCCTGGCGGCTATATACGACAAGTATGGCGAGATGCTTGCAGGCTATCACCTCACCACCCAGGGCAAGCTCTACAGGCTTGCTGCCCAGGCGCTGGAGCACATGGGTGCCGCTGACCTGGGATTCTCGCTCGTGGTGATGGTGGGTCACGACATGCTGTCGATGAGCGAGATGCGCATGTTCAAGCTGTTGCAAAAGAAAGGGCTGGCCCACTTCTGGTGGGACGATGCTTCACCGGCATTTGTCAGCGACGCTAATCCGGCAGCCCGTGTCATCAAGGCTCTGTCCCAGGCATTCAAGGCTCCGGCACAGCTTGAGCCTATCGATAACCTGCCGGCAGTGACTGTGCAGAGCGTGCCGTCAACGATGGGGCAGGCTAAGTGTGCATTTGAGGGATTGACCGCCCTGACTGCCGACACCGCCATAGTCTTGCCTGACGAGAGCATGCTGGAACCCTTGCTGCACTCGCTGCCTGACGAGCTGCTGGCGCAAGACGGCGGCACGGTGAACGTGACCATGGGCTACCAGCTCAGACAATCAAATGTGGTGACGCTCATGCGTCTGGTCACCATAGCGCACCACCATGCCGTGCGCAAGGCCGACAGGTGGTATTTTTATCGTGAGGACGTGCGCAATATCCTGTCGCATCCCATCATCAAGATGGCCTTCACTGCCACGGTGCTGGCTGTGAACAACGCGATTGAAGAGCAAAATGAATATAACATCCCGGCATCGATGTTCAGCGGCACAGGCCTTGAGCCACTGTTCACGGCCTTCGGTACCCAGCCGCAAGCCGTGGGCGACAATATGGGGCTTGCACCCCTGAAGGCGAGTGCCGACGTGATGTCGTTTGTCGACGGTCTGGAACGTTTTTGCGACAC
>JAKSLZ010000137.1 GCA_024400935.1 Muribaculaceae bacterium | reverse complement strand
AATAAAATCTTCTTCATAGCTGTAATCATTATTTGGTAACATTAATAATATAAGCCTCGCCAGCGGGAGTAGAGAAGGCAATCTTGCCTGTAGCGGGTGAAGCGAAGGGATACATAGCAACTACATCGTCGCCAGTAAGGGTCTGCATTGTACCGTCGAGGGTAACTGCAACAACCTTAGAAGAGATGATGAACTCGCCATTGTCAACGTCCTGCATACCAACAACGGTATTGTTGTCATACCATTGGGGAGCACGAACTACACCAAGGGGCTTAACGTTCTTGCCGTTGATGTCGCATACAAATGCGCCAACACCGCAAACATAGTAAAGTGCCTTGCTTGCATCGGGAGAAACAGATTCCCAGATGTAAGAGAACTGCTGGCCGTTGGGTGAGAACACGCTGGTCTTGCCATTGCGAGTAATCATGAGCTGGCGGTTCTTGATTGACAGTGTGGGAACTGCCTGCTCAGCCTTAACATTGCTGTTCATAGCTTTAGCGCTGAACTTGCCATTGTTAACGACCTTAGCGGTTGTACCCTCAACGGCTACACCCTGCAGGTTGCGAGTGGGAGCCACGATCTGGCTAGCCTCGTTAGTAGCAAGGTTCATCTTGTTGAGCGAACGCATGCGCAGGTGATTCTCGTTGAAACTGTCCTCACGATAAACAACGGTGTTGCCGTCTTGTGAGATTTTTACATCATAACCAGCGCCATCGGCAGTGGTCAGAGTCTTGGCTTCGTTAGTGGTCAGGTCAAATTTAGTGAGGCCTTTGTGTGAAGCAGTCGAGAGGAGCAGATAATCGCCCTTGGGACTGATTCCAACAACTTCAGCCTGAGGATTCTCGGGAGTAGCAACCTTCTCTAAAGAGGTCACGTTAAACACCTGAGCAAACCCACTAAAACCGACGCACATAGCCATTGCTAAGAATACTTTTTTCATAAGCATCTGTTTTTAGTTAGACATGTTGGTTATTAAAAGTTAATAAAAAAAATAATTATCTATCTTTAGAGGTTTCTTTATTGGGTGTAAAATTATTGAAAATCCCGCATATGTGCAAGATTTCTACCGTTTTTTGTGTATTTTTTCTTAATAAAAAGCAGAAAATATACTCTTTAAAGTATGCTGGCCTTCAAAATGACATAATCAGTAGCCCCTCTTGACACCCGTCCAAAGTCAGCGGCACGCACTCCGGGCACCCACACTATCACACCGTCGGCTTCCATCACCCACACTTTTTTCTTGCCCTCGGGCGATAACTTGGCATCGGCAAACACATCGCTCAACAGTTTGCTGGCATGCAGGCCGAAGGGGCGCATGCGGTCTCCGTTGCGCCAGTGCCTCAGCACCACGCGGCAATCGAGCAGCGAGCGGTCAAAGGCCACCACATCCCTGCCGTTGCACATCGAGGGGGCAAAGGGGGCGTTACCGCCGGAATGCACCTCAATCGTTATGGGTAACGATGACATGTCATTAAAATCCACCTCATAGGACTCGTCGTCATGACGCACTGTTTTCTCGATGGTAAGACACTGGTTATTAAGGCTGAGCGTATAGTCTGGGGTATAGAAGCGCTGCCCGTCCACATCACCTTTGCCAAGCAATGTGGCCACCGTTAGACACTGCTCGTGGCTGAAACCATACTCATCTATCATGCCATGCAGCAACAGGGCACGGTTAGCAACCTTAACGGCCATGAATCCCGCGATGGAGATGCGGCACCCGTCGCCACAGGGCACACACAGCAAGCCACGGAAATGAGCCATCAGGTCGTTCATCAGGTCGGCATAGTCGCGCACATGCTCCACAGTGTCATAAAGGCAGTTGCGGCTGCCCTTAAATTCTCGCTCAAGACACGGCAGCACCACATTGCGCACACGGTTGCGTTTGTAGTCATTCTGGGCGTTAGTGCTGTCAATGATATATGGTTGTCGCAGTTCGACAAGAAACGACTCTACATCAACCCTTGACACACACAGCATGGGGCGCACCACGTTGCCGTTGCGGGGTCTCATGCCGGCCAGTCCGGCAATGCCGCTGCCACGCAGAGCATTGAGAAAGAACGTCTCAACATTGTCATCGGCATGATGGGCCACGGCGATGCACTGGCAACCACGCTCATGCGACAGTGAGGCAAACCATTCATAGCGCAAGTCACGGCAGGCCATCTCGACCGACACGCCATGCCGCCGCCTATAGGCCTCAACGTCAAAGTGCCTCACATGCAGCTTCACACCCAGGCCGAGGCACAGACCGGTCACAAAGGCCTCGTCGCGGTTGCTCTCGTCGCCGCGCAGGTGGAAGTTGCAGTGCGCTGCCTCACAGCTGTAGCCAAGAGCCTCGAGCACACGCAGCAAGGCCACCGAGTCGGCCCCGCCGCTCAGCGTCACCAGCACGTTGCCGCCATCCTGGTCCATCAGGTCATGAGCGGCAATGTATGAAGCTATGCGTTTCTTAAATGAATCTGCCTGCATGTGTATCGTTTTTTTATATTGCAAAATTATCAAATGTTAGCGTAAAAACCAAAAAACAAACAAGGCAATCGCCACCTTAAGTAAATAATAGGGCAAATGCACTTGCACATTGCCACTTTTTTTGTAACTTTGCATGGATAAACAGTAACGTGGCACAAGCCACTATGCAAAACAGAAACAACCCACTATGATTTTCAAAAAAATAGAAGAACTCAAGGCACAGCTCAACGAACTGAAGGCCGAGAACGAAGAAGCACTTGAAGCACTGCGCATCAAGTACCTGAGCAAGAAAGGTGAAATCACTGCACTGTTCAACGAATTCCGCACAGTTCCTGCTGAGCAGAAGAAGGAACTGGGACAGAAACTCAACGAACTCAAGAACCTTGCCACCAACAATATCAATGCCCTGAAGGAGACCTTCAAGGCACAGGAGAAGGAGAAGAACAAAATCGACATCACCCGCCCCGCATTTCCTGCAGAGCTGGGTACACGCCACCCCATCTCGGTGGTGCGCAAGCAGATCATCGACATCTTCTCTCGCCTGGGCTTCACTCTGGCCGACGGTCCCGAGGTTGAGGACGACTGGCACGTGTTCAGTGCGCTGAACTTTGCTGCCGACCATCCCGCACGCGACATGCAGGACACCTTCTTCATCGAGC
>JAKSLZ010000136.1 GCA_024400935.1 Muribaculaceae bacterium | reverse complement strand
AGAATGCCATGGTGTAGCCATAGGTGCAGTAGTTGAGGAAGAATCGCTGCGGCACGGTCGAGGTCACCATTTGGCTCTCGGGCAGCTTGGGGAGAACTTCGGGCAGCTCAACGGGCACGTCGGCATACCACGACACGGTGGTGTTGCAGTACTTCTTGAGGTAGTGGTTCAGGCCCACCGCCATGGCGTTGGCATTGCTGCCGCCTATGGTGATGCTGCCATCCACGTTAGCGACAAGCGAATACACGTCGGTACCCTTCTTGGACGACTTGATTTTCTCAAATTTGATGTTCTCAGTCAAGCGTGACGACAATCGCGCAGCCAGTGCCTGAGCTTCCAGTACATCGGCATCCGCTGCCCATGCGTTAGCAGCCACCATGACTGCAACTGCCAGCAAAAATACGATTCTTTTCATAGCGTTACATTAGTTTTTGCAAAGGTAAAGATAATTCGCGAAAGTCAAAAATTATATCAGAGTATTCCGATGGGCAAAGGCTTGAAAGTTGCTATAGATGAGAGTTTTTTGTGTTTTCTTGCTGGCCTGTAATGAAAAAGTTGTATCTTTGCAATTGAAATACATTATAAATAATGCATATTATGAGAAAACTGTTTTTGCTCTTCGCTGTGCTGTGTGCTATGTGTGTACAGATGAATGCGCAGATAATCAAGGGCGACATGAACGACGACCTCCTCCTTGACGTGGCCGACATCAACGAACTTATCAGCACCGTCCTGGGACGACAGGCGGAGCAGTATGTGAATGACTCATTTGCCGCTAATGCAATTGTTGCAGGCACATGGTATGAGAGTCCGACTAAGATGTTTACCCTCCTTGCCAACGGATCCACCAATTATCCCAATGCGGTGCGGTTCAAGTACATTCCCGGCAATCGCTGCATCGTCTTTATTGACAAACGAGGCATGATAAGCGAAATACTCAATTTAGTCTCATTGCAGGACGGGATAATGGTTGTGAACCCCTTTGGGACCGATGAACAAAAAAAATACACCTCCCAGCCTATTCAATATGTCACATCCATTGCAATATCGCCATCAAGTCTGCGCATGACAATAGGCGAGCAGAAGACGCTCTCTGCAACAGTATTACCCGCTGACGCCACCAATAAAAAAGTCACATGGACGGTCGACAAGCCCGAGGTGGCACGATTGGTTAACAATGTGGTGTATGCCGTTTCAAGCGGCGAAGCCATCATCACCTGCTCGGCTACCGATGACAGCGGTGTGAAGGCAACCTGCAAGGTCGAGGTTGACGTCAAGCACGAGTATGTTGACCTGGGGCTCCCCGGCGGTGTGCTGTGGGCCACCTGCAACATAGGTGCCGACAAGCCAGAGGCTACGGGCAAATACTTCGCTTGGGGCGAGAAAAAGGGCTACGCCAAGTACGAAGGCCACACGTTCAGCTGGACCAATTATGACTTGTGCAACGGTTCTTCCACTACTATGACTAAATACTGTGGAAATCCCAATTACGGTAAATGTGACTACATTACCGAACTGGCCGCCGGCGACGATGCTGCCACCGTCAACTGGGGCTCGGGCTGGCGCATGCCCACCTACCAGGAGATCTGTGACCTTTACAACCCCAAGTACACCACCAGCGAGTGGGTGACAGTGAACGGAGTGAAATGTCGCAAGGTAACAAGCAAGAGCAACAACAAATACATCATCTTGCCAGCCACGGGCTATATCAACGGTACAGAATTAATCAACGAGAGTAGTCACGGCTATTACTGGACGCGCACGCTATTCCAGTATGCTCACAGCGCCGCATATTATCTGGATGTCACATCGGGATATATGGAGTGGAACGGCAACGAACGTTTCTACGGACAATGCATTCGTCCTGTGCGTGTGACGCCTTAACGGATTTATCGTCTTTCAGCATAAAAAAGCGATTAGGTAAGTTTAATACAACAATAAGACAATATATATAATATGAAAAAAATATTCTTGCTCTTAGCTCTGCTGTTTGGTGTGTGTGCACAGGTGAACGCGCAGGCAATCAAGGGCGACATGAACGACGACTACAATCTTGATGTTGCCGACATCAACGAACTCATAAGCACAGTCCTGGGCCGACAGATGGTGACACATATCGACGGCATGGGAAGTGAAAACTATAATGCAATTGTTGCAGGCACATGGTATGATACTCCGGCTAAGAAGTTTGTTCTTAATGCCGATGGCACTACCGATTATCCCAACGCAAAGACCTTCAAGTATATCCCCGGTTTTCGTTGCATCCTGTTTTTTGATGAGCAAGGCAAACCTTGTGGCGTTTTCAATGACGTTTCGCTGAAAGGCGGAATACTGGTTGTGACTCCATTCAGAACTGATGTGCCTATAAGGTTTACCTCCAGCCCCGTACAGCTTGTCACCTCCATCACGCTGTCGTCATCGGAATTGCACATGTCGCAAGGCGAAGAGCGCCTACTCACTGCAACCGTCTTGCCCGAGAATGCCAGCAACAAGAAAGTCACTTGGACGGTCGACAATCCCAATGTGGCACGTGTGGCAAACAATGTAGTGTATGCGGTTGCCGACGGTGAAGCAGTCATCACCTGCACTGCCGCCGACGGCAGTGACGTGAAGGCTACCTGTAAAGTTGTAGTCGGGACCAGGCATGAGTATGTTGACCTGGGGCTTCCTAGCGGTGTGCTGTGGGCAACATGCAACATCGGTGCTGAGAGACCCGAGGACATAGGCATGTATTTCGCCTGGGGGGATATCAAAGGCTATGCCAAGAGTGAGAACCACTGGTTCACATGGGATTACTACAAATGGTGCCGAGGTTCAGAAACATCTATGACAAAATATTGCACTAATATTGGTTGGGGGCAGCCTGACCTCATCGTCGAACTTCTTCCCGAGGACGATGCTGCCACCGCTATCTGGGGTAAGGAATGGCGCATGCCCACTGAACAGGATTTCAGCGAACTGTGCAACAGTGAATATACCACCAGCATGTGGACGACAGTGAATGGCGTCAAGGGCCGCTTGATAACAAGCATGATCAATGGCAATTCAATCTTTATGCCAGCCGGCGGCCGGCGTTATAATGCCGAAATAGTATTCATGGAAGAAAAGGGCAACTACTGGTCGAGTTCGCTTATCTATCTTTTATCCGCTGGGGCATGGTTCTTTGACACAGACGCTACCAAAATGACCTATGGCTTGGGTCCACGCTATATG
>JAKSLZ010000135.1 GCA_024400935.1 Muribaculaceae bacterium | reverse complement strand
TCAGGCCCGACTGGTTGCGGAAAGCATAGCTGTCAATGTCGGTAATCTTGTACTCTTTGCCGTTATCGGTAACGGTCGCGGGAATCACGAGGTCGCCCGAAACGTCTGACGACAGGATGTAGCCTGTCTTGAACGTGTCGTCGACATAGATTCTAAGGCCGTTGGGCAGGGTGATGGTTCCGTCGGCCCAGGCAGCTGTTGCCATAGCTGCCATTGCAAAGAATGATAAAAATTTCTTCATAATATAATTTTTAGTTTGATTTGTTGTCTTTTACTTGCCAAGGATGGTGTTGAGCATCGCGTTAATGTCGCTCACGTCCACTATACCATCGCCGGTTACCTCGGCGCGTCCGTCATACTTCTCGGCCGAGTCGTTGCCCAGCACGATGTTGATGATGATGTTGAGATCGCTCACATCGACATTGCCGTCACCGTTCACGTCGCCAGTTTCAAACAGAGGTGCGGGCTTGGGATAGAGCGAAGTGAATATTTCGCTGGGAGAGCCTGAAACCTTATCAAGCTTTAAATAAGCTCTGCCGGGAGGCAGGATGTAATTATTGTGTGAAAGCTTGAACGACAGGCTGCTGTAGTCCCAGTAATACCCATCTGTGATCCTAGTGCTTTGTACCATATTAGGGGTGAGGTCACTTAAGTTGATGTCGGCCACGGGTGCACGGCGCAGCTTATAGATGGAGTCGCTTTTAAAGTCCTTGATGAGCATGCCCATGCCTGTGGGCGAGCATCTTATTTTGGTGGCCTCGAGGGTATTGTCCTCCTGTGCCCTCAGGTAGTAAGCGGTGATGCCGGTTTCATTCCAGTCAACTTGTTGGTCAACCGAGAATGTCACCACGCTATCGGTTGACTGCTCGATAAAGAAACCGTTGATTTGGTATTTTCCAGAGTATTTGTCGCCTTCCAGAGGTTGCCACTTCTCGACATAAGACATCGGTGTTGCCATCTGGTCCCACTTGATGTAGCATGCGAAACCGGGTTTGTTGTTGCCAAACCAGCGTTTTCCCCATATATATTGCGGGCGGTAGGTGTTGACATATTGGGGCATGAACACCTCAACGAGATTTGGACAATCGCTGAAAGCGTCGCTGTCTATCTCGGCGAGGTTAGGCAGGGTCACGTGTGTGATGTTGGTGCCCCTGAAGGCGTCGCGACCGATGCGGCCAAGTCCCTTAGATTTCTCAATGGGCAGACTCACGATGTCGGTGGCGCCGGCGAGACAGCTGTCACCATACTCGGTAACGAGGTATTTCTTGCTATGCCCGTACAGGTTGTAGTCGGCATACAGTCCGCCGTCAAATACAGTTGTTGAGAGCACACCAGGATCGTTGGCGGGGCTGTAGACATAGCTTACCTTGCCGTCATATACAACACCGTCTAAGTAAGTAGGATCGGTGCTCAGGATTGTCATGTGATAGCGTGTGTTGAGGACGCCGGCATTTTTATAGGTGAAGTCGCATGCACCGGCGCTTATCCTGAGTTTCTTCCAGCCTGTAGCGTTCTTGTACTGGTTCACTACGCCCACGGGTACATAGAACTTGCATGTTGTGGGCACGTTAAGCAGTGTGGGCTCAACTTTGTACAGTTCCTTGCTGTTTATCGACAGATACTTGAGCTTGGTGAGGCCGTCAAATGCAGTCTTGCCCAGTGTTTTTATGGTTGCTGGGATGAAGATTGACTGTATGAGGTTACTCTTGAACGCCTCCTCGCCTATGTACTCAATGCCATAGTAGAACATCAGGCTGTTGGCAATGCCGCAATTGCTGAAGGCTTGTTTGCCCACATACTTGAGGTTAGCATTGAGATTGAACTGCACGAGGGTGCTGCAATCCTTGAATGCCTGGTCGCTGATGCTGTCGATGTTCTCGCCCAGTGCCAGGGTGAAACCTTTAGGCTGGCTGGTGGCGAAGACTTCCGGACCAATATTAGTGACTGCAAAGTTGTAGGTGCTGTGCGCTGTTTTCGCTTCTTTGGGGATTGTGAGAGTCAGTCCGGCAGTGGTGTTTGGTGCATGGGCCACGAGCATTGCACGGCCGTCATATTTCTCGCCGTGAACGGTCTGCTTAGCCGAGCTGGTGACTGTATAGTAACCGGGCTCATTGCCGAAGTCAAAAATCTTGATGTCGTAAGCGCCGCTTGTGCATGACTGGTAAGTCTTCCAGCCTGTAGCGTTCTTGTAAAGCGAGACGCTCTCCCGAGGCACGAGCAGATTCTTGAGCGGTGTCAGTCCTTTGATGCCCGTGGGGAATGAGGGTGGCGTCTTCAGGTTGAGGTACAGTGTCTCGAAGCTGGTGCAGTTATAGATAGGAAACGAGAAGCTAGTTACCGACGAGGGTACCTTGCATGACTTGAGGTTTATGCAGGAATGTATGCAGTTAGCCGGTATTGTCTTCACGCCGTAGGGGAAACTGATGCTCTCCAGATTGTTGCAACGGTAGAATGCGTAGGGCGCGATGGCTTTCAAGTTAAATGTCCACGTGATCAATTGGTTCTCATAGAGGTCGGCACCGCTTCTTGCCGCAGGGTAGCTGAGTAAGGTAGTGAGATCGTAGCTATACAGAATGCCGTCACGGCCGTAGAACGAGCGGTTGTTGTCGTCAACAATGTATCGATTGAAATAAGGGCCATAAAATGCGCCGACGCCAATCTTTGTTACACTTGCGGGAATGTTGACCTGGATGAGGTTTGGCATATTATGAAACGCAAAATCTTCGATTGTCTTGATGGTGTTGCCGAGTTTCAAGTCGTCAGTCATAATTGGACAATTTTCAAATGCCCTTTCCCTAATGGTCTCAAAGGCTGATAGTTTAGTTAAATCAACCTCTTTTAAATACTTGGAGTCAGTACAAGCGTTGGTACCTATTTCCACAACCTTGTATTTGTAGGTGATAGGAGTCAGGTAGTCTAACGGAGTAAGATGTCTCAAATCGGGGCTTACGTAGCACAGCGATGCCCTGTAAATGTCGCCATCTCGTCCCAGGTACCTGAAGCAATAACTTTCACTGCCGAATTCGTAGTCGTAGGTGACGCCTGCAACAGGCGCATTAAAGATATTGATATTACTGGTCTTAAGTGCATTTTTGTAGACATCCAGGGTGCCGCTATTATACTTGGGTACCACGATGCGAATGGTGCCGGGCGTTAACTCGGCGATTGCATTTGCCTCAAACTTGGGCGGAGTGTCGCCGGCAAATTTTACTATACACGAGGTGGGTACGATGGCTTGTGACCCGATAGAGGTGACCGAGCTGGGGATTTTGATGGTCTTAACCCGAGAAACACCAAAAAAGGCTTTGCTGCCGATGGTCTCGATGCCGTATCCGATGACCACCGAATCGACCTTTGTCGTCATTCCATAAAAAGCCTGGTCGGCGATTTTGGTGACATAATACATGGTTTCTCCAACTTTGATCTCGCCGTCTATTTTCAGTCTTCCCATTTCTGACTTCTTTTTGCCCGCGTCACTCAACCCCACAACAGTGGCGGTGTGGTTGGTGTTGTTAACGGCATAGTTCACGTCGTCCAC
>JAKSLZ010000134.1 GCA_024400935.1 Muribaculaceae bacterium | reverse complement strand
CAACTTTTGCCAGGGATAACGTCCGCTGACAGTCAACCGAAATCAGGAAAATACAAGCGTAGCGAACGCAGGGACGACACCCCTGTGTCGTTTGTGGTAACCGCAGGGCGCTGTAGCACAGCAACTTGCTTCAAATCATGCTCGTTCCGAGCATACGGACGACACGGGGGTGTCGTCCCTACATCATTGCCCGTGACCGGGCAAAACGTTGCTTTAGGCATTTTGCGACACCCTCATTCTCTTCCCCTCCCTGCATTTTTCGACTGGGCACGTGGGTGAAATGATTCGGGTAGCGATAGCGCCCGGCAAGTGGTGATTTGCCGGGCGCTATTGTTGCCTATATAATAAGGTGAAATGTGGTTGCGTCAGGTGATGGGGTTGTTCTTGGCCAACTTGATGGCTCGTCCCAGGTTGTTGACGATGTCGCTGGCGATGACGCCATACTCGCCATGCTCTTGTGCCGCGATGTCGCCCGCCAGCCCGTGGATGTACACAGCCAGCACCACTGCGGTGTCAGGTTTGTAGCCCTGGCCAATGAAGGATGCGATGATGCCTGTGAGCACGTCTCCGCTTCCGGCAGTGGCCATGCCAGAGTTACCGCTGGTGTTGATATACACCTTGCCGTTAGAGCGTATGGTCATGGTGTAGTGTCCCTTGAGTACGATGGTGATGTCGTAGAGGCGAGCCTCGTTGAGGGCTTTGAGGAAACGCTCTTCGGTGCTGTTGTGCTTGCCGAAGAGACGGTCAAACTCGTTGGCATGAGGTGTGATGACCGAGTGCTTGGGGATGCTGCGCAACAGCAGCTGACGCTCGTAGATGCAGTTGAGGGCATCGGCATCGAGCAGGCACGGGTGCTTGCATCGCTTGAGATAGGTGTCGAGTGCATCGAGTGTCTCGGGCGATGTGGTGATGCCGGGGCCTATTGCCACCACGCTATAGGCGTGGTTTTCTTCTATCCTGGTGGTCACATAGTCGTCGCTGTCGGGCTCAAAGAGCGCCTCGGGCACGGCAGTCTGCATGGGCAGGTAGCCCTGGCGCGGAGCATGCACGGTGACGAGACCTGCACCTGACCTCATGGCGGCGCGTGCGGCAAGGATGGCCGATCCCATCATGCCGTAGCTGCCGGCCACCAGCAGTATTGAGCCGTGGTCATATTTGTTGCTGAACGGGTTGCGCTCGCTCACCATGCGGCTGGCATTCTCCTGGTCGATGAGGTAGTAGTCGGTGGGAGTAGAGTCGATGATTTCCTGGTTGAGGCCCAGGTCGAGCACCTTGACGTTGCCTATGAACTGAGCGTTCTCGGCAAAGAAAAACGCGAGACGCTTGAAGTTGTAGGTGAGCGTGAGGTTGGCCTTGACGATGTTGCGGCGGTCGACGGTGGCATTTTGCTCACCAAACAGTCCAGAGGGCACGTCGATAGAGACAACGTGTGCGTTGCTGTCGTTGATATACTGTACCAGTGATGTGTAGCCGCCCCTGAGCGGTGTGCGCAGTCCTGAGCCGAAGAGTCCGTCGATGACCACGTCGTCCCTGCCGAGTTCGGGAGCCGAGAAGGTGCCGGTCACCTCGGTGAACTGGATGCCCTCGAGCTCATATATCTTGTCGCGGTTCTCAGTGCAGCACTTTGAGAGGTGCGATGACCTCACGTTGAGCAAGAACACCTCGGGGTTGTAGCCTTGTTCAAAGAGCATGCGTGCCACGGCCAGTGCGTCGGCGCCATTGTCGCCGGGGCCGGCAAACACGACGATGCGCTTGCTAGAGCGCCATCGGGTCATGATTTCATAGGTCACAGCATTAGCCGCGCGCTCTATCATGTCGAGTTCAGTGATGCCTTCGCTCTGGATAGACTGCTCAAAAATGCCTCTAATTGCGTCGTTAGTAAATATTTTCATGTTGGGTAGATTATGCGGTGTCAAAATTGAACTACAAAAATAACTATTTTAATTCTAATCTCCACACAAAAAACTAAAAAAACTTTGTTTTTTCTTTGTCTTTTTCTTTTTCTTTTGAGCATAAAAGGGTGTGTGTGCAGTGCCTGGCATTTGCCCGGTTGATGGATGCGACGCGGTGTGACGGGGCTTAATTTTGTGCCCTGATTAATGATGTTAAAAAACAAAAAGCTTATGGAACAAAATCAAGACGTGGCGGTGTTGCATGCCGCTTACAATGCGTGGATGGCGTGTGCACAGCTGCGGCAGTCGCGCCGTCGCAACAAGTGCTTTGCCTATGGTGAGCAGTGGAGTGACATCACCGTGGATGAGCAGGGTAACAAACTCACTGACTGGCAGCGCTACAGCCGCAACGGTGCGTCGCCGGTTACAAACAACCTCATAGGGTCGCTCGTGCGTGCCGTGGTGGGGCGTTACCGAGCCCAGGAGATAGACGGCAAGGTGGGGCAGGACGCCCCCGGCAGCCAGCTTGCGGTGGACAATGAGCTTGACGAGCTCGACAGCCGTGCCCTGGAGGAATTTCTCATCTCGGGCTGTTGTGTGCAGCGCGTGGATGTGCCCCGTGTGCCTCAGGGCCCACGTGTCATGGTGAGCAATGTGAGTCCTAACCGTTTCTTTGTCAATGCGGTGAATGATGTGCGCACATGGGACTGCGAGATAGTGGGGCAGGTGCACGACCTGAGCATTGCCCGCCTGCTGCAGCATGTGGCGTGTGGGTCGCGCCGCAAGGCACAGTGGGTGCGCCGCCTCTACACCGAGAATGCCCAGGAGCGCACCCGAGCATTCGCCCAGTCGCTGGGAGCCGACTCGCTGGCGGGCACTGATTTCTGGCACAGTGCTGATGCCGGCAAGTGCCGCGCCATAGAGGTGTGGACGCTCGAGAGCCGTGAGGTGTCGCTGTGCCACAACCGCCGCACGGGAGAACTTGCCGTTGAAGCCCCTGGGGCGGCCCGCCGCTACAAGGACAATCCTGACGTGACCGTGTCGTGGGACATCATCACTACGTGGCATTGTCGCTGGTTCTCGCCCATGGGTGACCTGCTGGCCGAGTGGGACTCGCCCTATGGCCACAAGCGTCACCCCTATGTGATGAGGTTTTATCCGCTCACCGACGGTGAGGTGCACTCCTTTGTGGAGGGGGTGATCGACCAGCAAAAGCATGTCAACCGCATGGTAACGATGCTCGACCAAATCATGGCCTCGTGTGCCAAGGGGGTGCTGCTCTATCCCGAGACGGCCCTTCCCGACGGCTTCACGTGGCGCGACGTGCGCAGGGTGTGGAGCTCAACGGGCGGCATCCTGCCTTATTCGCCCCACATGGGCAATGCCAAGCCTGAGCAGATATCGGCCAATGCTACCGACGTGGGCGCCTATGACATGGTGAAGCTGCAGATGCAGCTGCTCGAGGAAGTGTCGGGTGTGAGCGGGGCGCTGCAGGGCAAGGCACCCGGAGGCGTCAACTCGGCCAATATGTATCAGACCCAGACCCAAAACGCAGTCCAGGCCATGGCCGACGTCTACGGTACGTTTACCGCCTTTAGACGTCAGCGTGACAAAGTGTTAGCTACGGTGTGAAGAAACGTCGCCGCCTCAAAGTCGTTCACGAGGGATTTGTCTCCCTCGGGTGGACGATTTTGAGTGCCGGCGGCGTTTTTTTTGGTTCGCCCAGCACGAACGTATTCTAACGGGTGCAAGTCCCCAA
>JAKSLZ010000133.1 GCA_024400935.1 Muribaculaceae bacterium | reverse complement strand
TTGATTGGCTGACGGGGTTAGACACAACCGCATTGTCGAGCGTGTAAGTAAGCGTTGTGTGGTCATAATACACAGTTCCGCTCGTAATGTAAGGACTTGTCACATAGCCGCTGCCATACAACGGTTGTCCGCAGAACCAGGATTTTTGAGCTTGTGCACTCATTGCCGCAACCATTATTATGGTGACAACAATTACCTTTAAATATTTCATAAACAATTGTTTAAACAAAAACTAGCAAACAGCTAAAAAACTAACCTGTTAACCCATTAACCTTTTAACCCATTAACCTGTTAACCCGTTAACCCCTTACTTACTATAAAGGATATAAGTGGTCTCGCCCTTGAGCGCACCCTTGAGGCGACCGTTCTCTACCACGAAGGGCTGGCTGTAGACTGCGTCAAAGTACTCGCCGTCGGGGAGCGAAGTCTTGAGGTCGAGCGCGCGGGCTGTGGTTGCCAGGTTGACAACGGCAGCACCCTTGTTGCCGCGGTTCACGAGCAGCACGTCCTTGCCGGCGTTCATCTGCAGGTCCTCAAGCTGGCCGTCCATTGCCTTGCGGAACTTGTTAACGGCTACCACCTCGGGATGGAAGTACTCGTCGTTACCGGCAGCGCCCAGCTTGTTATTACCCCAGAAGTTCTGACGGGTAGAGCCTGCGGGACGGCTGTAGAACAGGGGTATGCCGTTCTGGCGTGCGGTGAGGAACACCCAGCCGCAGCGTATCATCTCGTCGCTGATTTTAGCGCTCTCATTGTCATTACAATAGGTGTCGTGGCTCTCAACCCATGTGGTGAGGTATTCGGGAGCAACACTGTGGTGCCAGCTCAGCAGGTCACAGTTCTTGGCACTGTGGTCCTCGAGCGCTTTGCGCAGGTGCCAGCCATAGCCCGAAGCCGTCATGCCGAAGTAGTCAGCATATTCCTTCTCGGGCACACCACGGTCCTGCAGAACCTCGCCATACACAAAGAGGCTATCCATGGGCAGCGCCAACTTCACGCCGCGAGCAGCCTTACGGCCGGTGGCTACGTCCCAGAAGTCGTTGACCTTAACGCCAGCCTTCTTGTCGGTGGGATCACTGTGCACACCTATGTGCTTGGCTGTATCATAGCGGAAACCGCGCACACCCATTGCCAGCAGCTCGTTGACAAAGTTCATGTAGTAAGCCTGCATCTTGGGGTTCTCGGTATTGACGTCGGGCAGGCCGCCGCAGCCCTGCAGCGTGCACTCGGCACGGTCAGTATAGTCGTGGGTGGGAGTGAGACCGTTAGTGTGGAACATCTTCTTGCGGCCGCCCACAGCCTTGTAGTAGTCCTCGCTCACCGAGTCGGTAGAGAACGAGGTGTGGTTGGGCAGCACGTCCACGATGACGCGCAGGCCATATTTCTTGGCCTCGTCGAGCATCTCCTGCATCTGTTCCTTGTTGCCCACAACGTGGTTGCCTATCTTCCAGTCGAGCGGCTGGTAATAGAACCACCAGCCCTCATAGTTGCCGTTGTCGGCACGCTGGCCCCATATGCGGTCGCTGGTACCCTCAGGGCAGAAACAATTCTGCACGGGCGACGTTTGGATGATGGTATATCCGGCATCGGCGATCTGCTTCATGTTCTTTGTGATGGTGGGGAAATTCCAACTCCACACATGCATGATGATGTCGGTATTTGTAACGTCAGGATTGTGAGTGATACGGTCAACGGCCATCGCAGGCGTCATGATGCCGGCTGTTGCGGCTACTGTAAGCAAAAATTTCTTCATAGTGTATTAATTTTTAATCTACCACAAAAGTAACATTTTTTCCGGCTTTAAGCAACTTATTCCAAAAATAATGCGTAACTTTACAAATCTATTTTATAGACTACCCACTAATTTATAAATGTTTTAATACAAACTATATCATTTCATGGACAACGATCTGAAAATATTTTGCACTAATACAGGCGAATATGTGGATGTTGAAGGCGGTGAAACACTGCAACATGTGTACGAACGCATCAAGGACAAGATTGGGTTTGCACCCATCAGCGTCCTGGTAAACAATCGCGACAAACACATCACATATCCCCTTTATGGACCCAAGCAAGTTGAATTCCTCGACCGCAACAGCACTCCCGGACGACGCACTTACACCCGTTCGCTGTGCATGATCCTGTACAAGGCCATCAACGACATCTTCCCCGGCATGCGACTCATCGTGCAGCACTCCATTGGCAAGGGCTACTTCTGCACATTCAAGCACAACCACGCCGCTGTAGAAGGCGCCACAGTCAAGGCCATCAAGTCACGCATGAAAGAAATCGTTGCCGAGGACACCCCCTTCATACGCCGCGAGCGTCCCACCAAGGAACTCATCGAACTCTTCCGCAAGCAGGGACTCAACGACAAAGTGCGACTCCTGGCCAACTCTACAGCACTCTACACCGTATACTACGAGTTGGGCAACATCATTGACAGTTTCCATGGACCGCTGGCTCCGTCTACAGGACACATCTCAACATTTGACCTCGTGCCCTACAAAGACGGCATGCTGCTTCTCGGACCCGACCCCGACAACCCCTCGGTTCCCGCTAAGGCCGGCAAGCACGAGAAAATCTACAAGTCATTCCTTGAAGGTAAAAAATATAACGCAATCAACAACGTGAGCGACGTGAGCGAGCTCAACGTGGCCGTGCTCAACAAACAGAGTACACAAATCATCGACGTGGCCGAGACCCTGCACTCACAGATGCTCAGTAACATCGCTAACGAGATAGCCCTGCGCTTCAAGCGCGGCGGCGCACGCATGGTTCTCATTGCAGGCCCATCGGCTAGCGGCAAAACAACCACAACACGACGTCTGGCAACACACCTCAAGACCAAGTTCCTTTGCCCCAAGATGATTTCACTCGACAACTACGTGGTCAACCGCGTGGACACACCGCTCGACGAAAACGGCGAGTGGGACTTCGAGAACATCAAGGCCGTGGACCTCGACCTCTTCAACCGCGACATGGCCGACCTGCTAGCGGGCAAAGAAGTCAACATGCCCACATTCAACTTCGAGACAGGATGCCGAGAGTACCGCGGAGACACCATGCGCCTTGAACCCGACGACATCGTCTTGCTCGAAGGACTACACTGCCTCAACCCTGAGCTCACAAAGTTCATCCCCGAGGAGCAAAAGTTCCGCATCTACATCTCAGTCCTCACCACGCTCAACATCGATGACCACAACTGGATCTCAACAAGCGACTGCCGCCTGCTGCGTCGCATCATGCGCGACAACAAGAGCCGCGGCTTCAGTGCCAAAGACACCATCGAGCGCTGGCCCAGCGTGCGCAAAGGCGAAGAAAAGTGGATTTTCCCCTTCCAGGAAAATGCCGACGCAATCTTCAACAGTAGCATCATCTGCGAGCTCGCAGTGATGAAAAACTACGCGCTTCCCATCCTCGAGCAAGTACCGCCCAACATGCCCGAGCACAGCGAAGCACACCGAATGCTCACATTCCTCAAGATGTTCTACTCGATAGACGGCCACGAAGTGCCCCGTACAAGCCTTCTGCGCGACTATCTCACATAAAACTATCAAGCGCATCAACCCACAAAACAAAAGCGGTGAAGCTGGCCTCAAAACCAAGCTCCACCGCTTATATTAAAAATAGCCCCTGTGCCCCGTGCGTCAGCGCGGGGTGTTGCGTCCTCTCTCCCCATTGGCGAGGGGAGGGGGGTAAAAAACAAGAGGACCGCGACTTAATTGTCGCAGTCCTCTCCTAGGGGGCGGTT
>JAKSLZ010000132.1 GCA_024400935.1 Muribaculaceae bacterium | reverse complement strand
GAGCCTCGCCGCCGTCGTTATCGACTACAGCGCCGAAGTTGTGGGTGTCGCGCTCGCGGGCATCCCACACGTAGGCTCCAGCGTTCTCAAGCATGCGCATGAGGAAGGGAAGCACGTAACTGTGGGTGTACATGTCCTCTACAGTCTGGAACATGCGGGCACGCTGCCACTCCCAGCGGTTGAGCTTGGGCTCGAAGTACCAGCCGTGGCTGGGCCACAGGGCGATGATATTGCCGTCGAGGGCTTTCTTATAATGGCTCGCGGGGTCTACTGCTGTGATAAACGGGGAGTGGCTGCGCTTGTAGGCAGTCTCATAGTTGGTGAAATAGTTGTCGATGTCGGCTCCGTCAATCAGTATCTCCACGTTGTAGTTGTAGAAGGGGGCACCCATGGCGGTCTTCACGTCGGCCTTGAGTTTACCTATTGTCTCAACGGTGAAGGGAATGTCGCCAAAATTCTCACTCAGGTCAACAAACACAGTGTCCTGGTTGAGCCTCACGTCCTTGACATTAAGCCTGCCTATCATCATATTCTCGGGCATGCATTTCTCAACCACCTGCTGAACGCCTGCCTTCATCTCGGCAGTCACGTCCTGGGCATTCATGCCCATATTGCCAGCCAAGGCGATAGCGGCAACAGCAACAAACTTTGTAATCGATTTAGCCATATGTAGTTTTATTGTTTTGTTAATAGTTCTGCGAGTTATGCCACACGGTGCTACACAGCACGGCATAGCATAACACAGTACAAAAATACTATAAACATTTCTAATGAGAAAGAAATTTTGCAACCAAATTCCGTTGCTAAACAATTTTTAATGTTTAACTACACATTTTTAGAATAAGCATTCAAAACAGCAACTATTCACCGACACGCCTTTTTTGCACAATCCCCGCGCAGATCCCGTATTTTCCCCCAAAATGCCCTAATAGGGACAGTCCCCATTAGGGCATTTTGGAGCGTCTCAACCAAAAATGCCCCAACAGGGACGTGTCCCCATTGGAGCATAGCCTGAATAGCCATTATAGCCTAGATGGCCTATAAAGCCTAGATAGCTTATATAGCCTATATAACCCTTTTCAAGAAATCACTTGCCCAGGATGATGTTGGTCACCATGTTGGCGTCGCTCACATCAACCGAACCGCTGCCGTCGACATCGGCACGGCCGCCATAGTTGCCGGCGCTGTCCTTGCCCAGGATGATGTTGGTGAGGATATTGGCATCAGTAACGTCCACCACGCCGTCACCGTTCACATCGCCATTACCTGCCAGCGGTTGGCCGCCAGTGGGGTCAGTTGCAACCATCCTTGCGAATGTAACAGTACCGGGTATCACCTCGGGAATCTCAAGGTAACAAGTACCGGGATTTACACGATTTGCACGGTAGTTGCTCGACAATGGAGCAAATTCTCGGTCAGGAGCCTCCACATACTTGTAGAAGGTCTTTCCGCTGACGCTAGACAGATATGTTTCTTTCAAAGTTCCTGTCAGGAAATTTTTAACCTTAACGGGCTGTGCACTGCCTGCGGGCAGTCGCTCAATGTCAATGCGTCCGCCTGAGATTGATGTGCTAAACATCACGGGCGTGTTTGCTGGGATGATGCCATCCTCCAGTTTTACATAATAGAGGTTGAGCCTATCGCCCTCTTGTTCATATTTTGTGACGATATATGCTCTGACATTGGTGGACTCGAACTTTACATCCTCATCAAGATAGAAGGGGCAAAAGTAGGAGTCTTTACTCAGTTGTGCAAATACCTCGAGCTTTGCGGCATTCTGCGCAGTCCATGCTGTAGCGGCATGGTCACGCACAATGGGGTAAGTGCAATTGCTGAGGTAGCACTTAAGGTCACCACGAGACCCTGTCAAGGCATTGTCGTCGAGTTTGAGATTCAAAGTACTTTGCGTGTTGATGTATATTGGGCCTACTTTGCTTCCCGAGAATGCCTCGGCACCAATGCTGACGCCTTGGTCAACGTAGCCAAATTCAATAGCCGAACTCAAGTTAGTACAATCTTTAAAGGCTCTAGCACCCACTGTAGATAGTGTGCGAGGGAAGTTGATGAAAATGCCGCTTCCAAGGTTGGTACACCCCATAAATGCCTCTGAACCTATGGTTTTGAGTTTGTCGCTGCCAAAGGTTATTTCCTTAAGTTGGGTGCAATTCTTAAATGCATAAGAGTCTATTGTAACAACTTCGAGTGGTGCTCCTAAGGTCTTGATTGACGACCCTTCGAAGGCAAACATGCCTATTGTGCGGAGCTTGCTGGGGTATGGAATCAGGACAGTGATAAGCTTGGTGGTATTGCGAAATGCCGAGCGTGCAATATTTGTAACATTAGCGGGAATTGTTACATGTCTGATAGAACTGCCCTCAAATGCCGACTCTCCTATCTCGGTAAGGCCAGTGAAATACTGCAACTCGTAGAAGTCTAATACATATTGGCTATTCTTGAACACATTTCCCAGCGAGGTCACGGCAGCCGCCTCGGCATAACTGAGCTCGCCATCACCATTAGTGTCCCAGTTGTTCACGCACTGCGACTTAGTAACCTGATTTTCAAACTGGATGGGCTGATTGGCATTAGTGATGGGGCGTATCTCAAGATTACGGGCATAAGTGGATCCGTTCATCAGATTACCGGTGCTGTTGAAACTCATCACGGCAGGGTTTTGGAGATAAGTGCCGTTGCAAGTGATACCGCTCATATAGGTAGTCACCAAGCGGGCAGATGTCAACGACAGGGAGCAATTTTCGGTTGACAGGATGTTTCTGTTTCGGTTGTTGACATAGTTGGGAGTTGTACCTTCTTCTCTTGAGGTAGTTGCCGTTAATGTAATATCCTTGACAAAGATTGCTTTTGCCGCTTCAAAAATAAAACTTTCGCCATTGAATGTCACATTATCGGCAAGGCTGTTACCTGTTATAGTTACTCCACCATAAGACCTTACAAATCTCCTCTTTGCCTTAATCGTATTATTTCCTACAAATTTAATCGTGAATGATTCATCGAGTGGATGATTTACAAGATACTCACTTGGTCCTGTGAACACATCACGGTCTGCGTCACAATCAATCACGGCATTTGTAACGGTAAACGTATGGTTCTCAATATCAAGATAGACTGTACCGCTCTTGATGTATTCACTCTTGATTTCCTGTGATTCATAATATGTTTGTCCACAGAAAAACATGGGATCGGCAGCCCAAGCAAACTGGGTTGCTACCAGCATAGCTGCAAGTAAAAATAATTTCTTCATATTGCTATATTATTTTATTCCCTCGAATTATCGAGACATCAAGCCCCTTAAACGATTAAACTTTTATCCTTATCACTTGCCCAGGATGATGTTGGTCACCATGTTGGCGTCGCTCACATCAACCGAACCGTTGCCGTCGACATCGGCACGGCCGCCATAGTTGCCTGCGCTGTCCTTGCCCAGGATGATGTTGGTGAGGATATTGGCATCGGTAACGTCCACCTCGCCGTCACCGTTCACATCACCCTTCTTGAAGTCGGGTGTGTTGGGCCACAGGCTGGTGTAATACTCGTTGAAGTTGCGACTGCTGCTAAAGTTGAGGTAAGAACGACCCGAGCCTGTGTAGTACGGGCGAGAAGTGTTTGAAGGACGGCAGAATTTCTTGGCCTCGCAGTCCCAGTAATATCCCCCTGTAAGAGCGTTTACATTAACGTCGCTGGTTGACGAAGCTTTGAGAACCGAAGCTCCACTAGCCGAAAGTGCTCGCGGAATTTTGTAAATCGCGCCCGGTGCGAGATTTGCAAGAATAACTCCAGTGTTGGCAGGTACTCTTACAACCTTTTCCATTGTAATGGTATTGTTGCTATTTGAATAA
>JAKSLZ010000131.1 GCA_024400935.1 Muribaculaceae bacterium | reverse complement strand
GCTATGGTCGGGATTATCAAACACATCTTTGACTTTATCGGCAATGAGTTCCCATATCAACGTCATTTTGTCCTTAACCTCATAGGGGGTAGTGAACACCATTTTCTTGCTGGGGTCACGAGGCAGGTTTTTCTCCACCTCCTGCATGTTGCAATAAGGCACCACGAGGTCACCGTCCAGATGCATGAACAGCAACGGGTGGTGAGGAGTCCAACCCTTGGTGAGGTCGTTGTACTCCATTGCTCGCATGAGGCACTTATACTCGTTAGACTCAGTGTTAAACACATTCATCATGCGCTTTTGGTTAAGTATCGTATCTAATACTTCTTCCTGCTTGACAAAATTGTCACTCATGATTTGTGCAACCTTGACTGTTCCAGCTAAAGTTGTCACGTCGTTAAGCTGTGATGTGGAAACGCGTTTAGTGTCGAGCATGTCAACAATGCCGGTAGCCAGAAACTCGGGAGTGAAATATGAATCCAACTTCACCGTGTGCATGCAGTCGTTGTCGTAGGCCTGCTTAGCAGCCTGCACGATGAGAGGAAGCACACAGGGGTATGCCATTTTGTTGTATTTCTCATCGTCCATGTTTGACCAGTCTATATACTGCTTGACAGTTGCCTTGGGCGAGTAGGGGCCATCGCCACAATAGACATTGCGCAAGTTGATGCGCTTGAGGTCGGCGTCACTCACTTGTCCGCTCTCGAGGTAACGAAGTGTTGACAATGCCACACTGCCGCCCTGAGAGTACCCCATAAGGTCGGTGTAGTAATCGCTTGCAAATGACCAGCTGCCGCTTGCGCCCGAAATGTTCTTGTCATTGACGAGGTCAAGTGCAGCAATGTAGGCGTCGACAACGTTGCGTGCAGTTACACCTTGCACCAGATAGGGGTGCTGTCTGTACTCCGAGAGGCCATAGCCGCAATAGTCGGGGCATACAACCAGAGCATAGTCAGAGCAGAACATCTTGATATCTCCGTCAAGGGGACTCTTGCCTGTGGGAGCCTCGACAGATGTGGTCACTGTGGGGTGGCATCCCAGCACGCCGTAGTCAAATGTATAGCCAAAGGCGGCGTTCCATGCGCCCTTTATTAAGTCAATTATCGCAAAACCGAGTCCCCATATAATATTTCCAACACCCAATTTAGCATTCAAGTTGAACTGGAAAGGGCTGGGACGGTACATAATGCTTGACAGACGTATAGGGTTGTTCTCACCGTCAATGCTCATATAGGTATAGGGTACCGAAAGACAGAATGTGATTTGAGGAATTGCGACAGACTTGCGCTTTGTTCCCTTTTTCATCTTCATTGCCGCTTGTGTAGTCGCTGGCACCTCTTCCAGTTTAAGGTCATTAACTTCAACCTTCATCTGGGTGTCGGCAGCCTTCTCGGCCATGAGGACCTTGCCCATCTGCTCAAAGTATCGCTTAGCCACGGGGTCGGCAAGAAACTCCATTGTATTGATGTTGATCTCGGTGCTATCAGCGCTCACACTGGTGCCAGGAGGCAGTTCGCCATTGTAGTGGGCAAGGAACTCACGGGTGAGTTTCTCCAGTTGCTCTTCGGTGGTGGTTGCAGCCATCGCATGGCTTGTCCACAGGGTGAAGCATATTATTGCTAAAAATATCTTTTTCATAGTCATCCAGTTTTACTTTTGAATATATTTTTGACCATTCTTGATGTAGATGTTGCCCTTCTCGGGGTTGAACACGCGGCGACCGCTCAGGTCGTAGACGGGACCGTTCTTGCCATCCACGTTGATGCCGTTGATGCTTGTGGGAACATCATAGTCAATCACGTAGGGCAGAGCATCGGGAGCAACGTCCATGGGATCGATGTAAGCACGGTTAGCAGGAAGCACGGCGCTTGCTCCGGGAGCTTCGCTGCTTGAGTAGGGATAGAAACCTACAGCCAGCTCGGCCTTGCCCAGAACATAGATATCACCCAGCTCGCTCACGGGAGTATCCACCTCCACGCCCTTGAGCACGTTAGCCTGATAAGCCTCGGTGTCGGTGCTGGGATTGGTCACAATCTGCATGTTGAAAGTCTCGCCACGCTGATACTTGATAACAACACCCTGGCCCTGGCTCACGACATTGTCTTTGACAATATTGAACGCAAGTCCATCGCTAGTAGGGCTGACGGTATAAACCTCGGCAGTCTCGTCAACGACGTAACTATTCTCCTCGCTGTAGAATGTAACATATCCCATGAGGTCTTCTCTTGTAGTCACGTCTTTGTCGTCTTCAATGAGTTTCTCACCGGTCTTGCTGTCGATGAAGTGGAGTTTCTTATCCTCATCGGGCTTGAAGGCAACCGAGAATGCCATCAGGTTATAGTCGCCATTCACCTTCTTGAGGTAGCCGTTGTCCAGGACATAGAGGTTGCCCATGCTGGGGTTAATCACCTCATCCTTGCCGCTGACATGGTAGAGGGTCGGTCCCAGGTCGGCGTACATTGCAGGTTGGAAATAAACCTCGACCTGCTTGGTGTTAAACTGGTTAAAAGTACCCTTGACGAGGTTGTCATCGTGTTTTGACCTGATGAGATAGACCTGGTTTTTAAAGAAGTGTTGAACATTGTCGATGTTATACTGGTTCTTTGTGGTCAAGGTCATCGCTTCGTCGTCAGCATCCTTTTGGAATCCCATGACACCATATTCATATATCTCGGCGTCGGAACCGAAGTAATAGGTGCTCACATCAAACGGCATTTTGATGCCGAAGAAATTGCCGGCCTTGTGCTCATTGCGGATGTATGCATGGTCATAGTTACCGTTTTCCACAACCTCGGTTGTTGGAGCATAGTCATTGGCAATCATTGAGTTGCGGTTCTTGAATCCGCTCCATGGAAGGCAAGTAAAGTCTACCTTCTGGTAGGGAGTGTCATAGAGGTTGTTGAGCATTGTGTTGTCCAGGAATGCCTGCGGGAAGGCATTGGGATGTGATTCATCCTTGGGGTCTTCCTTGAAGAACACGTTCAGAATCTTGATGGGCTTGATATTGTCTGCACTGGGATAAATAGCATTTTGCTCAACTGTAAGCTTACCCAGCACTGTGATTTCCTGGATATTGTTAACGTCCCAGAAAGCGTAACTCTGGAATGTAGCATCACCTTCTACATAAATATTCTCAATGCCGCAGTTTTTGAATGCCCCTTGCTCAACGGTAATTCCTGCGGGCAGTTTCAAGATTTTGATGTTGTTATTGCGGTCATAAGAATTTGCTTTAATCACGCTCACGTAGTCACCATACTCGACACATTCAAGTGTGCCCTTCCACTTGGGAAGCTGGCTCACGTCAGTTACAGGACGGCCAATATACAGTGTCTGTACCTTGAAATCCCTGATAGAGTTACCCAGAGTGATGGGAGTCTCTGTATCGGTGATGTTGAGATTTGTAACCTCGGTGCTCTCGTCAAAGCAAGTGCTGGGTATACCTGTGATACCGGTTCCTATGCTCAGCGACTTGAGCTTGTTGCTGTGCTTGAACATATACTCGCCCAAGCGGGTCACATTGTTGTCGATAACGATGTCTTCAAAGTAGCTGTCATAGAAAGGTGACGCGTTCTCTGTGGTTGCCTCGTAATTAAGGGTGCGATTCAGGTAAAGTTTCTTGAGGCTACCGCATGAGTCGAAAGTGCGAGTCTCGTTATCGCCATCAACCTCCCAGCCGCATGATACTTCACCCTCACCAGGCATTAAAGAAAGGCTTGTCATCTCATCGCAATCATAGAATGCCTTATAACCAAGATGCTTGAGCGAGCCGGGCAAGATGACATTGACAAGGCCACAGTCGTCAAATGCACTCTGGCCTATGCTTTCAACTGTTGTACCAAAGACAACATTGGCAAGTTTGTCGCAGTCATAGAAGCCTTCTTTCTCGATGGTCTTGAGCGACGTGTTGCTGAAGTCCACCTTTTCGAGTTTGTCACAATCGGCAAACGCGCGCTCCTTGATGGTGGTGAGGCGTGTTGCCTCATTAAATCTAACGCCAATTAAATTGTTGTTAGGTGTTGCTGCAACACCACTATACATCTTTGATGTCACGTAGGTGGCAAAGGGTCCATAGGCCACAGCACTGAGTCTGTCGCTGATGCCCCAGCCAGTGCCTAAGACTGTGTACTCGGTGTACTTGCTTGCCTTGAGGTCGCGGCTGATGTAAGCTTGAGTAGCGT
>JAKSLZ010000130.1 GCA_024400935.1 Muribaculaceae bacterium | reverse complement strand
AGTTTGCCGCTAAGGATGCTAATAACATCTACTTCTGCTCAAAGCAGAACTATGGCGAGACTGGTGGACGCTTTGATGTTGCCGACCTAAAGACTCTCGAGCTCAAGCATTCTATCGCAACGTTCAGCGGCAGCGGTGACACTCGCGCCTGCTTCCCCCTCAACGACAGCAAGGTGTATGTGGGTACAACTAAGGGCGTCTATGTCTACAACCCCACAACACAGGAGGTAACTGGTCCCATCGAGGGCACAAGCGTGAAGGAACCCGGCCTGATGGAACTCATGGGCGACAAGCTCGTCGTGTGCGCACAGGGCAAGGGCGTGTATGTGATTGACACCACTACCGATGCTCTTGATAAGACTGTAGATGTATCTGCAAGCGCTTGCGCGCTGTTTAAGGTCAATGATGACCTGTATGTGGCAGTTAATAACTGCACATGGGGAACACCCAAGCCCACTAACACTGAGCAGTTCATCAAGCTCGATGCAACTACATTTGAGCCCGAGACAACAACTGCAGTTCCCATGTCATGCCAGAATTCGTCTTTTGCCTGGAAGAAGACTGCTCCTGCAGTAGATGAAGAGAACGAGGTGCTCTACTATGCTCCTGCCGACGGCGGTAACTTCATCAGCAAGTATGACCTCAAGAGCGGAGAGTTCACCCAGGAATTCATCACTCTGCCCCAGGGCGAGACAATGTATGGCAACGTGTGTGACCTTGACCCCAACACCGGCAACATCGTTGTAGTTACATTCACAGGCTATGGCTCGCAGAAGTACTACATGCACATCTACGACAAGCAGGGCGAGGAAACTCAAGATGCATTGCTCCTTGACGACAATTACTGGTTCCCCGCAATGCTCGTATTTGCCGGTCCCGACACTCCCACTGGTATTGATGGAGTAGAGGAGAGCAAGAGTGTAGCTAGCGTTAAATATGTAAATATGGCTGGCCAAACTGGCACTGAACCCTTTGAAGGTGTAAACGTGGTTGTTACCACTTATACCGACGGCACCCATAGTGCAGTAAAGAAGATTCTGAAATAATGAATTAAATTCTATAGTAACAAAATTTATAACGGCTTTTCTGCCTCAAACGTCCTCTGTCTTAGTCTGTTCCCAGTCTAAAACAGGGGGCGTTTCTACATTTACATTCATTAGCATTTTGCCCTAAATAGTGTCCTCAGATGGACAGTTCCCGTGATGGCAGTGCAATTTTGTAAAGAATTGATTATGAATGTTTTTATATAAAAATGCTACAGTAGGGACTGTCCCTACTGTAGCATTTTTTTATCTCAGTCCATGTGGGGTGCATTTTTGTCTGATTTCAGATTAAAACGGGTGGTGTTTTTATATTTTGCCCTAAAATGTTGTATATGTGCGATAATATAGTTAAATTTGTAGGCTATTTTAAAACTACATAGTGCCGTTGTATGGCACTATATTAATCCACAACCCGTGGTGCCGCTTGTAGGGCACTACACAAAACATTTTTATTTATATGATCAACATTACTTTTCCTGACGGAAACATCAAGCAATTTGAGGACGGCGTAACTCCGTTCCAGGTTGCTGAGAGCATCAGCGCCGGACTGGCTCGTAACATTCTGGCTGCTAAACTTGACGACGAAGATTGGGACATTTCTCGCCCCATCACTCACGACGGTGCAATCAAGTTCTTCAAGTGGGAGGACGAGGAAGGCAAGCATGCCTTCTGGCACACATCGGCTCACCTCCTTGCCGAGGCTCTGCAAGAGCTCTACAAGGGCGTGCAGTTCGGTATCGGTCCCGCTATCGAGAATGGTTTCTACTATGACATCGATCCGGGTGAGAACACTCTCACAAGCGCCGACTTCGCTAAGATTGAAAAGAAAATGCTGGAGCTCGTGGCTCGCAAAGAAACTGTGGAGCGCCGCGACATCAGCAAGGCTGACGCACTGAAGTTCTTCGGTGACGCTGGTCAGACCCTCAAGTGCGAGCTCATTGATGAGCTCGAGGATGGTCACATCACTACATATACACAAGGTAACTTCACCGACCTGTGCCGTGGTCCGCACATCCCCACCACTGCACCCATCAAGGCTGTGAAGATTCTGTCACTCGCCGGTGCTTACTGGCGTGGCGACGAGAAGCGTCCCCAGCTGGTGCGCGTTTATGGTATCACATTCCCCAAGAAGTCTATGCTCGACGAGTATCTGACTCTGCTTGAGGAGGCCAAGAAACGTGACCACCGCAAGATAGGTAAAGACATGGAGCTCTTCGCGTTCTCACAGAACGTGGGTGCTGGTCTGCCCCTGTGGCTGCCCAAGGGCGCTGCTCTGCGCAACCGTCTGCAGGACTACCTTGCTAAGATCCAGAAGAAATATGGTTACCTGCAGGTGATCACTCCGCACATCGGTAACAAGAACCTGTATGTTACCAGCGGTCACTATGCTAAGTATGGCAAGGATTCTTTCCAGCCCATCCACACACCTGAGGAGGGCGAGGAATACCTGTTGAAGCCCATGAACTGTCCTCACCACTGCGAGATTTTCCGTACATCTCCCCGCAGTTACAAGGACCTGCCCCTGCGCTTTGCCGAGTTCGGTACTGTTTACCGTTATGAGCAGAGTGGTGAGCTCCATGGCCTCACTCGCGTGCGCTCGTTCACTCAGGACGATGCTCACCTGTACTGTACGCCCGACCAGCTCAAGCAGGAGTTCCTCAGCGTGATGGACATCATCAACCACATTTTGGGTGTATTCGGTTTCGAGTATGAGGCACAGATCTCTCTGCGCGATCCCAAGAACCCCACCAAGTATGTGGGTAGCGATGAGAACTGGCAGCGTGCTGAGCAGGCTATCATCGAGGCATGTGCTGAGAAGGGTCTTCCCGCTAAGCAGGTTGAGGGCGAGGCAGCGTTCTACGGTCCCAAGCTCGACTTTATGGTTAAGGATGCACTGGGTCGCCGCTGGCAGCTGGGTACCATCCAGGTTGACTACAACCTGCCCGAGCGCTTCGGCCTCGAGTACACCGGTGCCGACAACCAGAAGCATCGTCCCATCATGATCCACCGTGCTCCCTTCGGTTCGCTCGAGCGCTTCGTGGCTGTGCTCCTTGAGCACACTGCCGGCAAGCTCCCCCTGTGGCTCGTGCCTGACCAGGTAGTTGTTCTCCCCATCAGCGAGAAGTACAACGAGTATGCTAAACACGTTGTTGACGTCCTCAACGAGAAAGACGTGCGCGCAATCATCGACGACCGCAACGAGAAGATCGGTAAGAAAATTCGCGACAATGAGCTCAAGAGAATACCTTATTTGCTCATTGTAGGTGAAAAAGAAGCCTCTGAAGAGGAAGTTTCTGTAAGAAAACAGGGCGAAGGTGATAAAGGTTCGAAAAAAATTATTACCTTTGCAGACGAAATCAATGCCGAAGTGGCTGCGATGATGAATAAGTAATCACTCAACCTGTTGTCCCGAGGGGCAACGGGTTGTGATAACACTTGATTTTATATATACTAACTTTAATATTACTGAATGCAGAAAAAACCTTATTGGTCAGGACCTAAGCGTCCGTCCTCACCCGCTGGAAATGCAGGCCGCAACCGTGGCCGTCGTCAGCAAGGTGGAAAAAAAGACAAAGACACTCATGCTATCAATGACGAGATCAAGGCTCGTGAAGTGCGTCTCGTGGGCGACAATGTAGAGGAAGGTATCTATCCCATTGCTAAAGCGCTCAAGATTGCCGACGGACTGGAACTTGACCTTATCGAAATTGCACCGATGGCAACGCCCCCTGTGTGCAGGGTGATGGATTACCAGAAGTTCCTGTATCAGCAGCGCAAACGCCTCAAGGAGCAGAAGGCTAAGTCTGTTAAGGTTGTGGTTAAGGAGATTCGTTTCGGTCCTCAGACCGACGAGCACGACTACAACTTCAAGCTCAAGCATGCCATCGAGTTCCTGAAGGAAGGTTCTAAGGTTAAGTCTTATGTGTTCTTCAAAGGACGCTCAATCCTGTTCAAAGAGCAGGGCGAAGAGTTGCTTCTCCGTTTTGCTAACGACCTGGAAGAGCTCGCTAAGGTTGACCAGCTTCCCGTTCTCGAGGGAAAACGCATGACCATCATGCTGTCGCCCCGCAAGCCTGCTGCTAAGAAGAAGGAAGAGAAGAAAGAAGATAAACCCGTTGAAGAATAATATTGAGACGGTATATATATAATAATGTATAAAAGAAAGGGGCATTAGGCTTGGTAAGTGCCTGGTCCCCGATAATTAATAATAATTATTTTTTAAAACAAACAACAAAATGCCAAAAGTTAAAACTAATTCCGGTGCCAAAAAAAGGTTCTCCTTTACCGGAACAGGAAAGATCAAAAGAGGTCACGCTTACAA
>JAKSLZ010000013.1 GCA_024400935.1 Muribaculaceae bacterium | reverse complement strand
TGCCGGACTTTGGAGCCTCAAGTGAAGTTTTTTTGAAGAACTCATCAAATTTTTGGCAGAATTCATCGCACATTACGAAAATTTCAGTAATTTTGTCATCAGTGAACATAGCGGAATATTTTTGTTTTTGATTTTTTTTGCACTACTAAATTACAAAAAATTCCGCTATTTTCCAAATAATCAAGCGATTAAATTCGTCGAACTCACGTTAATATAACACTCTCTTATAACACAAGGTACATATATAAATGTTATTTAGTCAAAAAAGTCTTAGTTTGGATATTTTAAAACATCAACGAAGATAGTGCTAATCAGGGTTCAGAGGTAATCGCATCACCCGATTTGACCTATAGAACAATTTAAAAACATCAATTTTGGCGATTTTTTGGCTGTGTGAGAGAAGAAAATCCCTGCAGGGTGATGGCATGTGTTTGGGATTTTGCGGGGAGCGAAGCTCACTGACGAAATCACAAGCGCATGACATCAATGGCGACAGACATCTTCTCTTACACAGCGGTTTATTTCTGTTTTTGTTCTATTATCCCTCTTTTAGGCATAAAACCCTAAACCAATACTCTGTGGGAGGTGGTTAGCGTTTTAGGGGGTTGCCTTCGTACCAGTTGATGAAGGCTTTGTTTACCATCATGTTGCCGCCGGGGGTGGGGTAGTTTCCTGAGAAGTACCAGTCGCCGGGGGCGGTGGGGATGGCTTGGTGAAGGCCGTCTACAGTCTGGAACACGAGTTCGACGTCGGCTTGGATGTCTTTGTCTTTAAGCATCACAACGATTTGGCGTGAGATGTCTTCGTCGGTAAAAGGCGCGTAAATCTCGGTCACATAGTTTTTTATCTGTTCTTTAGGCAAGCCTTCTTGCGCCTTGCACTTGGCGTAAACATCATCAATGACGCTTTGTTGGCCAGTGTCCTTGAGTAGTTGGATAGCCGCCTTGAAGGCACAGAATTCACTCATGCGCGACATGTCTATGCCATAGTAATCGGGGTAGCGAATCTGCGGAGCCGACGACACGATAACGATTTTGCGGGGGTGCAGGCGATCGAGGATGCGAAGGATGCTCTGCTTGAGCGTGGTGCCGCGCACGATGCTGTCGTCGATTACCACCAGGTTGTCAATGCCGTTGCGCACCTGGCCGTAGGTCACGTCATAGACATGTGCCGCGAGGTCGTTGCGCTGGTTTCCCTCGGTGATAAAGGTGCGCAGCTTGATGTCCTTGATGGCAATCTTCTCGGTGCGAAGGCGGTGTGACAGAATTGCTTCGAGGGCTGCGTCATAGTCGGGTGCATCATGGTCCAGGGCCTTGATGCGTTGCAGTTTGTCGTGCTGAAGGTGTTGCTCAAGTCCCTCGACGAGTCCCATATATGCCACCTCGGCGGTGTTAGGGATAAACGAGACGATGGTGTTGTCCAGGTCTCCGTTGACAGCGTTGATTACTTGCGGTGCAATATTGTGTCCCAGAGCCTTGCGCTCGTTGTAGATATCGCGATCGCTGCCGCGCGAGAAGTAGATGCGTTCAAACGAGCAATGGCGATAGTCGAGCTGGGGCAGTATTTGTTCTATCGAAATATCATTGTTCTTGCTGACGGTGATTGCCGCGCCGGGGGTGAGTTCATGGATGGCATCTACTGGTACGTTCATCACTGTCTGGATGACAGGGCGCTCGCTGGCTGCAACAAATATCTCATCGTCTATGTAGTAGAATGCCGGCCTGATACCATGTGGGTCGCGCATGACAAACATGTCGCCGCTACCAGTTATGCCGCACATCGCATATCCACCGTCCCATGTGCTTGACGGACGCTCGAGGATGCGCTTGAAGTCAAGGTTACTCTCCATGGCCTCAGTGAGTTCGGTGCCGGTGAGTCCTTGCTCGCGGTAGATGCGGTGCAGGCGCTGGTTCTCATTGTCGAGCGATTCGCCTAACTGCTCAAGCAGCAAGATAGTGTCGCTCTTGACGCGCGGATGCTGTCCGCGGCTCACAATGTCGCCAAATATCTCGTCAACGTTGGTCATGTTGAAGTTGCCGCAGAGCAGCAGGTTGCGCGACTTCCAGTTGTTGCGCCTCAGGAACGGATGCACGAAACTCAAGCCGTTCTTGCCCGTGGTGCTGTAGCGCAGGTGACCCATGTAGAGTTCGCCCACAAACGGCAGGTCGATGGGTGCAACACCCTGGACCAGTGCCTCGTGGATATCCTTGCGCACACGGTCGAATATCTCGCTTATGGCGCCTGATCCCAGTGCACGGTCGCGGAAGATGTATTCCTCGCCAGGCTTTGAATGGGTGTAGACACAGCCTATTCCGGCACCTTCCTGACCGCGGTTGTGCTGCTTCTCCATGAGCAGGTACAGTTTGTTGAGGCCATAGAGGTAAGTGCCGTATTTTTCCTTGTAGTACTGCAGCGGCTTGCGCAGTTTTATCATTGCGATGCCGCACTCGTGCTTGAGTTGTTCCATTTTAAGAGGTGTAATAAAACTAATATCAGTGTGCGGAAAAAGAAAATGACATTTTCTTTTTTTATACCAGACACTTATGAAAAAGAATGAGGCGTGGTAGCAAGCTACCGTCGCCTCATTATGTGATGTTACGTGTTAGCGGATGAACAGGAGTTCGCGATACTTGGGCAGAGGCCACATCTCGTCGTCGACCATAAGCTCAAGTTTGTCAACGTGGTAACGTATTTCGTCGAGCAGAGGCACGATAGTATCGTGGTAAGCGATGGCACGTTCGCGCATGCACTCGATGCGGTTGGCAGCCTTGCGGTTCTCTACCATCTCGTTCACCTTGTCCTTGATAAACTGCATGTGCTCGCTCATCTTCTCAATCATCGCAAGGTCTTGTGCAGCGATTGCTTCGCCTTGCTCCTTGGGGAAGAGGTTCTTGATCTTATAGACGTTGTCGAGCAGAATGCTCATGTAGCGAGTTGCACAGGGGATGACGTGGTTGAGTGCCAGATCACCGAAGACGCGAGCCTCGATCTGCACCTTCTTGGTGTAGATTTCCCACTTGACCTCGTTGCGGGCTTCGAGTTCGACGTCGTTGAACACGCCTGCTTTCTTGAACATTTCCACAGTCTTGGGTTCAAGGTAAGCGTCGAAAATCTTGGGCACCGATGTCTCGCAGTCGAGACCGCGCTGTGCAGCTTCAGCTTTCCACTCGTCGCTGTATCCGTTGCCGTCGAAGTGGATGTCACGTGACTGCTTGAGGAATACCTTCACCTGCTTCAAGATGGCATCGCTCTGCTCCATGCCGCCGGCAACGAGAGCGTCAACAGCAGTGCGGAACTCAAACAATTGCTCGGCTACGGCTGCGTTGAGGGCAATCATTGCCGAAGCGCAGTTGGCGCTTGAACCCACTGCGCGGAACTCAAAGCGGTTGCCGGTGAAGGCGAAGGGCGACGTGCGGTTGCGGTCGGTGTTGTCAAGCAGAATCTCGGGAATCTGAGATACCTTGAGGTTAAGTTCTTCTTTTGCGTTGAAGTTGAGGCTATCGGCCTTGTCATCGCTCACGAGGCTGTCGATTACCTTGCTGAGCTGTGAACCCAAGAACATCGAGATGATGGCGGGAGGTGCCTCGTTGGCGCCCAGGCGGTGAGCATTAGTTGCCGATGCGATTGATGCCTTGAGCAGGCCGTTGTATTTGTGTACTGCGCTCATTACGCATGATACGAATGTCATGAACTGCAGGTTTTCCTCAGCGTTCTTACCGGGCTTGAACAGCATTGTGCCGGTGTCAGTGCCCAGGCTCCAGTTGTTGTGTTTACCGCTGCCGTTGATGCCGGCAAAGGGTTTCTCGTGCAGCAGTACGCGGAAGTGGTGGCGGCGTGCCACCTGTGCCATGACGCTCATGAGCAGCAGGTTGTGGTCGTTGGCAAGGTTGGTTTCCTCGTATACGGGCGCCAACTCAAACTGGTTGGGTGCCACCTCGTTGTGACGTGTCTTCACGGGAATGCCCAGGCGGTGAGCTTCCATCTCAAGGTCGAGCATGAACTCCTCAACGCGCATGGGTATTGCACCGAAGTAGTGGTCCTCGAGCTGCTGGTTCTTGGCACTCTCGTGGCCCAGCAGGGTGCGGCCGGTCATCGCAAGGTCGGGACGTGCGGCGTAGAGTGCCTCGTCAACGAGGAAGTACTCCTGTTCCCAACCCAGGTAAGACAGCACATGCTTAACATTGGGATCAAAGAGCTGTGCCACTGCTGTACCAGCCTTGTCAACGCTGTTGAGCGCACGCAGCAGCGGAGTCTTATAGTCAAGCGATTCACCTGAATATGCAATAAAGATTGTGGGAATACACAGCGTGTTGTCGTGGATGAACGCGGGCGAAGAGATGTCCCAAGCCGAGTAGCCGCGAGCCTCGAAGGTGTTGCGGATGCCGCCGTTGGGGAAGCTCGAAGCATCAGGCTCCTGCTGCATGAGCAGCTTGCCGCTGAACTCCTCCATCACGCCGCCCTTGCCGTCGTGCTCGATAAACGAATCGTGCTTCTCGGCGGTGCCGTCGGTGAGGGGATGGAACCAGTGTGTATAATGGGTCACCCCGTTGTCGAGCGCCCATTGCTTCATGCCGGCAGCAACGTCGTTAGCCAGTTCGCGGTTGAGCGGCTCCTTGTTGTCGATGGCGTGGATGAGCGCGTCGTAGGTAGACTTAGGAAGATACTCATACATCTTCTTGCGGTTGAACACATACTTGGCAAAGTATTGCGAGGGAGCTTCCTTGGGAATCTCGACCTTTACCGGAGTACGGTTAAACGCAACCTCAACTTCTTTAAACCTTAAGTGTGACATTTGTAATCCTTTCTTTTAAATATTGTACTAATAAAACTGTCTCTATAAACGAAAAACACCCGCTAAACTGAGTCAGTTAGTGGGTGGCGATAGGGGTGATGAAGTGTGTGAAACGCACTTGGCGCTTCGTGAATAGCAGCTTCTTTTTAAGACTCTCTTCATCATTCAGTCTCAATTTTGAAAGTGCAAAGTTACAACAAATTCTCACAAATACCAAAAAAAACCAGCATATTTTTAAAAACTGACAGAAATTAAAAGAAATTAAAAATTTTCTCATGTACTTCCTTCATAAAATCAAAGGACGAAAGAACAAAGATGGAAATACTATGCATGAAATAAAAAAGGGAACCCCGTTTTTGAGATTCCCCTTTTATAATTGTTGTGATATCTATTTTTTTAGGATGATATTGATTATAGAATTCATGTCGCTGATGTCAATAGTAAAATCCTCTTTCATATCACCTTTCATCATTATTGTCACTTCGCACTGTGCGCTCAGGTTGCTGCCGTCGGTTGTCGTAGCAGTAATAGTCACCTTGCCGGGCTTCAGAGCCTTGATGCGTCCGTGAGTATCAACTGTTGCAATCTCTTCGTTGCTCGACTTCCAAGCAATTTCCTGGCTTGCTGCAGCGGCAGGCTCAATAGTGGGATAAACCTGTACCAGAGCTGTCTCGGTAGTCTTAAATTCGCTCATGTCGAGTGCGATTGAAGTTGCCTTGTCACCGCCAGGCTCAGGGCCGGGTGTGCTTGAACATGTCACTGTGCAAGTGGTGTTGTCGAGCTGGGTCATGTTGCCAGCGGCATCGCTCACATAGATCTCCTTGAGTTCCACTGTTGCTGTACCAGTGAAGTTATCGGCAGCTGTAACGTAGAAGTAAACCACCTCACCGCTGTTGCCCATGATGTCATAGCTATTTGTTGAGTAGTAAGTAGCGTTATACTGTCCGTTGCCACGATCCTTGAAGGTGAGCGTGTGGTCGTCGGCACGGTCGGCGTTCACGCCGTAGCGCAAGCGTCCGCGGTTGTCGAGCGCCATAGAGAGACCTGCAGGCAGATGAAGTTCCAGCTGGAATGCCGATAGGGCAGTGCTGTTGTCCAGGTTGATGCTTACCTGCTGAGTCTCACCAGCCTCAATCGAGAAGTCGTTGATATACATCGATGTGGGACCTGCGGGAGGATTAACAGGCTGCGGACCGGTAACGGTGCATGTGGTGTTGTCGAGCTGGGTCATGTTGCCAGCGGCATCGCTCACATAGATTTCCTTGAGCGACACGGTTGCTGTGCCGCTGAAATCCTCGGCAGCCGATACATAGAAGTAAACCACCTCACCACTGTTGTCGTAGATGTCATAGCTGTTGGTAGAATAGTAGGTTGCATTGTACTGGCCGTTGCCACGATCTTTGAAGGTGAGAATGTGGTCGTCGGCACGGTCGGCATTCACGCCGCAGCGCAGGCGTCCGCGGCTGTCAAGAGCCATTGAGAGGCCTTGTGGCAGATAGAGTTCCAACTGGAATGCCGATAGGGCAGAACTGTTGTCCAGATTGATGCTCACTTGCTTGGTCTCACCTGCCTCAATCGAGAAGTTGTCGATATACATCCTGTCGGCATGAGCATTGAATGCCGCAAGGACCGCTATGATAGCAAAAATGATCTTTTTCATAATACTTTATTTATTTTTGTTCTAAGCCTTCTAGGCTATCTAGATTTTCTAGACAACCTAGAAGGACTTTTAAACCTTTAAACCTTTACTTAACTACCACTTTCTTGCCGCCCACGAGGTAGAGACCTGCGGGCAGGTTGTGTGTTGCTTCGCTTGCATTGGCGTTGCGGCGCACGAGCTGTCCGGCAGTGTTGTAGACATTCACGAGGCCGTTGCCCACTGTGATGTCGTTGATGCCGGTCACTGCGTTCACGCCCACGCTTACAGTATCAAGCTGCTTGAGCACGCCCTTGGCTGTAGAAGCGAAGATGTTGTCAAGCGTGATGTCCTCGGTCACATTGCCTGTTGCCATCACCTCAAGGCGGATAACTGCACCGTTGTTGCCGGCGAAGTTGTTGCTTTCGGTTGAGAATACAGCGATTGTAGCCTTGCCGTTAACAGTGCGGCCAGTCATCAGGTTGTGGCCATCGGCACGGCCTGTAAGAGTTGCACCCTTGAGTATGAGACCGTCGGGAAGGTTGATGTCCATCTGCAGAGCGCTGAATGCGTTGTCGTTGTTCAACTCAATGTCGATGAAGCGAGTCTCGCCAGCCTTAATTTCAACTCCCTGTGCAGTCATGTAGTCGTTGCCAGCAAGTTGCATTGCAGCAACCTTAGCGGGAGCGTTCATGCCGCCGTCAAGGATAATGTTAGCAATAAGAACCACATCGTTGATGCGAACGAAACCATCCTGGTTAACATCGGCAGCCGCAAAAACAAATCCTGCAGGTTCATCACCCAGGATATAGTTAGATGTAGTCACCACGTCATTGATGCGAACGAATCCATCACCGTTAGCATCACCAGCCACAAACTCAGGCTCGGGCTCAACAACAGTAATAGCACATGTTGCCGTTAAGTTTGTGCCATCGGTAGTTCTTACAGTGATTGTTGCATTACCAGGAGCCACTGCGCTGACCACACCATCAGTGCTAACTGTTGCAACAGCAGTATTGCCACTTGACCATTCAACTTGCTTATTTGTAGCATTATCGGGCAAAACAGTTGCAGTTAATTGCTCATTCTCTCCTGTGGTGAGATTGAGTTCTGCCTTGTTAATAGTAACACTTTGTACCAGTATAGTCTCAGGTTTTACAGTTACAACGCATGTGTCGCTCAGATTAGAACCATCAACTGTTGATGCAATAATATATGCTGTGCCAGATTCTTTACCTTGAACCAAACCATCATTAACCGTTGCAACAGCAGCGTTGCTTGTAGTCCATTTAATAGTTTTATTTGTCGCATTATTTGGCAAAACTGTCGCGATTAACTTCGTGGAAGCAGTAGTCCATTCATCAAGTTCAAGTTCTTTCTTATTTAGATTGATACTTGTTACTAAATCAGTGGGATTCAAATCGTCAAGGATAGTTGTAAAAATATTCCACGTATTTGAATTTCTATAAGAATCAGTGCATCCTTTTATGACGTGTAACGTGGCATGTAATGGTAATTTAGAAATTCCATAATAATCAGTGAATACTTGATTATTACCAGTCTTAGGCGGAGTAGGACGATATGAATAAAAATTCATTAACGAACTGCAGCCATCGAAAGCGTAGCCCCCGATAAAAGAGACTGAGTTAGGAATGTTGATGCTTGTGAGCGCGGAGCAGTAGCCGAAAGCGTATGCCCCGATAGAAGAGACTGAGTTAGGTATGTTGATGCTGGTGAGACTAGTGCAGTAATAGAACGCACAGTCACCGATAGAAGTGACGGAGTTGGGGATGGTTGTATTCTTGAAACCCCATAACAAAGTATTTGTTACAGTCTTTATAATAGCATTACAATTGTCGCGTGAGTCGTAAACCCTGTTGCCAGATTCTACTATGACGTTGGTGAGACCAGTGCATCCGTTGAACGCATACTCTCCGATAGTTGTGACGGAGTTGGGGATGGTGACGCTGGTGAGACCAGTGCATTCGTAGAACGCATACTCTCCGATAGAAGAGACTGAGTTAGGTATGTTGATGCTTGTGAGCGCGGAGCAGTCCCTGAAAGCTCTGTCCCCGATAGAAGTGACGGAGTTAGGGATGGTTGTATTCTTGCAACCCCATAACAAAGTATTTGTTTTAGTCTCTATGATAGCATTACAATTTTTGCGTGAATCGTAAACCGAGTTGCTAGCATCAACCGTTATGCTTGTGAGCCCGGAGCATTGAAAGAAAGCGTAGTCCCCGATAGAAGAGACTGAGCCCCCGATAGTAACGCTTGTGAGCCCGGAGCAGCCTGAGAAAGCGTAGTCCCCGATAGAAGAGACTGAGTTAGGGATGTTGATGCTTGTGAGCCCGGAGCAATGAAAGAAAGCATCGCCCCCGATAGAAGTGACTGAGTTAGGGATGTTGATGCTTGTGAGCCCGGAACATTGAAAGAAAGCGTAGTTCCCGATAGAAGTGACTGAGTTAGGGATGTTGATGCTTGTGAGGCCGGAGCAGTTATAGAAAGCGTAGTTCCTGATAGAAGAGACTGAGTTAGGGATGTTGATGCTTGTGAGGCCGGAGCAGTCCCCGAAAGCTCTGTCCCCGATAGCAGTGACGGGGTAATATTTGCCGTTGTGGTATACGGATTGAGGTATAGAGACAGCCCCGTTTATGTTGTTGTAGTTGGAAGAAGACCGTAAAGCAGTATACGTAACGTAAACTGAGGCGTTGTCGCTGTTGACGCAGTACTTGATTCCGTCGACGGTGAAGGTTTCGCCTGCTGTCTGCGGGGCGACGCGTTGTGCGCCGTCATCCTGCTGCTCGTGTCGGCGCAGTAGTTCGTCTCGGTCTGTGTCAGAGCCGCGGAGACCTCGGCGTGGCGCCAAGTCGTTGTTGCCATCGTGGCGGTCAAAGTCGTGCCGCGAGGCAGGGAGTAACTGGGGGTGGGTGGGCTGGCAAACCTCATCGGGTGTCCAGTGGCGCCCCGGGTCGTTTTCATTCCCTGCGGGCATGTTCTGTGCTGCAGCGACTGTCCAGAGGGAGAATAAAGCGGTGAAAATGAGTAGATGTTTCATTTTTGTTGTAATTATATGTTAATATCTATAATTAATGCCGATTGTGGATCTTCATTCACACAAAACAGGATTCTGTTTCTTAAATTATACAAATGCCACCTGTTGTAGTTTAGTTTATTAGAGAATGAGACAAGAATATTTATTGAAGGGTGACCATACCTATTTTCTATTCCATGTGATAAAAAATAGTATTTACAGTTGCTGTTGATTTTAAATATATCTGTTGAGAAATTCTCCTTTGAGCCATGATGCGGTATTTGAATCAAGCCAATATGATTTTTCACACCCTTAAGAATACATAGTAACATAGGAATATCATTATGCACAAAACATGAATCTCCAGTGTAAAGACAACCTTTCAGGTAATGCTGTTTTGACGGTTCATCTTTTTTAACACCCTGAGTACAAGGACCTGAATAAAGCAATAATGAATTAGAATTTAATTCTAACGGTATGCCTGATTTTTTGAATATTTCTTTGATTTTTTTTAAATCAACAGAATCTTTATCTAAATAAATACTTAAATCCTTTATTGATTCAAGCGACGATAATAAATTTTTAAACTGCTTGATATATTTGTCATATTTCAGATTAATTGGCAAAAATATCCAATCAGATGGTAATTTTTTGAGTTTGATAGGAAATCCTGGTTTTAGAATTTCTTTGAGATTCAAATTTTCAACGAACAGATTTTCAGGAGTGTAGGTTGTATTATTACTAATTTCATTCCAGTCAGACAATACTCGAATTATTCTTGTGTCTTGATCAAAATAGTCTTCTGGACTTTCTACAAGTTTTATTACGTCAAGGGACGCATTGTCAATATTTTTTAAATAAAAAAGAAGATACTTGCTATCGTCTGTCGTTATAAAAGGTAATATAACATTCTTTATCTTCTTACATACTTTTTTTAGGGTTTTTACACCATTAATATGGTCGGCATGTAGATGTGATAAAAATAGAATATCAATTTCTTGGTTTAAAAAATAATCTTCTATCTCGTGTTTAAGATTTGATTTTAATGACATTGTGCCACAATCATAGATGACATTAGCAATAACATCTTCATTGTCATCAAAGAATCGCTCGGAGTAAAACGCTCCTTGGCCCACGGGGTGGATGATTCGTTGAACTCTCATAAATAATATGAATTGTTTGGTGTAATGATATATTTTTATGTTTTGTTATAAGGTTACTTGACAATCACTTTGTTGTGGTTGTGGATGTAGATGCCTGCCTCGGTGGGCTTTTGGTCATAGATGTGTCCGTTGAGGTCGTACCAAAGTCCTTCATCGAGGTCATCTACCTTGATGTCGTTTACTGCCGAGGTGTCGGTAATGTACTTGAATTTGCCCCACACAGGGTGGCTCTTATAGGCATTGATGCAGCCCGCAGGCACAATGAGGTTAGTGTTTTCGTAATGCCTGTTAAGAAATGTGCGAGGGATTGTGAAAGGAGGTTGCTTGCAGTCGATTTTTAAGATTTTTATGTTCTCGAAATAATTGTGAGGATCTCCTTGGTAACAAACAAATGAAATCACAGAGCTGGGAATTGTCAGGCTGTTCAGCGTTTTGCATTCTTCGAAAGAATCTTTGATGAATAGCAATGAATTGGGTAAAGTGACTTGCTGTATTGAATTGTTATCTCTGAAAGCCTTTGACAGCCCTATCACGGTGAACGTGTGGCCGTTGAAGGATACTTTTTCGGGAATTGTAGCACTTGTCTCGCTCTGGTCTTCGTAGTAGTCCATGCATGCTACAACTTCGCTTGAATTAACGATGGAGTAGGCGATGCCATCGCATTTGAAATCGTTGATATAAACGTCAACATCAGCACTGGCATGTAACGCTGCTACGAGCAGCACGAAATAAATTATACATCTTTTCATAATTCTGGATATTTTATAAGTTCTAAATTGTAATGTCTTTTTGGTGGGTACATAAAATAGCGTTAACGTGTTGACTTGCTTAAGCTTTTGATTATTATCATTTGTGTTTCTCACGTCCCAATCGAAACTTGTTTAAGTTAATGGCAAAAAAGAAAGCGTGGGACGATGTCGTTGTCAATTGATTACGAGGCACCGCCAGACGCCTAAACTCAGAATTGAACAACCCACCCCCACGCCGTAAACTTATATACAGGTACCCTCCCGCTTGCACGGGGGTGGTATATACAAGCACAGCGAAGGCGTTTCGAGTTGCCTCAATGTCCTCTGAGTTTCTGAAAATTGGCGGTTTTCGTAACCTGGAATTGAAGCGAAACGCTTTCTACCAAATGTACTTCAAGCAGCGGCCTCTGCCGCAGGTTCTTGAATTGTTGCAAAGTTAGTGATTTTTTGCAAAAAACTGAAAGAAATTATCAGAATTTATCCGAAATTTTTTACCTCTCGGGGAAATTAAAAGAACAACAGGGTGTGTGGTTACAAAATTATGTTCTTATGTATCTATGTCTAAAAATAAATTTGTAATTTTGCAGTCATTAATATATTTAAGGAGGGAAATAAGATGAAAGTTACTGTTATAGGTGCTGGGAATATGGGCGGCGCGCTCATCCATGGTTGGGCCAAGAACGGTGAGCTTGAGGCTATCACTATCACTGCGAAGCATGAGGCGACGCTTGCTCCTTTTGCCCAGGCTTACCCCGATATCAATACTACTACCGACAATGTGGCTGCCGTGAAGGATGCCGACGTGGTTGTGCTTGCCGTGAAGCCGTGGATTATGGACGCGGTTATCGATGAGATAAAGTCGGTACTTGACCTCGCGAAGCAAATCGTGGTGTCGGTGGCTGCCAACTATACTACCGAGATGCTTGCCGCTCGCCTGCAGTGCGGTGTCGCAAATCTGTTTTACGTTATGCCCAACATTGCTGCCGAGTATGGCGCAAGCATGAGTTTCGTTGCCCGCGGTGGTGCTGCTAGCGATGAGGCTACTGCGCAGGTAAAGGCGCTGTTTGAACTGTGCGGTGACGTTGAGGTTGTGCCCGAGTCGCAGGTTGAGGCCGGCATGATGATGGCTGGCTGCGGCATTGCCTACGTGATGCGCTACATCCGTGCGCAGATGGAGGCTGGTGTGGAGATGGGGTTCTATCCCCATCAGGCCAAGCAAATTGCACTGCAGACCATGCTGGGCGCGGTGTCGCTGCTCAAGGAGACCGGTTTGCACCCCGAGGAAGCCATCGACAAGGTTACCACGCCTGGCGGAATCACCATTAAGGGACTCAACGAACTGGACCATGCAGGGTTTAACTCTGCAGTGATTCGCTCGCTCAAAGCTGGACTGAAGAAAAAGGTGTGATCATTTTTAAAAAAACACAGATTAAACAGAAATAAGGGAATTGTTTTCAGATTGAACAGATTGTAGGATGGACCTGTGGGAATAGTTAGAATCAATCTGTATAATATAATTTTAATTCCCTCATATACAGACATGAAATCTGAGAAATCTGTGGTGAAAACTTTTATTTATTGAGAATGCGTAGAATAGTTATTAAGGTGGGCTCGAATGTGCTCACAACAGATAAAGGCAAGTTGGACATCACGCGCGTGTCGTCGCTCGTGGACCAGATTGCGTGGCTCAAAGAACACCGCTATGAGGTGATTCTTGTGAGTTCGGGTGCCGTGGCATGCGGCCGCCAGGAACTCAAGGTGGAATATGCGCTTGACTCGGTGGAGCAGCGACAGCTGTTCTCGGCTATAGGTCAGGTGAAACTCGTTAACCTGTACTACGACCTGTTTCGTGAGTATGGCATCCACATGGGGCAGGTGCTCACGACCAAGGAAAACTTCCAGCCCGGAGACCAGTATGAGAACCAGCGCCAGTGCATGGAAGTGATGATTGACAACGGTGTTATCCCTGTTGTCAACGAGAACGACACAGTGTCCATCACCGAGCTAATGTTTACCGATAATGACGAGCTCTCGGGCCTCATCGCACGCATGATGAAGGCTGAGACGCTGGTGCTGCTGAGCAACATCGACGGCATATACACCGGCAACCCCGATGATTCTGATGTCGAGGTAATAAGGAGCGTGAAAGCCGGCGAAAGCCTGGAGCAATACATCCAGTCGTCAAAGAGTTCGGCTGGCCGTGGAGGCATGGAGTCGAAGTATCACACCGCCCGCACCGTTGCCGATGCCGGCATTAAGGTGATTATTGCCAACGGCAACACGCCCGACATCCTCATCAACCTGGCAACCAAGCCCGAAGAAACCATTCACACCGAGTTTGTCCCAAAATGCTAAGACATAATCATGAAGAAGATATTTGAAGCCGTCAAGGCAGCGTCACACTCACTGGCCTTGATACCTGACGATAAGAAGAACAGCATCCTGCTCAAACTTGCCGATGCCATTATTGTAAATGCCGATACATTGCTCGAAGCTAATGCCCAGGACCTTGCACGCATGGACAGAGACAATCCGCTGTATGACCGCCTGCAACTCACGCAGGAGCGTCTTGAAGGCATTGCCACTGACATGCGCCATGTGGCTTCGTTGCCGTCGCCGCTGGGTATTATCACTAACGAGCGCACGCTTGACAATGGACTGTACCTGCGTCGCATCTCGGTGCCGTTTGGTGTGATAGGTGTGATATACGAGGCACGTCCCAATGTAAGTTTTGACGTCTTCAGCCTGTGCTTCAAGAGCGGCAATGCCTGTGTGCTCAAGGGTGGTAAGGATGCCGATTGCTCTAACCGCGCCATCGTTGCCCTCATACGTAGCATTCTTGATACAGAGGGTTTGAATCCTGATGTAGTAGTGCTTCTACCGGCTACCCATGAGGCTACAGGCGAGATGCTCAACGCGGTGGGATATATCGACGTGTGCATCCCTCGCGGTGGCCGTGGACTCATTGACTTTGTGCGCAACAACGCCCGCATTCCTGTCATTGAAACCGGTGCCGGAGTGGTGCATGCCTATTTTGACAAGGACGGTGATCTGGAGAAGGGCCGTGCCATTGTCGATAATGCCAAGACACGTCGCGTGAGCGTGTGCAACGCCCTTGACTGCCTGCTGGTGCACAAGGATAGGGTAGGTGACATCGATGCTCTGCTAGAGCCTATGAAGGATCGTGTGACTTTCCATAACGACGAGTATGGTCGTGAATGGATGTCATATGACTTGAGCATAAAGGTTGTAGACTCGCTTGACGATGCCCTTGCCCACATTGCGCAATACAGCAGCGGACACTCGGAATGTATCATAACTGAAAATGAAGAAGCGGCCCAGCGCTTCCGCATGGAGGTGGATGCTGCGTGTGTATATGTAAACGCGCCCACAAGTTTCACCGATGGGGCACAGTTCGGTCTCGGTGCCGAGATAGGCATCTCAACGCAGAAACTTGGTCCGCGCGGTCCCATGGCATTGGTGGAAATGACCACCTATAAGTGGCTAATTGACGGCAACGGACAGACTCGGCCGTAAAAACTTACTGAAAGTATTGTCCCAATGCTTTTAAAATATTACTTTTGCATAAAATGTAAGAATATGACTAAACTTGTAACTATTTTCTCTGTTGTGTCTTTGCTGCTCCTCGTAGTTGCATGCAAGACCTCAAAAGCCCCTGTAAACAATTCTGGTAATTCAGTAGCCACCGGTTCTACCAAGATTGTGTATCTTGAATATACGGAACGTGCCACTTATGCTCAACCCATCGACTATTTTAAGGTAGAACTCAAGGATAATGGTACAGTTAAAATACATCGCCAGCAAGGTATGCATGAGGAAGATCTCACCGCTGATGCTTCGCTGATGGATGACCTCCTCAGTGTGTATGTCAACGGCAAGGTGAGTAAGTGGAAAAGTGACTATCAGCCCCCGATGGAGGTGCTCGACGGCTATTCGTGGCGTCTTGAAGTGAAGTTTGCTGATGGCTCTTACAAGTACTCTCATGGTAGCAATGCACGTCCCGAGAGCAATGCCCTTGAGGAGTTCAGTAAACTGATTTGGAAACTTAAAAAGTAAATATATGAAAAAGGCATTATTAATGATCGCGCTCATTGCCATGAGTTTCAATGCCGTGGCGCAAAATAAAGCACAGCAGAAACGCATTGCCGAGGTGCGCACCCTCTATGCGCAGGCGATGGAGAAAATCAAAGCAGACTCAGAGCTGCCCGAGGCCAATAACCACCTAGTGATAGACATGCAGCGCATGATGCCTGGCACCGGCATACAAAACAAGAAGGTGAGCTACTTTAGCCACGAAGCCGGCGACGAGGATCAGATGTATAAATGGGATGTATATTTCCTGCGCTCGTCATACAATGTGTCGGCACTTCAGTTCAATGAGGAATATCTTGTTAATGAGAATACCCAGAAGCCGGTTTTCATTTACTTTGTTGGCAATACCTATCAGCATGACGGCACAGTGGAGAAGCGCTATTATTTCAATGCCGACGGCTCGCCGTGTTTCTTCCTGATTACGCACAAGGATGCCGAAGGAAATGTGATTAGCAAGGAAGATGTAAAGAACTTCAACGACAACATTGAAGCCCTTGAGATGGAGCGCTCATTCCATGACAACATGAACGTGTACAACACCGTCATGGGTGCAGGATTTCATGAGTGAAACATAGTAGAGTAAAAATCAAGCGGGCTCGTCGATAATTGACGGGCCCGCTTGCGGTCTTTATAGCCTTTATAGCCTTTATAGCCTAGTTGTTACTTTAGGCCTTGGAACTCGGAGTCGGTTTTCCAGCTGATTTCTTTGCACTGGGTGTACATCGACGGGCAGTTGACAATGCGGTAGTGTGAATCGCCCTTTGACTTACACACCTCGACGCCGCGCCATGAAGTGTCATAGCCCAGGCTCTCGACCTGCAGGTAGAGCACGTAACCCTTGAGCGAGTTGCTCTCCTCATAGCGATTTACAGGATTGGTGCGCACTTTCACCTTGTAAGGGGTTGGGGCGTTGTAGCCGTTTTCGGGAGTTGCACCTTGCATAAATGCTGCCACGAGGTAGGGGCGAGCATAACTGTCCTTGGGGTTGCTGGGACGCAACTTGTCTTTGAGCTGGCGCATTACTCCAGGAAGATTAGTGTCAGTGTTGATGGTTTTGAGACATTCCTCTCCCGCTATTGAGTCGTTGCGATACAGTTCCATTGCCATGAGCATTAGCACGACAGCGCCTTGAGGTTCCTGGCCCAGTTGCTCCACAGCATCGTTGAATTCGGCCACGCTTTTGGGAAAATGGTTAAATGTCACCGTTGACTCTACTCCGCCAGTCCACTGGGTGTGGTCAATACTCCCTTCGATAGAAACGTTAATAGGAGCTTGGGCTTCAGCTATGTCGTTACCTGCGGTCCCGGAGTCTTGTGTTTGCTCAATGCCTGCCTGCTGGGAGGTGTTGTTTTCGCTCTGAGAGGTCTCGCTTCCACAAGAGGCAACCAAGGCGGCCGTAATGATTGTAAAAACGGTTTTTCTCATGTTATTTGTTGTTGAATGAGCTTTCTACTAAATTTGATAGGAGCATGTTGCGAGGTTTGCCCAGTTCTACGCTTTCAAATCCTGACATGTTGAGTCCCTTAGTAGGCACGATGCGGAAGTAGCCATCCAGTTTTCGCTCAGGTTTAACTGTGAAACTACCATCTATGTTCACAACCTCGGCCTTTGAACTGCTTTGAGGCCTTTCTGTCGTGTTAAGAGTGTACTTGAAGGTACTAAGGTTAGCCTTTTCGTTGTGCTTAAAGCTTGTGACCGTGCCATGATACACTTGATACACACCGTCGGTCATGCTTGTGCTGTAAGTGTAAACCATGCTGCCGTCAATGTCAATGAGCAGATGCTCAGCAAGACGTGTGTATGCGTCAATGTGATATCCCCACAGGTCATAGCCAATGATGGTCCAGTTGTCTTGACGAGTTTTCTTGCCTTTTTTGTCAACGAGAACTACTGTGCCGCAATTATCTTTCTCCTGGATCTTGACGATGTCGTGTCCAATAATTGAGCCGGCATAGAAATTCCATGAAGTGCACATCTTGTACACAGAGTAGAGTTGCACACTATTATCCTCGAGCAGGAAATATACAAAGGGCGAAATGGAATTGCCCATTACTGCGAGGCCCTTTACTTTGCCTTGCAGTCCCATTATTTGTTCCTGTCGCATGGGGGCATCATAAGGGTAGTCCACACATATCGACTTTTGCAAAAATGTCATGAACTTATCCCAATTTGTCCACTTGAACTCGGCACCGCCTTGTTGTGTTACGCTCACTTGTACGCCAGGAATAGCTTCGACACTTTGCTTCCAGCAACTAGCAAGTGCAGTAGATTTTGTGGCAGACGTCGTTGTTTTGTTTTTCTTGATTGCTGCGTTACAATCAAGATGACCGCAAGTCATCATGATGATGCTTGCGGTCATAATTATGATAATTCTATTCATTATCTAGTACAATTTATTGCTTGGGAAGCTCGGGAGTTTGGGGTGCTTCGGGAGCCAAAGCGGGTTCTTTCTTCTTGCCCTTAGTGCTAAAGTAGTAGATGATGCCAACAACAGCAGCCAGGATAATGCAACCGATGAGGGGACGGTAGTACAGCCATGCGATAGCGATGATGATGAGTGACCATACAAAACCCACAACAGTGCAGATGAGACTTACACCGAAGTTCATGATATTTGCCAGGAAGGGGAGAACCTTGAGCAGAGTTGTCAAGAACTCGAATGTCAGCTTAAGACCTATGATAACAAGGATGATACCAAGGATACGGAGACCCCAAGTCATTGCAGAATTTTCATCATTTGCACTCTGGAACATTTCGTCCATGCTCTTTGTGCCCATCTCAAGACGGTCAAACTTTCTACCGTTCTTAGCAACATACTTGGTGAAAGTGTCGCCCTGAACCTTTGCGATTACAGAAATTGCCTGGTTGCTGGGAACGTAAGTGAAAGTAACGCGCACGTCACCAATCTGGTTGCCGTTAGCACTCTCGCCCAGGTAAATCACGTTGCTGTTAACGTGTACCAGGTTGAAGCCGTTTTCGTCAGCGCTCTCGTTCTTGCTGTTCCTAGAGAGGTCTTTGTCAAGATTCTTGAGGAAATCTTCGGGAGTGTTTACTGTGAGTGCAACGTCACCGCCAACACTCTTGATCAGGTCTTCGCTCAGCTTGTAACCACCGAAGTTTACTGTCTGTGCATATACAGAGCCATCTTCAACCTCCATCAGCACGTCATTCTTGATGCCGCGGTATTCAGGATCCTCAAAGCTTGCAGAGTTAGTGGGGCTGCTAACCCATTCCTTGCTGTAAGTGTAAGTGGTGATAACCTCTTCGCCACCGCCCACTTTATCGCGTCTCTCTTCTTTCTTGTGCTCTACCCACTGGTAGTATTCTACCTTGCGTGAAATCTTTATAGCTGTAGCACTAACGCCAAATTTGTCGTCAACAAGAGAGTCGGTAGTGATGGCCTTGTCACAAGCATGGATAAGCTGTCCTTCGTTTGCGGGATCAACCTTTGCCACGCTTTCAACGTGAACGGCAGCACCCTGAGCCTCTTCAAGCATCTTTTGGGTTTTTACAAAATTACCTTCGTTCCACCACAGCAAAGCTGTACCTGCGATGAAAACTACAATACCGGTGAGAATGTTTTTAAAAGAATTACTCACACGACTTCCATAACTGTTAGTAGTTCTAGTTGTATAAGCCATAAATTTTAGATTGAAAAATTGTTAGTAATTATTTATTTGGGTATAAAATTATACAAAATATTCCATTTATACAAGTAATTGTCGGTTTTATATCACAATTTGCGCATATATTCTTTAGATAGAGTATTGAAGAACCGTTCTTTTAGAATCATTGCAACGGGGTCTCCGGTTGACATGCACTCCACCATGTAGCGCTGCAAGGAATCAGCCATGACGCTGTCACGTGCAAGGAAATCTCGCTCAATCTCCTCGGTGAGAGTAGAGTCAGTGTCATACTTCATATAGTCTCTAAAGATTGCCGATTTGGCCTTGATGATTGCGTTGCGGTGGCTGAGGCACTTCACATATTCATTGTTGTGGCTTGTGCCTTCAATCTTCCATCCCGTTACACCGATTTTAACTTCTGTGTTGCCTGGACCCAGTACAAGGTAGAACAGAGTTGTGTCGTTGTTGAATTTTATGAACGCAGCCTTAGCTCCGTCGATGTGTCCTTGCCATTTGAACGTTCCTCCGGGTTTTGTCGTGCTTAGCGCTCCATTGGTTAAACACCTATAATTATCCTCAACAATATACAAAGTGGCACTGTCACGTCCCAGTCGTTTCTCGGCAGTACATGTCAGAGTATAAGCTCCTGTACTTGATTTTGTCTTGTCTCCACTGCAACTCATGACTGTCATGAGCAGTGATATTATCGTGAAAATGTAGAGTATATTCTTCATAAGAATGCAAAATTACCAAAAAAATCACGAAAAATGTTTGTTTCTAAAAAAAAAGTTGTACATTTGCACCCACTTATCGCACATCATGCATAAAAAACGGGGCTGACTTGGCTTTGACAGCGTGTAGAGGTGGTAGGTAAGCATGCAGAGCGATGATGGCATTGCTCTATAATATCAGTCATCACTAAATTTTAAATGGCGAAAACAACTACGCTCTCGCTGCTTGATCTGAAGTACAGTAGGATCGCTTAATCTCTGCCCAAGGGGCTGAGACGAGACATCGCCCGATGGCCCTTTCTGCGAGGCTTATCGACCCGGCGGTGCTAGCATATCGGAGATAGGATGAGACATGTCTCGGGTCGATTCCGAAGTTTAGAGACTAAGCTCCTGGTTGGTAGTCTTGATCCTGCCCAGAGTCGAAAACCAAGTCTAGACTAAGCATGTAGAAAGCTTATTAGTTCCGCGTTTGGACGAGGGTTCAAACCCCTCCAGCTCCACTTGATAAAGGCAACTTGATGATAGTATCAGGTTGCTTTTTTTATAGTTTTATATTGATGATTGATATATTGTTGTGTAGTTTTCCATCATTATATGCGTCTAAAATAATAAAGAGAAAGACTAAAGGTGGACATACCATAAATATTTTGTACATTTGCATATGATTTTTAATACGCGATAAGAAATTAAAAACAAATAATTCCAATGATTAAGAAAATTTTATTAGCAACTTTAGTGTTGTTTTCATTCCAAATGAAGGCTGACAATGTGTTTTTGAGTGATTTCAAGACCACTCATGGTGCTATTCCTTTTGATAGAATTAGCACATCTGACTATGAGCCTGCGATCATGCAAGGTATCCAAGAACATGAGGCCGAGATTCAAGCTATCGCCAATAATCCCGAGCCCGCAACTTTTGAGAATACCATTTTAAGGTTGGAACGCTCGGGCAAAACACTTAATCGAGTGCTTGGTGTATTCTACGCTATGCTGTCGGCCGAGTGTGACGACGCTCTCATGGACATCTCTATGCGTGTTTCTCCTGTCCTTGACGAACACAGTAATAGTGTTACTCTTAACGAAAAACTGTGGAAGCGAATAAAGACTGTTTACGAGAGCTTTGACAAGAGCAAGTATACAGATGAGGACTATATGCTCCTCAAGAAGACTCGTGAGTCTTTCATTCGCAGTGGTGCTGATCTTGAGGGTGCAAACCGTGACAAGTACAAGGAACTTAGCAAGAAACTTACAGAACTCACATTACAGTTTTCACAAAATTGTCTCAAGGACAAGCCACGCTTCCAGTTGTGGCTCACCAAGGATGACCTTGCAGGCCTTCCCGAGAGCACAATTGAGGCAGCTGCTGCCGATGCAAAGGCTAAAGGTCGTGAGGGTGAGTATCTCTTTACCGTAAATGCGCCCAGCTACAGTCCCTTTATGAAGTATTCCTCTCGTCGCGACCTTCGTGAGAAGCTTTATAAAATGTACAATAGCCAGTGTACCGAGGGTGAGTATAGCAATATGCAGATTGTGAAGGATATCGCAAATACTCGCATGGCTCTTGCTCAGGTCTTGGGTTATAAAACATTTGCCGACTACAATTTGTCAAGCAAGATGGCGGGTGACACTAAGCATGTTTATGACATGCTCAACCAACTGCGCAAGGCTTACGCTCCCGTGCAGCGTGCCGACATGAAGCGCCTTGAGGAGTTCGCATCTAAGATGGAGGGCAAGAAGATCACTATTATGCCTTGGGATTATTCTTATTATGCCGACAAGGAGAAAGATGCTAAGTATAGCGTAAATGACGAACTCCTGCGTCCTTACTTTGAACTTAGTAATGTAACTGAGGGAATATTTGGCCTAGCAAGCAAGATGTATGGCATCAAGTTCACTGAGAACCACGATGCTCAGGTCTATCATCCCGATGTTAAAGCCTATGATGTTACTGATAACGACGGCAACTTTTTGGGTATGCTATATACTGATTTCTTCCCTCGCGAGACTAAACGCGCTGGTGCTTGGATGACCAACTTCCGCGAGGAGAGTGTAGATGAGAATGGCAACGAGGTTCGTCCTCTTGTTACTCTTGTGATGAACTTCACTAAGCCCACCGATACCAAGCCCTCATTGCTCACTTTCTATGAAGTTGAAACTTTTGCTCACGAGTTTGGCCACGGCCTCCACGGCCTTCTTGCTAAGGGCAAATATGCGTCAATCACGGGTACAAATGTTCGCCACGACTTCGTAGAGCTGTTCTCTCAGTTCAATGAGAATTTCTATAGTGAGCGTGAAGTGCTTGATGGTTTTGCTAAGCACTATGAAACAGGTGAGAAGATTCCTCAGGAACTCATTGATAAGGTGGTAGCATCTTCACAATATGGTGCTGCCTATGCATGTATGCGTCAGCTTAGCTTTGGTTTCCTTGATATGGCATGGTACACTCAAGAGACACCCTTTGATGGCGATGTGATGAAGTTTGAGCAAGAGGCAATGGCACCGGTTAAAATATTCGAGCCCGTTGCGGGTTGTGCTATGTCTCCCCAGTTTGGCCACATCTTCTCTGGTGGTTATGCTGCTGGCTACTATGGTTACAAGTGGGCCGAGGTATTAGATGCTGATGCATTTGGAAAGTTTAAGGAAGACGGAATCTTCAATCCTGAAACTGCCAAGGCATTCAAGAAGATGCTTCAGGCTGGTGGTACAGTTGAACCCATGGAACTCTTCAAGGCATTCCGTGGCCGTGAGCCCAAGATTGACGCCCTCATGCGCCGTGATGGCATCATCAAGTAACGAAGTGATTTTACACAGAAAAATAGGGCCTCTGCATTAATTGCAGCGACCCTAATTTTTTATTCGTCAGGTTGTTGGCCGTCGTGAGCTTTCCACATGCATTCGGTTATCTGCATGTCGCTGAAGATGGCCTTGAATGATGAATCCTCGGGAGAGCAGGCATAGATGCCGAAACTGATCTCTTCCTGAGCCTCATACATGTGGCACACGCGCATCTGATGCCATTCTTTGCCGTCGGTTGAGTTCTCGATGCAGAAGTCATCGCCACGGCGCGACAGGCGGTACCACATGGTCTTGACATCGGCAGGAATTGCAGTCGTTGCCCAGTCGCTGTAGCCATGGTTTGTTGCCACGCTACCCAGATGCTGGAACTGCTCGTTCTCATATTCGATAGAACCTTTAAGCCAGTTGTCACTGTTGAGATACATGACCACACCGCACTGGTCAAAGCGGTGGTGGCTCTCGGTGAAATCGGTTTTAACGACAAAACTGAAGTATTTCTCTGCTGTGGTGATTTGGAGCACCGGAGCATTGTCGTTGCGGAAGTGGTAGTAAGTGCGTTGCCACAAGTCGGTGTGTGGCTTGGTTACCACTTCGATAGTGTTGTCCTTAATGATGCAGCTTTGCGGTTCCCGCGTCCACTTGAAAGCCTTGAGGTTGAGTGGAGTAGGGTGCTGAAGAGTTTCGGCTACGATGTCGATAGGCTTGTTAGCTTTGTTTTTCTCAGCTGCGTTGGTATTGAATGCCATGAGAGATGCTGCCATTGCGGCAAATAAAAACTTGTTCATGATTTTTTGTTATTTATTTTGCCACAAAGTTAAGGTGTTATGTTCTAGTGTGCAATGGTGAAATATAACTGTTTTTCTCTTAGATCAAGCCCAATTGTTTTGCCACACTATAAGCCTCTGATGTGTTTCCCACGTGTAGTTTCCTGATTAGGTTCTGACGATGACCGTTGACGGTGTGAGCGCTGATGCATAGTCGCTGGGCTATCATCTTGCTTGATAGGCCTGTGCCTATGAGCCGCAACACCTCTTTCTCGCGTCCGGATAACAGCGATAGCATTTCGTTGTTGCTTGTGAGCACAATGCTGCCTGTCAATGTGTTGATTATGCCAGGGGAATGCTGTGAGTCGTTATTGGTGGCATTGTACAGGCAAAGAGTAAGCACTACATGGTTTTCTGGGTCATATTCAAGATAAATGACACGGTGGCGCAGATAAACGTATTCGCTATGTGACACTTTAAAGCGCAACACATGTTGCAACATATATTGTGATTTGTAGCTATGGGCAACTGTCTCAAGGAAAGTGAGATACTTTAGTTCCCAAGCATACTTTTCGATGAGGTCGTCGGGGTGAACACGTTCGAAGATTTTCTTTTCCCAAATGCTGGGCACTTCGGTTTCGTTATTGTCAATATCTATACCGAGCTTATAGCCTAATTGCCCATAGCAGATAAAGCTGCAATCGCACGCCACATTGGTGAGCACAGCCATTGCATTCTCCAGGCGTGCATATGTGCGTGCGATGAGTTTAGCCTCCTCATACCTTTTGTTACAAAGGGCATTGGGGAGGCTGTGCTCTTGTAGTTTCTTTTCGAGCAGGGAAAGGGACATTTCTATAGCTTACTTGAGAATTTTCTCAGCTTTTCCGTTGCCATACAAGATGATTTGAACACCTTCTTCGGTTTCATCGACTTTGATGCCGCTGATATTATATCGGCCCACTTCGGAAGACTCCGGGTTATCGTGCTCAATGTCACGCACTGCAGTTGATTCATACATCTCGATGGACATGAGTTTGCTGCAACCGTCAAAGGCATTTTCTCCGATATAGACCACTGATGACGGTATCCTTATTTTAGTGATGTGCTGGTTACCCTGAAAAGCTCCCTTGGCTATGCAGTACACTCCGTCGGGGATTGTGTACTCGGCCATAGCTTTGTTCTCGGGGAACTTGATAAGTGTCTCACAACGGGCGCTGCCTGACGGCATTGTATTGTCAAATGTGCCAAATAGCACACCGTCCTCAGTGTGGTAACTGCCATAGTAGCCTATGCGTTGCACATAGCCGGTGGGATTATTTTCGCTTGTGGCTACGCTCTTTTGGGCGTGTGCACACATCAATGTGCCCAGTGCTGCGATGAGTGTGAGTAAATATCTCATAGGAGTGATTGTTTTGTCTTGGAATATTTAGCATTCATAGTCAACGCAGGCGCGAAGTTCCTTGTGTCCGGCCAGTAATCCGGCAGCAGCCACATGTGCGGGATGCTTGGCATAGGTGTCTACATCGGCCATTGTGGGCACGATAGCGGTGAGGACTACGTCCCATGTCTCGGCAGGATTTTGATTGAGAGCGACCTCAATACTTTGCAATACATCAATTTGCTGTGGCAGAGCATCAAGTGCTTCCTTGAATCGAGTGGCTACTTCAAAGCGCTCTTGGGGAGTGCCGGTGAGCTTGAACATTACAATGTGTTTAACCATAATAAAGTGGAGAGATTAAAAAGTTAGTAAGGGGTTGGGTGTAAATAGAAACAAGGCACCAGATTGTGTCCTGATGCCTTGTGGTGTATTGTGTGAGTTAATTACTCAGCAGCCTCTTCAGCAGCCTCAGCAACAACCTCGAAGGGGATCTCAACAGAAACCTCCTTGTGGAGCTTAACTGTAGCTGTGTACTGGCCTACCTGCTTAACAGCAACAACGCTGATGAGCTTGCGGTCAACTTCCTTACCGAGAGCAGCGAGAGCCTCAGCAACCTGGATGTTACCAACAGAACCAAAGATGGTGCCGTTCTCGCTAACCTTAGCAGCGATAGTGAGAGATACATCCTTGAGTGTCTCAGCTACTGCCTCAGCGTCAGCCTTAATCTTAGCAATCTTGTGAGCGCGTTGACGGAGGTTCTCAGCAAGTACCTTCAGAGCTGAAGGAGTTGCGAGCTGTGCCTTACCTGTGGGGATAAGGTAGTTGCGACCGTAACCGTTCTTTACTTCAACAACGTCATCCTTGTATCCAAGGTTAGCAACGTCTTCTTTCAATATAATTTTCATAAATCTTATGTCTCCTTTTTTAGAATATTATTTCATCAAGTCGGTTACGAAGGGAAGCAATGCCAGGTGGCGAGCGCGCTTAACGGCGCGAGCTACACGGCGCTGGAACTTGAGAGAAGTACCAGTGATGCGGCGGGGAAGAATCTTACCCTGCTCGTTGAGGAACTTCTTGAGGAACTCGGGATCCTTGTAGTCGATATACTTGATACCGCTTCTCTTGAAACGGCAATATTTCTTCTTCTTGTTGTCCACTGAAAGCGGAGTCAAATAGCGGATTTCACTTTGTGCTTGTGCCATAATTCTTTCTCCTTAATTATTAAGCGTTAGTTTCAGTTTGTGCTTCCTCAGCAGGTGCTTCTACAGCAGCCTCCTTAGCGGCCTTCTTCAGGCTGCGACGCTTAACAGCGTACTCAGCAGCGAACTTGTCGAGGCGGAAGGTAAGGAAACGAATAACTTTCTCGTCGCGGCGATAAGCTGTTTCGAGCTTAGCAACGATTGTGGGCTCAGCATCAAACTCGATGAGAGTGTAAAAACCGGTAGTTTTCTTGTCGATGGGATAAGCGAGCTTGCGCAGACCCCAGTTCTCTTCATTAACAATAGCAGCACCATTGTCGGTGAGCACTGTCTTGAATTTTTCTACCGCTTCCTTCATCTGAACATCAGACAAAACGGGAGTTAAAATGAAAACGGTTTCGTAATGATTCATAAAACGTTTAAAATTAATAAATTAGTAAAATTTGCTTCAAAAAGCGATGCAAAGTTAGTAAAAATAATTCACGCCACCAAACATTTTGTGCCTTATTTTTCTAGAATATTGCTTTTTACGCTCAAAAAGCCTCACCGGAGCAATCGCAATAATTCGCTAACTCTGGTGATGTGGTTGTATTAAAGTTTGTATTTGTCCTTATTGCTCTTTTTTCAACAAGAATGAATCAATGGCTTTGACAAGTTCCTCTTTGGGGTAGAGGCCTACGATAGCCTGGGGCTCACCCTCTACGGGGCATAGGAGCAACATGGGAATGCTGCTCACGCCAAATGCCTGGGCGAGGGGGCGGTTCTTGTCCACGTCGATGCTGTAAAACAATACCTGTCCGTCATATTCCTGTGCCAGTTCTTCGAGAACGGGTGCGAGCTTGCGGCAGGGACCGCACCATGTGGCGTTGAAGTCCACGATGACAGGCTTGTCGCTTTTCATCTTCCATTCTTTTGCGGTGTAGTCGGCAACCTTCTCGGCAAACTCTTCCTTACTCATCTCGGTTACCGTGGCGCTGCCTTTTACTTGAGCCGGTTGCTCTTGAACAGGTTTCGGTCTAACGACGGTCCTGTTGTCCTGTGCGTTAGTGCAGCTTGCCATCATGGCTACTGCTGCAAATAGTATTGACAATCTTTTCATGTTCTTGGATTTTAAATTTATTATTGGTGCTGGGGACGCAACAGGTCGTTGACGGTCTTCACAGGGTTGAACGTTTCGATGGGTACTTCTACAAAAATGGTGTTCCAGTCGCTCATCGAGCCGTTCCACAGGCCCGGCAACTCTAAAGCCTTGATGGCTACACCATCCTTTGACTTCTCACTGATGAGTCCTGTGTTGTAGTCTACAAAGTCTTTGAGGTTGAACTTGTTGCCTTTATAATCCCTGATGTAGCATACCAGGTCAACGGGGTTGAAGTGGGTGCCGCTCTTCATCAATGCCACGGCGTCGGGGTCGTTTGCGTCGATTTGTGCCGCTTCAAGAATTTGGGGCGAATAGCTACCGTCGGTGTTACAGGCAAGGTACGGACCGCCGCCGGGCTCTCCCTCGTTGCGCACCATGCCGCACACACGCAAGGGGCGGTTGAGCTTTGTGCGCAGATATGTTTCAAGAGCCGTGTCGTCCATATTTGCTGCGTCGGCGTTGTGGGTGAACAGTTTGTTTTCTACAAATTCCAGTATCTCCTTGAGGGGAGCGTTGTCCTCATCAAGCGTGGTGAGGTAGCGTGCTACTTGCTGCTGCAGTCCCACGAGATATCCGGCTATCACTTTCTTGTAGCGCAAGGTGACATGACGCAGGCGTGAAGGCACCACGTTGTCGATGTTCTTGACAAAGATCACCTGAGCCTCACGTTCGTTGAGGTTCTCGATGAGTGCTCCGTGTCCTGCGGGACGGAACAGCAGGTTTCCGCTTGCATCACGATAAGGAGTGTTGTCGGCAGTCACAGCGATAGTGTCGGTCGATGACTTTTGCTCGCTCATGGTGACGTTGTAGGTCACGCCCCATACTTTCTCCATGTTAGGAACCTTGGCGTCAAGAATCTTCTTGAATTCAGTGCGATGCTCGGGCGAAACGGTGAAGTGGAGGTTGACGTTTCCGTCGCTGTCGGCAGCATATTGCGCACCTTCTTCGATGTGTTCCTCAACGGGGGTGTGGACTGAGCCTGCTGCTGCACGATGAAACTTGAGCAAGCCTTTGGGCAGAGCGCCGTAATTGAGACCCTTAGAGTCGAGCAGAGCACGTGCAACGTCTACATAGCGTCCTGCCTCGATAAGTTCGGCTATATTCATCTTATACATCTCCACACATGCCTTGTTGAGCAATGGGAAGAATGCAAACTTGTTGATGCTGTTGAAAAATTCCTTTTCGAAGTCGGTCTCGGGCTGAGCCTTGTTCTCTGTGACAAATGCAAATATATTTTTAAACATGCGGCTTGCGGCGCCACTGGCTGGTACAAATTTCTCTACAGTGCCGCCCTGTGCCTTGAACTCGTTCCATTGTGAAATATATGTAGCGGCTTCGGTGTCGCTGATTGAGACGATGCCGTTGCCCACAGTAGCTACTGAGTCAATCTTAAGGTAAGGGAAACCGTTGTTGAAGTTGTCTAACTGTGTTTGGATTGTGTCAAGCGTAATGCCTTTTTTTTCTATAAGTTGTAAGTCGCACTCTTTTAACATAAGTACTAAAGGTTTTAAATTATTACAATTTTTGTCAAAGTTAGTGATTTTGTGCCAAATTGTTTGTTTTTTTGGACATAAAAAAATAATTTTGTAATCTTTTTTAACAAAGGCGAGAAAAATATGGAACATGGATATTTCAATGACAATGAAAAACTCTTGATGAAGTCAATGGTCAAGGAGTTGTTAGTCAGGCTCAAAGATGTGGCAAGCAGTGAAGATATAAGTCATGTACATGCCATTATCAAACAAGGCGTTCTTGCCAACCACTATAGCCGTGACCAGTACGGAATCAACCCCACGGTGCGCAACCTGCGCACTGCGCTCCTTGTTGCCGAGAATATCGCTCCTGACCGCAGCATGGTCATTGCCACCATGCTCTATAACCTGGTGCGCAACAAATCGGTCACAGAGAGCAAGGTAATAGAATACTTTGGGGATGACGTCGCTAAGATTGTGCGCGGACTCATCAAGGTCTCTCAGTTGTACCAGCGACAGGCTGCAGTGCGCAACGAGAATTTCCAGAAGCTGCTCCTTACTTTTGCTGATGACATACGTGTCATCATCATCATGATTGTGGATCGCTTGGGACTGATGCGCGAGATCAACCATCATCCTAATGAAATGTTTGTCCATGACATTGCGTCTGAGTCGCGCTACCTCTATGCGCCGCTGGCTCATCGTCTGGGCCTTTATCAAATCAAGTCGGAGCTTGAGGATATGTCGCTCAAGTATCTCAACCGCAGGGTGTACTCTCAAATTGCCGAGAAACTGAGCGAGACCAAGGCACGTCGTGATTCATATGTCGTAGACTTTATCGCTCCCATCAAGAAAGCCCTGACTGAGCAGGGACTCAACTTTGAGATTAAAGGTCGCACTAAGAGCATCAACTCCATCTGGAACAAGATGAAGAAGAAGGATGTTGACCTCAACGGCATGTATGACTTGTTTGCCATCAGAGTAATCATTGACACTCCACATGAGCGCGAGAAGAAAGATTGCTGGATAGCTTATTCAGTTGTTACTGATATATATACTGCTAATCCGTCGCGTCACAAAGACTGGATTACTATTCCCAAGAGCAATGGTTATGAGTCGCTTCACATCACGGTCAAAGGGCCGCAGGACAAGTGGGTGGAGGTGCAGATACGCACCAAGCGCATGGACGAGATAGCCGAGCGCGGTCTTGCCGCCCACTGGAAGTACAAGGGCATCAAGAGCGAGGGTGACCTTGACTCGTGGATGAACAATGTGCGTGAGGTGCTCGAGGCTGGCTCGATAGGGCAGATGGAGCTTGTGCGCGGCATGAACATGAACTTGTATGACAAGGAAGTGTTTGTGTTCACTCCCAAGGGCGATTTGTTCCAGTTGCCCATGGGCTCCACTATACTTGACTTTGCCTTTGCCATCCACACCCGTGTGGGCAGCACATGCACTGGCGGTAGGGTAGACGGCAAGAACCAGAAACTCAACTATAAGCTCAAGAGCGGTGACACGGTAGAAATCACGACATCTTCGACCCAGATGCCACGTCAGGACTGGCTCAACTATGTGGTTACCAGCAAGGCCCGCAACAAGATACGTCAGGCGGTCAACGAAGCTCGTGTGCGTCAGGCCGACATGGCCCGTGAGCTTGTACAGCGTCGTTTCAAGAACCGCAAGATTGACCTTGATGAGGGCACGATGGCTAAGCTCACTAAGAAGATGGGCTACAAGACCATTACCGACTTCTATGTTGACATCAACGACGAGCGTCTGGATGTGAACACGGTAGTGGAGCGTTACGAGCAGCTGGTAGAGCGTCTCAAGGATTCCTCTCAGGCTTCGCCCCATGGCACTGCCGAGGGATTTGTGTTGCAACCTGTTAAGGAAGAAAGCCCCACCGATGACATCCTTGTGATAGGCAATAACGTCAAGGGTATCAATTACAAGTTGTCTAAGTGCTGTAATCCCATCTTGGGCGACCGCATCGCAGGCTTCATTGCCAGTGACGGCGCAATTAAGATCCATAAGGTGGAATGCGGTAACTTGAAGCATCTTGTGTCAAAGTATCCTTACCGCATGATTAAGAGCGCATGGTCGGGCAAGGTGGGCGCTCAGTTTGCCGTTACCATCAAGGTGGTGGGCAAGGACGACATAGGTATTGTGTCAAACATCACCTCTGTGATAAACAAGAGTCCGGAGACTGCATTGCGCAATATCTCCATATCGTCACAACAAGGCACTTTTGAGGGCTTCCTCGTGGTGGGAATCCCCGGCAATGACGCTCTTGACGAGCTGATGAAGAAAATCCTTGCACTCAAGGGAGTGAAACAAGTAGAACGAGTGAACCGTTAAGGTGGGTTCTATTAATTATGGGATAAAGTTATTATTTATTTCGGTCGCTTTTGAACCTGTTTTGGTATCTTTTTGACATTCAATCGGTCACGAAGTTCGCTTCGCTCCCTCTTCATGCCAAAAACCTACTCAAAACATATTTCAAAATTGCCTCGACATAATTAATAGAACCCACCTTAAACATGATAATAAGCGCCCTGCCTGATTAAACCTGGCAGGGCGCTTCATGTTCTAATATAATGTGATGCCCGCCACCTTTTTAGTTCAAGATGTGGACGTGCCACAATATTATTTTCTTGCAATTGCGGTCGTGATTTAAAAAAAAATTGTACCTTTGTAATCTTATAAAACAAACGTTGAAAGATGATAGATAATGCCACAGTAGGATTGATTATAGAAAGTGCTGACATTGTTGATGTTGTCAGCGACTTTGTGACTTTGCGTCGCCGTGGCACTAACTACGTGGGTCTGTGCCCGTTCCACAATGACCGCACGCCGTCATTCTATGTTTCTAAGTCAAAGGGTATATGCAAGTGTTTCTCGTGTGGCGAGGGCGGCAGTGCTGTTAACTTCATCATGAAGCATGAGCAGCTTTCTTATCACGATGCCCTTATATATCTTGCAAACAAATACCACATCGAGGTTAATGAGCGTGAACTCACCGATGAGGAGAAGGAACGGCAGACCGCCCGCGACGCTATGTTCATGCTCAACGAGTGGGCTTGCAAATACTTTGAAGGGCAGCTTCACGACACTACCGAGGGTAAGGAAGTGGGACTTGCTTATTTCAACGAACGAGGATTTAGCGAAACAACAATAAAGAATTTTCGTTTGGGCTATTCGCCCGAAGACCGTTCGGCGCTTTACAAGGCCGCAATTGCCCAGGGCTTCAACCGCAAGTTGCTGTTTGATGCCGGCCTGTGTGTTGACGACAATCGTGGAGGCGGATATGACCGCTACCGCGGCCGTGTGATATTCCCTATATTTAATGTAAGCGGCAAGATTGTGGCCTTTGGCGGTCGCACCCTCAAGAAGGACAAGACTGTGGCCAAATATGTCAACTCGCCCGAGTCAATTATATATAGTAAGCGCAAGGAAATATACGGTTTGTTTCAGGCTAAGCGTGAGATTGCTGTAAAGGGAAAATGCTATATTGTTGAGGGATATGCCGATGTGATCTCGATGCATCAATCAGGATTTTGCAATGTCATTGCTGCGTCGGGTACCGCATTGACCGAGGAGCAAGTTCACATGATACACCGATTCACTGAAAATGTCACTGAGATGTTTGACGGTGATGCTGCGGGTATCAAAGCCGCATTCAAAGGTGTAGACAAGGTTCTGGCCGAGGGACTCAATGCTAAAATCCTGCTTCTGCCTACCGACGAAGATCCTGACAGTTACTCTCGCACTCACAGTGCCAGTGAGGTGCAGCAGTTTATTGACGAGAATGAACGCGATTTCATCGAGTTCAAGACTACTGTCATGCTCAAGGACTGCGGCCGTGACCCGGTAAAGCGTGCTCAGGCCATAGAGAGCGTGGCGCGCTCTATTTCAGTGATCCCGTCAGAGGTTACCCGTGCCGTGTATGCCAAGGAATGCAGCGACTTGTTTGGCATAGGCGAGGGCGTGGTGTTGCGAAGCATTGCCAAGTATATCAAGCAGGCACGTGACGAGCGACTCAAGAAGGATAAGAGGAAGACTTCGGGGGGTAACGAGGGTGCCAACGTTGCTGGTACTGATGTTCAGCAACCGCCAGTGGGTCCAGATTATGATGCTCCACCTGTTCCTCCCGAGATAGGTCCAGAGCAAGATAATCGTGCGAGTCAGCCAGTTGTGACCTTCGATTTGCATCCTCAGGAAGAGGCGATGATCAAGTACATTGTCAAGTATGGCATGTGCAACTTCTGCATAGCGTTCTATGAGGGTCAGGAGATGACTACCCAAAATGTCACTGTAGCTGAGTATGTCAGCAGCGAACTGAACATCGACAATATTTCCTTCACTAATCCCGACTTTGCCCACATCTTTGAAATCGCCATGGGCATGCTACCGGCCTTTTATGCTGACATGCCCGTCTTTGTGCAGCAGGTGGAGCAAGAAGGTAATGCGCAGTGCGAAGAGCTTGTGCGTCAAATAGATCCTATAGGCCACACAATCGACAGCCTCAAGCAAGAAGAAGATCGCATCAGGGCTCAGGTGGCTGCAAACAATGTGGTCAAGGTCAACGAGTACAGGATGCGGTATCTGGAGAAGAGGTTGTGCTCGCATCCCGACGACCGTGTGCGCGAAATTGCCGGTGACCTTGTGAGCGAACGATATGTTTTGAGCAAGATTCACACCGAGTATGCTACTATACCCACCGAGTTTGACCGCCTGGAGATTCTTATTCCCGGAGCTTTGAACAACTGGAAAAATGCCTTGATCGACCAGCGCATCAAGCAAGTCCAGGCCGAGCTTGAAACAGCAACGGGCGACAGGGTGTTTGAGCTGCTCAGGCAACAGTCTGAATTGTTTGAATTGCGCAAGCAGATCGCTAAGCTGATAGGCGATAGGGTGGTCAACCCTATATAAAAGGTGTAGCGAAAACGTTGATATTTGACGAACTTTTTGTAAATTTGCAACAGATAATATAGGAATTTATTAAAGCATTACTTCATACTTTAACTTTTAAAACTTTGACAATGAATTACAAGCAGATATTTACATCGCTTCTAGGATTGACAATTTCATTAATTGCCAGCGCGCAAACCAACCTCCCCACAATGAAGGTTGGAGATAAAACTTATTTCTACTATTGCACTGAAAGTAAAAGTACTGTTCAGGAACTAGCTCGCAAATTTAATGTTGTGGCTGATGATATTTTCTTGTATAACCCCACTGTTGCCAATGGAGTTGCCAAGAATCAGATGATTCTGCTTCCTGCCAGTGTCGACAAGTCACATCCCGCAATGTCATACGGCACTGCTTCCATGACCTATAAGCTGGTTGACGGTGACAACCTGTACACTGTGGCCAAGAAGTTCAACGCATCGGTCGAAGACATCGTGCGCAATAATGTCAACATCGCCCCCGATGAGTATTCAGCCGGCAAGACTATCGTTGTCAATCCCAATACAGCGCCCAAGGTCACTTATTCTGTGCCCATTACAAAGTTTGTATACTACACTCTGGCACAAAACGACACCTATGCATCGCTGTCGTCAAAGTTTGAAATTGATGCTGCCGAGTTAAAGGCTCTCAATCCTGGCATGGATAAGTTGAAGAAAGGTAAAAAAATCTTGGTCCCCACTGTTGAGGAATCTTACATGCTGGGGTATATGGACAAGGCTCCCCTGAGTGTTATCCAGCAGAATTTCTCCACTAAGGCTAAGGACACTTATGCTGTCGTTAGGAGTGAGTTGCTCAAGCGCCCCCTCAATGTGGGTGTGATGCTTCCTTTCCAGCTCTCTAACGAGAATGCTCCCCGTCAGGCTTTCCTGTACACCGACTTCCTCAAGGGTATGCTGCTTGCTGTGGACAGTCTGGGCGGCAAGGCTCAGCGTCCCATGAACATCAAGGTTTATGACACTGAGCACAACCTCAATGTCACTGACAGCCTCCTGGCTCTTCCCGAGGTGCGTGAACTCAACCTCATCATTGCACCCAGCGAGCCCAAGCAGCTGGAACGCATCAGCAACTTTGGTCAAAAGAACAATGTGAATGTACTCAACTGCTTTGCAACTAAGAACGACGACTTCAAGGCTAATCCCAATGTGTATATCACAATGACACCCACCGCCAACATGGTGGGCAATGTAGTGTCTTGGTTCAAGACTCGTTTCCCCGATGCCACTGTTGTGTATCTCATGGACAAGAGCGCTGAACCCACTGATCTGTTCAAGACTATAAAGGAAGGCCTTGCGGGTTGCCAGTCTATCTCTATCAATGTCGACGGTGAGCTGCCCTATGCTGCATTAGACCGCAAACTCGACCCCGGCACAAGCTATGTTGTCATTCCTTCTAACGGCACCAAGGCTCTCCTCAAGAAGGTTCTTCCCGCTTTGAAGAAAGCTAAGACTGATCGTTTTGACTGTGAATTGACATTGCTCGGTTATCCTGAGTATGTGGTTTCTCTCAAGGAGATTCAGGCCGACCTAATGGCGGTTGACACTTATATGTTCTCTCGCTTCTTCAACACTAAGGGCTTCCGCACTCAAAATGTTGAGAACAGCTACACCAAGAAGTATGAGGGCGACAAGATGATCAACGACACTTATCCCGTTATGGCTCTCTATGGCTTTGATGCCGGCTGCTTCCTCATCAACACTCTGGGTTCTTGCATGGAACTCGATGACAACACTCCCGTGGAGAAGGGCATCCAGACAGGCTTCAAGTTCACTCACGCCGAGGGTTGGAAGGGTTATATCAACCAGGCCATCACAATGGTTCACTTCTCTACCGACAAGAAGATTGAAAGCTTTGTAGTTATAAACAAGTGATGACTCGTTTTCTCTCCATATTGCTGATGCTAGTGGCTGCCGGCTCGGTAGCTATGGCCCAGACCCACTATGATGGCAATATCTCTGTGGGCGGCAAGGCTGGCGTGGCGCTGTCAAGGGTACAGTTCAACCCCACGGTGCCCCAGTCGTTCCAGCCAGGTGCTGTGATCGGTGTCACTGCACGCTATATTGAGGAGAAACACTTTGGCATCATTGCTGAGTTCAATCTGGAACAGCATGGATGGAAAGAGACGTTTGAGGGCACTGATTTCAGATACAGCCGCAACTTGTTTTATGCCGAGTTGCCTGTGATGAGCCACATTTACTTTGGCAACAACAACAATCACTTCTTCTTCAACGCAGGGCCGCAGGTGGGCTTGCTCTTTGCCGAGGCCAAGAGTGCCAACTTTGACGTTCACAACGTAGAGTCGATACCTGATTTCCCCAAGGTCAACCGTTACACTCAGCAATACACGCTTCGTCCCAAGAACCGTTTTGACTACGGCATCACTGCCGGACTGGGCATGGAGATGATCAGGTCTAACAAGCGTTCGTTTAATGTTGAGGCGCGCTTCTACTATGGCTTGCGCGACATCTTCAGCAACCACAAGAAGGACCCCTTTGCATCGTCGGCCAATATGTCGCTGATGCTCACCCTGGGTTATTCTTATCGAGTAAAGTAATCACTGATTGCATCATAAAAAACAATGCGAGGCTACATCGGCAAGATGAGCCCCGCATTGTTTTTTATGTCATTTGCTTTGCGGTCTATGAATGCAGTATCTTGTAGACCAGTTCCTGCAGCAGGTCATACTGGTCCTGGCGTGAACCCATGCCCTTGCTCTTTACATCACATTCGCGCAGGTAGCTGATGATGTTGACGCTGGCTCGGGTAGAGTAGTTGCGTGATGCCGCAATGAACTTGTTGAGCCTGAATGTCGACTTGCTGCCTATGGCGGCCAGCAGGCCCTCCTGCGACTTGTCCTTGTGGGTCTGCACGATGAGCACATTAGAGAAGAACCCGAAGAGCATCGACACCACCATGGGCACAGGGTTGTTCTTGGGGTGCTTCTTGAAGTAGTCGATGATGCGGTAGGCCTTGGCGGGGTTGCGTGTAGCAAGCGCGTCTTCCAGCTCAAAGTTGTTGTAGTCCTTGCTGATGCCTATGTTGCGCTCTATCAGCTCGGGGGTGATGCGGTTGTCGGGGCCCATGAGCAGCTTGAGTTTGTCAATCTCGCTGAACATGCGCGACAGGTCGTTGCCTATGCAGTCGGCGAGCATCGACTCTGACTTCATGTCGATGTTACAGCCCACTGATGATGCATAGCCCGAGATTACCGCCTTGAGGTCGCGGTCGTTTCTCACCTTAGCCGAGCTGAATACCACGCCGGTGTGCTCTTTTTTCAGGGTGTCGACAAATGACTTGGCCTTGATGGCTCCGCCCTTGTTGCACACCACCAGGATGGTGCTGCGCAGAGGGTTCTCGGCATATAGTTGGAACAGGTCCAGGTCCTTGCTGTGTCCGCCTGCCTGCTTGGTCACGTTTTGAGCCTCACGCAGCACAACCACCTTGTATTGCGAGAATGCGGGGTACTGCTTGCAGGTGCTTATCACCTCGCGCACATTGGCGTCGCTGCCATAGTATATCGACAGGTTGAAGTCTTTCTCTTCCTCGCTCAGCGCCTTGTCCACGATCAGGTCGCTCAGCTGGTCTATGTAGTACGGTTCCTCGCCGTGCAGCACATAGATGGGGCGGAACTTCCCTGCTTCAATCTCCTTGCGCAGGCTAAAATATGTTACAGTATCTTTTTTTTCGGCCATGGTGTGACTGTTATTTGGAGAATTATTCCTAAATTCGCATACAAAAATAATAATTAAATGCGACTTAACCTACCATCTTGCGATTTAAATATAAAAAAAACTTCACAGGGCATTGTCGTCTATGACATCCTGCGCAAGCGTTTTGTGGCCCTCACTCCCGAGGAGTGGGTAAGGCAAAACTTTGTGCACTACCTCATTAACGTCAAGCAGTTCCCTCTGGAGCGCATGGCCAACGAGGTGTCGCTGGTCCAGAACGGCATCAAGCGCCGTTGCGACTCGCTAGTTGCCGACCGCGAGGGCAAGCCGCTTGTCATTGTTGAGTACAAGGCCACGACGGTAGAGATCACACAGGACGTCTTTGACCAGATAGTGCGTTATAACATGGTCATGCGCGCCCGATACCTCATCGTCTCAAACGGCATGGCCCACTATTGCTGCGCCATCGACTATGAGCACAACAGTTACCGTTTCCTCCCCGATATCCCCACCTATCAAGACCTCTAAAACCTCTACCGAGTCTAGAAAATCTAGAACTTCTAGAAACCCTAGAAACTCTAGAAAGAAAAAAGGCGCCCCACATCAAGTGACACACCTTTTAAACCCTTAAACGATTAAACCCTTAAACGGTTAAACTTTTAAACGATTAAACGATTAAACTTTTAAACTTTTAAACTTTTAAACTTTTACCCCCTTAACCTTTTACCTCAACTCCAGTCCCACAACATTCTCTACGTGGTGAGTGTGCGGGAACATGTCCACGGGCTGGATTTCCACCACGCGGTACTTCACGTCGAGCATAGCCAAGTCGCGAGCCTGAGTAGCAGGGTTGCAGCTCACATAGACGATGCGCTGCGGCTCAGCGTTGAGGATGACGTTCACCACATCCTCATGCATGCCTGCGCGGGGAGGATCCACAATCATTACCTCGGGGCGACCGTGCTCAGCCACGAATGCGTCGGTCAAGACATCCTTCATGTCGCCGGCATAGAACAGCGTGTTGTCGATGCCGTTGACGCGGCTGTTGAGCTTAGCGTCCTCGATAGCCTCAGGCACATACTCGATGCCTATCACCTGGCGGGCCTGGCGCGACACAAAGTTGGCGATGGTGCCGGTGCCGGTGTAGAGGTCATACACCAGTTCGTTGCCGGTGAGCTTAGCCATGCGGCGTGCCACCTTGTAGAGCTCATAGGCCTGCTTAGAGTTGGTCTGGTAGAATGACTTGGGACCGATGCGGAACCTCAGACCCTCCATTTCCTCCTCAATGTAGTCACGGCCGCTGTAGAGCAAAATCTCCTGGTCGGCAATGTTGTCGTTTACCTTCAAGTTGATGCAGTACATCAGGCTGGTAACCTGCGGGAAACGCTCCTTGATGGCGCCCATCACGTCGTTGATTGCCTCCTGGTTGGGCTCGCTGAACACCACCACCAGCATTATCTCGCCGGTGCTGGCCACGCGCACCATGATCATGCGCATCATGCCCACGTTGCCGCGTATGTCGTAGAATGAATAGCCCTTCTCGGCTGCATAGTTGCGCACAAAGACGCGTATCTCGTCGCCTATCTCGTCCTGCAGCCAGCACTTGTTGATGTTGAGCACCTTGTCAAACGAGCCGGGGATGTGAAATCCCAGCGCATTGCGGTCAAACACCTCGCCGCTCTCCAGCTGCTCGCGGGTGAGCCAGTTCTTGTTAGAGAAAGTGAACTCCAGCTTGTTGCGGTAGCGCAGTGTCTCGGCGCTGCCCAGGATGGGGTTGATCTCGGGCAGTTCCACCTTGGCGATGCGCTCCAGCGCGTCCACCACCTGCTGCTGCTTGCACCCCAGCTGGAAGTCATAGGGCAGATGCTGCCACTTGCAGCCACCGCACAGACCGAAGTGCTCGCAGAACGGCTCCACACGCACCTCGCTGGGCTTGACCATGCGGGCAATCTGGCCCTCGGCAAAGCTGTGCTTCTTGCGGGTGACTTTCAGGTCAATAACATCGCCCGGCGCACCGTATGGCACAAACACCACAAGGTCATTCCAGCGACCCAGGCTCTTGCCCTCGGCCGCTACACCGGTTATCTCAAAATTCTCAACTACAGGTAGTTCTTTTCTTTTTCTTGCCACGATATTCTATTTTTTTTACAAAGGTAGTTAAAAGGAACGAAAACGACAACTTTTTTCAACGGCAACGTCAACGTTAACGAAAACGAAACGCTTCGCTACGTCAACGAAAACGAAACGCTTCGCTACGAAACGCTTCGCTACGAAACGGCCACTATGTGGCCTACGAAAACGGTGGCGGCCCCTGTGCGAAGCGGTTCCGCCGCTTCGGTTGCCCATACACCGCCGCTTCGGTTGCCCATTCACCGCCGCTTCGGTTGCCCATTCACTGCCGCTTCGATTCCCCATTCACTGCCGCTTCGATTCCACATTCACCTCCGCTTAGGTCCTGTCTCATTCCCTCCTATAAGGAAATTATCTTTTTTTTAAATAATTTCTTGCGGTTAAGTTCCTAAAGACAGGAATTTTCATTATCTTTGTAGATTAAAGTACACATTATAAATACAAAACTATGATAACAGGCGAAATCAAAAACCGCATCGATACTATCTGGGATGCCTTTTGGACCGGCGGCATCACTAATTCCATCACCATTCTCGAGCAGATGACCTACCTCTTCTTCATGAAGATGCTCGACGACGCACAGCGCACCAAGGAAGCCAGCGCCGCAGTCTTCGGCGTCAAGGTCAAGGACCCCACCTTCAAGGAGGGCACCTGGCACAACCCTGACACTGACCGCGACGTGCCTTATGACGAGTTGCGATGGAACACCTTCAAGAACATGGAAATCGACACCATGTACCGCACCATCAGCCGCGATGCCTTCGCCTTTATCAAGAACCTCAACGATGGCAAGGAGAGCGCCTACAGCCGCTTCATGGCCAACGCTACCTTCCTCATCCAGAACCCCCGCACGCTCGAGAAGATAGTGCGCAACATCGACGACCTCGACATGAACAACCGCGACACCATGGGCGATGTCTATGAGTATGTGCTGGGCAAGATGGCTGCCAGCGGCAACAACGGACAGTTCCGCACACCGCGACACATCATCCGCATGATGGTCGAGCTCATGCAGCCCACTGTCAACGACACCATATGCGACCCCGCTATGGGTAGTGCGGGCTTTATCGTTGAGAGCGCCAAGTATGTGCAGGAGCACCACAAGAACGAACTCCTCAAGCAGGACAACGCACAGCACTACAAGAACAGCATGCTCCACGGCTTTGACACCGATGCCACCATGCTGCGCATAGGTGCCATGAACCTCATGCTCCATGGCGTGGATAACCCTGACGTGAAGTACCAGGACAGCCTCTCGACCGACAACACCGACGAGAACCGCTACACCCTGTGCCTCGCCAATCCGCCCTTCACCGGCAGCCTCGACTATGAGGCAGTGAGCAAGAACCTGCTCGCCATCACTAAGACCAAGAAGACCGAGTTGCTCTTCCTTGCCCTCTTTGTGAGAATGCTGCAGACGGGCGGCCGCTGCGCCAGCATCGTGCCCGACGGTGTCCTCTTTGGCAACAGCAAGGGCCACAAGTCTATACGCCAGGAAATCATCGACAACCACCGTCTGCAGGCCGTGATCTCGATGCCCAGCGGCGTGTTCAAGCCCTACGCAGGTGTCTCTACCGCCATACTCATCTTCACCAAGACCGGAGCCGGTGGCACCGACAAGGTGTGGTTCTATGACATGAAGGCCGACGGCTTCTCGCTCGACGACAAGCGCAACCCCGTAGCAGAGAACGACATCCCCGACATCGTCGCACGCTACCACAACCTTGACGCCGAGAACGACCGCACACGCAAAGACCAGTCGTTCTTCGTTCCCGTTGACGAAATCCGTGCCAACGACTATGACCTCTCCATTAACAAATACAAGGAAGTGGAGAAAGTCAAGGTAGAATACGAAGCTCCCGAGGTAGTCCTCGGCCGCATCGAAACCCTCCAGGCCGAAATCAACGCAGCACTCACCGAGTTCAAACAAAAGTTCCTCTAAACCATGAAAGAGAACTGGACATATAAAAAACTGGGGGAGGTTTGTGAGGTGCTTGATAGTAAACGCAAGCCCATTACAAAAAACGAACGTGTTCCTGGAAATATTCCTTATTATGGAGCAACCGGAATTCAAGATTATGTTGCCAATTACATTTTTGACGGAACATATCTTCTTGTTGGTGAAGATGGTGCAAAATGGGGCGCTAACGAAAAGTGTGCATACATAATAACTGGAAAATCATGGGTTAATAATCATGCTCATGTTTTGGAGTGTAAAAACTATATTTCAGAAAAGTATATAAAATATTATTTAAATTTTAAAGATTTAGATTCCTATATAACAGGAGCAATTGTAAGAAAGTTAACCAAATCGGCTTTATTATCCATTGATGTCCCTGTGCCGCCGGTGGAGGAGCAGGAGCGGATAGTTGAGGAGTTAGATTTGTTGTCGGGGATAATTGAGAAGCAAAAGCAGCAACTCAAAGAACTCGACACCCTCGCTCAATCCATCTTCTACGACACCTTCGGCGACCCCATCACCAACGAAAAAAACTGGCCCCTCAAAAAACTAAAAGAGGTTTCAACCAAAAAATTGTCATATGGTTCAGGCGCATCGGCAAAAGAATATGATGGAGAAGTAAGATATTTAAGAATTACAGATATAGATGATGATGGCTCTTTAAAAAACAACGCTGTTTCACCATCTATTTATGATGAAAAATATTTGATTGAATATGGTGATATACTATTTGCTAGAACAGGAGCAACTGTAGGTAAAACATACTTGCACAGGACTAATGACAAGTTGTTATATGCAGGTTATTTGATTAGGATGAAACCAAATATAGAAATTGTAATACCTATGTATGTTTTTCATTTTACCAAATCAGAATACTATAAGGATTTTATTAGAATTTCTCAAAAAACAGTAGCTCAGCCTAACATTAATGCAGAGCAATATGGCAATTTACTCATTCCCATTCCTCCTCTCTCGTTGCAGGAGGAGTTTGCTGAGAAGATTGAGATGATAGAGAAGCAGAAGGAAGCCATCAGCAAGTCGATAAAGGAAACCCAGCTCCTCTTCGACTACACCATGGACAAATACTTCGGCTAATCATTGTAAAAGTTTAAAAGTTTAAAAGTTTAAAAGTTTAACAGGTTAATGGGTTAATGGGTTAACAGGTTAATGGGTTAAAATTATAATCCCCGAGTTCCCCGAGTTCCCCGAGAGAATAAATAAATAAAATAATATGCGTAACTTCGACTACATAAAAGACTGTCATGAGCTCAGCGACCTGTACCGCTTTTGTGCCGCCGCCGAGGAGCATCAGATCACCACGCCCGACTACAGCGCCATCAGTGCCCGCAAGGCACTTGAGTACATCGTGCGCTCCATCTACACCATGAAAGGCTTCATGATCGACGAGCGTGACTCGCTCTTTGAGCTCTCCACCGGCTACCCATTTACCGACTTCATTAACGACGAGAGAGTGATGAAGTGCGTGCACTATGTGCGCAAGGTGGGCAACATGGCTGCCCACGGCAAGACGGTGACCAAGGCCGACTCGTTCTATGCCCTGATGGACCTTTACAACACCGTGGGAGCGGTGCTGATGAAGTTGCGCTTTGTGGACAAGGTAGCGCCCTTTGACAAGACATTGGTACCCAGTTATGTGGGACAGCCCACTGTGGTGCCGCCTGTCGTGGTGGTGAAGCCCAGCGACCCCATCGTCACCGTGGTGAAGACAGAGGCTGTGCAATCGCCCGAGCCGGTGGTGGAGGTGAAGTGCGACATCAGCGAGGCCGAGACCCGCAAGCGCTTCATCGACCTCATGCTCCGTGAAGCCGGCTGGGATGTGCTTGACCAGAAAGGACTGGTGCAGGCTGGCAAGGCTTGCATTGAGGTGAAGGTGACAGGCATGCCCAATAGCGAGGGCGTGGGATATGTCGACTATGTGCTGTTTGGCACTAATGGCAAACCGCTGGCTGTAGTCGAGGCTAAGCGCACCAGTGTATCGCCCGAGAAAGGCTCGGAGCAGGCTACGCTTTATGCCGACTGCCTGGAGAAACAGCATGGTGTGCGTCCCGTGGTTTATTACACTAACGGCTGGGAAACTAAAGTCGTTGACGGTCTGGGCTATCCTGCACGCCGCATATATAGCTTCCACACTGCCGGTGACCTGGAACTGATGATACAGAAGCGTGGCCGCAAGGACATCAGCGACTTCACCGTCAAGGACTCGATAACCGACCGCTATTACCAGAAGATGGCCATCAAGGCCGTGTGCGAGCACTATAACAAGAAACATCGCCGCGCCCTGCTGGTGATGGCAACCGGAACGGGAAAGACACGTGTGTCGATTTCGCTCGTCGACGTGCTGGCACGCAACGGATGGGTGAAAAACGTGCTCTTCCTTGCTGACCGCACCTCGCTGGTGAACCAGGCGCACAAGAACTTTGCCAAGCTCATGCCCAGCATGACCACCTGCATCCTCAACGAGAGGGGTAACCAGGACCTGGGCGCACGCATCATCTTCTCGACCTACCAGACGATGATAAACTACATTGACACAGAGGACAAGCAGTTCTCAGTGGGGAGGTTTGACCTTATCATCATCGACGAGGCTCACCGCTCGATATTTGGCAAATACGGTGCAATCTTCAACTACTTTGACTCGCTGCTCGTGGGCCTCACCGCTACACCGCGCGATCAGGTGGACAAGAGCACCTATGATATATTTGAGATGGAGCAGGGGAGTCCCAACTATGCCTACGAACTCACCGATGCCGTTGCCGACGGCTATCTGGTGAACTATAATGTGCTGAAGTGCGGCACAATGATACTGAAAGACGGCATCAAGTACAGCGCCCTCACGCCCGCTGAGCGCGAGCAGCTGGAGAAGGTGTGGGAATATGAGCAAAGCAAGGAATTGCTCGACGTGGACGCGCGCGACCCGCACCGCGACATTTCGCCCAAGGAGCTGTTCAGTTACATCTTTAACGAGGACACCATCGACAAGGTGCTGCAGAAGCTCATGACCGACGGCATCAAGGTGCAGAGCGGCGAGCGCCTGGGCAAGAGCATCATCTTTGCCTATAACCATGCCCATGCTCAGCTCATCGTAGACCGCTTTAATGCATTGTATCCCGAGTGCGGCCCCGACTATTGTAAACTCATTGACAACTATGTGACATATGCGCAGAGCCTCATCGATAAGTTTGAGGTAAGGGATGGCGACCCACAGATTGCCGTGAGCGTAGACATGCTCGACACCGGCATCGATGTGCCCGACATCGTAAACCTTGTGTTCTTCAAGATAGTGAAGAGCCGCATCAAGTTTGACCAGATGATAGGCCGCGGCACACGCCTGTCGCAGGGGCTCTTCGGTCCCGGCAAGGACAAGACAGGATTCTACATCTTTGACTGGTGCCGCAACTTTGAGTACTTTGAGCGGAACCAGGATGGTACTATTGCCAAGCAAGCGCCGTCGCTCACCGAGCGCATCTTCGGGCTGCATGCCGACATATCCTTCCACCTGCAGCATGCCGATTATCAGAAGGATGACTACTGCAAGCAGCTGTGCCACGACATCAAGCAAGTGATGCAAGAACAGGTGAACATGCTAAACGACACCCATATATCAGTGCGCGAACACTGGGGCAAAGTGACACATTTCAAGGAAAATGCCTCATGGTCGTGCCTGAGCAGCCTCGACGTGCTTGACCTCAAGGACCCCATAGCAAGACTGTTGCCCAAGAGCAAGGTGGACGAGAGCGCCAAGGCATTTGACGTGTTCATGCTCACCATAGAGCTGGCTCACATCAGCGAGGAGCACAGCGCTGGCAAGTGTGTGGACCGCGTGGTGAAGATCGCTGGTAAGCTGCAGGAAAAAGCCGTGATTCCACAAGTCCAGGCTAAGATGCCCATTATCAATGAAGTGCTGGTGCCCGCTTCGTGGGAGAACGTGTCGCTGCCATGGCTCGAGAAGGTGAGGAAAGAACTGCGCGAGATAGTTCAATTCTTACCAGGTCCCGAAGGTAAGCGCTTTATCGTAGATATTGAGGATGTGGTGCTGCCCACAGAAATGGGCCAGGGCATAGCGCTGCGCGTGAGCTACAAGCAGCGCGTTGTCGACTTCCTGGCCGAGAACCGCGACCTGGCCGTGCTGCAAAAGATTTACAACATAGAACCACTGCAGCCTGCCGACATCAAGGAGCTGGAACGCATCTTGTGGCAAGAACTGGGCAGCAAAGAGGACTATGACAAGCAGACGGCAGGCATGCAGTTTGCCCACAATGTGGCAGCCTTCATTCGCGCCGTCATGGGCATTGACCGCAAGGAGGCCGTGAAGAAGTTTAACGACTTCATCTCGGGCGCACCGCTCAATGCTGATCAGGAAGAATTCTTGATGACCGTGCTGCAATATGTGTGCGAGAACGGCGACATCACTAAGGAAATCGTGGTCAATGAAGCGCCGTTTGACGAGCGTCTGCCAGTGTTCACGGCCTATCTGCTGCCTCTGGCAAACTATGTGGACAGCATCCACAGTGCCATCACTCCGGTGGTGGGCTACGGCGACTTCACAGCGCCCAGCCAAATGGCCGCCGAGTCATGAGCGTCTAGGAGTGGTAGGAGGATTAGGAGACTATCTCTCACTCAGAATAACTGACAGAAATTAAAAGAAATTAGATGAATTTTTTTACTTCGTGTCTTTTCTTAGACTAAAAGAACATAAGTGACACAAATTTTAATTTTAATTTCTTTTAATTTCTGTTAGTCTTAAGCCTGTTTCTGATCGTTGGACTATCTCTCACTCAGAATAACTGACAGAAATTAAAAGAAATTTGATGAAATTTTTTACTTCGTGTCTTTTCTTAGACTAAAAGAACATAAGTGACACAAATTTTAATTTTAATTTCTTTTAATTTCTGTTAGTCTTAAGCCTGTTTCTGATCGTTGGACTCTATTGGTGAAGAGTTACTATGGTGGTAAAGAATGGTTAATTTTTATATAATATGGTGTGGTGGTTTGCTTGTTTGCAGAATTTTGAGTAAATTTGCACTCTGAAATATAGTGGAATTGATGACTACAAATTTTATTCTAACAATAAAAAACTCTAAATGAAAACGATTTACACATTCGGAAACGGCAGCGCAGAAGGTAGCGCCGAC
>JAKSLZ010000129.1 GCA_024400935.1 Muribaculaceae bacterium | reverse complement strand
GTCGGAAAACGAAAGTAGGAAGAAAACTACTTCGTTTTCCTCCTACTCGATTTATATGTTTTGTTCAGTAGTTGAGTTTTACTTTGCCCTTGATGTCGGTGGCTGATGAGGCAACATAGATGGTGAATGTGCCGTGCTCGGCTACCCACTCGTGCTTCAATTCGTCGAAATACTTGAGGTCGTCGTCCTGGATGGTGTAGGCCACTTGCTTTTCCTCACCGGGGGCAAGGTCAACCTTCTCAAAGTGCTTTAACTCCTTGACGGGGCGCACTACCGATGACTTGTCGTCGCCCACATAGAACTGAACGACTTCCTGGCCACGCACCTTGCCGGTGTTTTTTACAGTTACGGTGACTGTGCGTCCGTCGATTGACGCCTTGCCATATTCAAATGTGGTGTAACTCAGGCCGAAACCAAAGGGGAAACGCACGGGGGCCTTGAAGTAGTCCATCCAGCGATAACCCAGCAAGATGTCTTCGCCATAGACCTCGGTCTCGTTCCTGTTCTTGCCGTCGCTCATGTCGGTGGCAAACTTGATGCCTTTCCATCCCTTGATGGCTGCGTCAAGCAACTTGGCCGACGACATGGGTTTGCCTGCCGCGCCGCCAAAGGGCTGAGGCAACTTGTCGGGGGTAACACCAGGATAGCCCACCGAGCCCATCTTGTGAGCAGGATAGTCGGTCAATGTCTTTGCTATTGTGAACGGGAGTTTGCCCGAGGGGCATACATCGCCCGAGAGCACATCGGCCAGTGCATGACCGGCCTCACTGCCAAGGAACCACGATTGTATCAACGCAGGTGTCTTATCAATCCAAGGCATATCGTAAGCATTTCCCGAAATGATCACTACAACGGTATTCTTGTTTGCATCAATCAACGCGTCAATGAGTTCGTTTTGGCTATAACTGAGGCTGTAAGACTCACGGTCGGCACCCTCACAATCCTGATGCAGGTTCTTGTTGAGGCCACCCACAAAGATTACCAGGTCGGCACGGCGAGCCAAGTCGACCGCTTCGTTGCGCAACGAGTCGATGGTGTCTTGACAGGCCTCGTAGGATGGAGCCCAGGGTGCACGGCTTGACAGATACCCCAGAGCATAGTCAACCTCGCAGTCGGGGAAACGCTCTTTGATGCCACGCAATGGCGACACCTCGTCGCGCGGTTTCAGTTCGCTTGAGCCACCTCCAACACACAGCCTGCGTGTAGCGTTCTCGCCCACCACGAGGATGCGTTTCTTGCCGGGAGCAACGGGCAGGATGCCATCATTCTTGAGCAACACGATTCCCTCTTGGGCAATGCGTCGTGCAGCGGCAACATGCTCGGGCGAATTCATCGAGCCGGTGCCGTGCTGCATCATCTCGGTGCGCACAAGCAGTCGCAACATGCGGCGAGCCCTGTCGTTTATAATCGAGTCTGGGACCTCGCCCTTGCGGCACATATCCAGATAGGCGCGCCCCAGGTAATAGTCGTCGTAAGAGTTTATTGCGGCTTCGGTTGAGAGGCCGTCGGTGTAGCTGCCCATCTCCAAGTCAAGACCGTTGAAAACCGCCTCGCGGGTGTTGTGTACGGCACCCCAGTCACTGATTACAGCGCCGTCAAACTTCCACTCGTTCTTCAAGATCTCGTTGAGCAGACGAGCATTGTGTGACGCGTGTTGGTCGAGATACTGGTTATAACTGCTCATGAGACTCCAGGCTCCGCCCTGTGTAACGGCGGCGTGGAAGGGACGCAGGTACAGCTCATAGAGAGCACGGTCGCTCACACGCACATCAACATGGTCGCGCCACAGTTCCTGCTCATTGAGGGCATAATGCTTCACACAGCAAGCCACGCCATTACTCTGTAAGCCCTGGATATAAGGCACGCACATGCGTGACACGAGGATGGGATCCTCGCCCATATATTCAAAGTTGCGGCCATTGAGCGGCGTGCGATACAGGTTCATGCCAGGGCCCAGCAGCACTGACTTGCGGCGATAGCGGGCTTCCTCGCCCACCATGCGGCCATACAGCCTGCCCATCTCGGGATTCCATGTGGCAGCCAGGCAAGTGAGAGCCGGGAATGCCGTGCACGAGTCATTGGTCCAGCCTGCGTGGTCCCAGCTGTCCCACTTTATTTCCATACGCACCCCATGTGGACCGTCGCTCATGTGCAGTTCGGGCACTCCAAGGCGTGCGACGCCGGGGCTGGTGAACTTGGACTGCGCATAGGAGAGGCGCACCTTCTCCTCGAGGGTCATCTTACTGAGCAACTCTTCGACAGTCGCTTCTACATCTATTTCTCCCGCCTTAACAGCTGTGCTTGCTGCGCACAGAAGCAGGACAAACAATAGGACTTTTTTCATTGCTGATTTACTTCAGGGTAAAGTTTACACTCTTAGTGTCGCGGCTGTTGGGACCAATCATCAACTCGAAGTCGCCAGGCTCGCACACAAAGTTGAGGTCGCTGTTGTAGAACTTGAGCAGGTCGGCAGTTATTTCAAATTCCACCACTTGGCTCTCGCCCTTCTTGAGGTTGATGCGCTTGAAACCCTTGAGTTCCTTCACAGGGCGTGAAATGCTTGCGAAGATGTCGCGTATGTAGAGCTGCACCACCTCGGCACCGTCATAGTTGCCTGTGTTAGTAACCTTAACGCTCGCCTTGATAGTGCCGTCCTCGGTCATAGTACTCTTGTCAAGCACGATGTCGCCATATTCAAATGTGGTGTAAGACAATCCGTAACCGAAGGGGTAAAGCGGCTCGTTGTCGATGTCCATGTAGTTGCTGGTGTAAGGCTGGAACCACTTCTTGGTGGGTCGGCCAGTGTTCAGGTGATTGTAGTAAAGGGGAATCTGTCCTTCGCTCTTGGGGAAAGAAGTGGTGAGGTGACCGCAGGGCACTTTGTCGCCAAAGATGACGTCGCAAATAGCGTCGCCAGCCTTGCTACCGCCAAACCACACATTGAGCAGTGCGTCAAGGTTGGCGTTCTCCCAGTTTAGGATGGTGCTGCGTCCGCTGAAGTTGAGCATCACGATGGGTTTGCCCAGTTTCTTGAGTTCAACGAGAAGGTCGTGCTGAGCATCATAGGTCTCGAGGAAGGCACGCGAACTGCCCTCGCCCGAACTTTCAGAAGCCTCACCGCCAGCAAAGACGATAACATCGGCCTTCCTGGCAATTTCCATAGCCTCGTAGAGCATTTCCTCCTCACTGCGGTCGTCACGCACTGCGTGACCATTGCGGCAGATGATTGCTTCCTGCTCGGCATCGTGCATGAAGTTGCAGCCCTTGGCATAGAGCAATGTTGCCCCTGTGCCCTTGAGAGCCTTGGTCATCGACTCCTTGAGGGTCTCGTGACGGTCGTGAACAGCAGCCACGCTCCACATGCCAGCCATGTTGGTGCGGTTGTCGGCCATGGGACCCACGAGGGCGATAGTGCCCTTTTTCTTCAACGGCAGCACGTTGTCGTTCTTAAGCAAGACAAAGGTCTCGGCAGCCATGTCGCGTGCAGCGGCAAGGTGCTTCTCGTTGTACACATCCTTCTTGAAGCGGTCAAGGTCGCAATAGCGGTATGGATCGTCAAAGAGACCCAGTTTCCACTTAGCCTCGAGCATGCGGCGACAAGCCTTGTTAATGTCCTCCTCGGTTACCAGTCCCTCGTCAAGGGCCGTCTTGAGGTGACGGATGAACGACTCGGCACCCATGTCAAAGTCGGTACCAGCCTTCAGTGCCAGTGCGCCCGAGGTCTTGAGGTCGCCAATGCCGTGTGCTGTCATCTCGTAGATTGACGCATAGTCGGTCACTACAAAGCCATTGAACTTCCACTCGTCGCGCAGCAGGGTTGTGAGCAACCATTTGTTGGCGGTGGCAGGTATTGCGTCAACAACGTTGAACGACGACATCACCGAGCCCGCTCCGGCCTCAACGGCAGCCTTATAGGGAGGGAGGAAATAGTTATACATGTTCACACGGCTCATGTCCACAGTGTTGTAGTCGCGGCCACCCTCGCCAGCGCCGTAGAGAGCGAAGTGCTTGACACAAGCCATCATCGTGGTCTTGTCGGTGAGGTCGGAACCTTGATAACCCTCAACGAGCGCCTTAGCCATAGCACTGCCCAGGAAGGGATCCTCGCCATTGCCCTCGGCCATGCGTCCCCAGCGGGGATCACGTGCGATGTCAACCATGGGGCTATAGGTCCACATCTGGCCGTCGGCAGTAGCCTCAATGGCGTTGATGCGTGCACCGGCTTTCACTGCGGTTGTGTCCCATGAGCATGACTGTGCCAGAGGGATGGGGAATATCGTCTCAAAGCCGTGAATCACGTCCATGCCGATAATCATGGGGATGTGCAGACGATGGTTTTCGATGTTGAGGCGCTGCAGCTCGCGCACGTTCTTCACGCCCTTGCAGTTGAGCAC
>JAKSLZ010000128.1 GCA_024400935.1 Muribaculaceae bacterium | reverse complement strand
AGACCAGCGGCAAGCACTGCGTGGTGCTGGGACGCAGCAACATCGTGGGCAAGCCTGTGGCATCAATGCTCATGCAGAAGGCACAGCCCGGCAACTGCACCGTCACCGTGTGCCACAGCGCCACTAAGAACCTCAAGGAGATTACCCGCCAGGCCGACATCCTCATCGCAGCATTGGGTTCGCCCGAGTTTGTCACCGAGGATATGGTCAAGGACGGTGTCGTGATCATCGACGTGGGCACTACCCGTCTACCCTCTACCAAGACCAAGAGCGGCTTCAAGCTGCACGGCGACGTCGACTTTGAGCACGTGGCACCCCACTGCAGCCACATCACTCCCGTGCCCGGCGGCGTGGGTCCCATGACCATCGTGTCACTGATGAAGAATACCCTGCTGGCAGCCCAGCACACTGTATATTGATAACACAAAAACTCACATCACACTATGCAATTTTTATCAATCTTCCTGCTCTCGCTAGTTTCATTACTGCAGAGCAACAACGAGGTAGACCTCACGTTCCTGGGCGATGCCATGCAGCACTCCCAGCAGTTCAAGACCGCACTCCAGGCTGGTGGCGACACGCAGTATGACTACAGCAGTTGGTTCCAGCACATCGAGGACGACATCAAGAACGCTGACTATGCCGTGTGCAACCTCGAGTGCACCCTGGGCGGAGAACCCTACTCGGGTTATCCCTGCTTCAGCGCACCCGACAACTATGCACTGCAGCTCAAGAACTCAGGCTTTGACCTCCTGCTCACTGCCAACAACCACTGCCTTGATCGTCGCGACAAGGGCCTCGTGCGCACCATCGCACAGCTCGACTCTATGGGCATCCCCCACATCGGCACATATGTGAACGCGGCTGCACGCAAGCAGCAGATGCCCATGCTCAAAGACATCAACGGCATCACGTTTGCATTCCTCACTTACACCTACGGCACTAACGGCATCAAGATTCAGAATGACGTGGTGGTAGACTACATCGACAAGAATCTCATCGCAGCCGACATTGCACAGGCACGCAGCAAGGGTGCGCAAGTGATTTGCGTTTCTATGCACTGGGGAATTGAGTACAAGCTCTCTCCCGGCACCCCCGTGCGCGACCTCGCCGACTTCCTGGTTGAACAGGGTGTAGACCTCATCATCGGCGGTCATCCTCATGTGGTACAGCCCATGGAGATGCGCCACAGCAAGGCTTATAACAAAGACGTGCTGCTGGTTTACAGCCTTGGCAACTTTGTGAGCAACATGGACCAGGTTGACTGCCGAGGCGGTGCCATGGTAAAGGTAAAAGTGACCATGGACGGCAACAAGCCCCTCGTGCACGACGCACGCTACAAGCTCTTCTATGTGCAGAGACCCAGTGGCAGCAACTCAGAACCCAGCTTCACCGTCATTCCCGAGAACCGTCGCGACCTGGTGCGTGACAGCTCCAAGGGCGAGTTTGACCGCTTCATGCAGCGCGCCCACGACCTAGTGATGAAGTTCAACGTCAACGTCCCCCAAGAGAAGTAAAACAACGCAATAACACAGCAAGTGCCGCCCAGTGATAACACCGAGGCGGCACTTTGTTTTTTTAAAGCCAGGGGCCGGCTATCCCGGTTTGTCCGGAGTTTCCGGTTTGTCCGGGACCTCCCGGGATATCCGGTGATGTTTATCACTCCACCTCATTGGGGAGCCAGATGTGGACGCCGGCATTGCGGTCCTTGACCTGCAGTTTGCCGTCACTGGTAACTTCGAGCTCAGCCACCTGGATTGACGAGCGGCGGTGCTCGTAGGGGATGTTATCGTTAGCGTCGTGGTCAGCATCGGGATGGCGCTTGCGGCCGGGGTGCGTGAAGTAGAACACCCATGCGCGGTCGCCCACAACCACAACGTCACCATGCGAGCCCGAGGGGCCGTCATCGCGGCGGTTGCTGGCACAGTGCATGATGTGCGATGCTCCGCTCCAGTGGTTGCGCACTCCCTGGATGTAGGTCACAAACATGTGGTAAGTGCCGTCCTGATACACCACATCGGGTGCCCAGAAGGTGTTGTGACCCGGTTCGAAGTCCAGGTCGAGCGTGCCGCGATAATACCAGTTGCGGCCGTTGTTGTCGGTGCACGCCACACCTATCTTGTTGCCATAGCAGTAAGCCACATCGCACGCCTCAGTATTGGCACGGCGCTGGGTATAGAACATATACCACATCTTCTCGCCTCGGTTAAACACCACACACGGGTCAGCGGCCCCATCGGTCACAGGATCGCGAAACGCCGGAGCCTCGGCAACAACATCGCCGGCCATAGCCGACACAACACCAGATAAACACAGGATAAAAGTCAAAAGATATTTCATAGGAATACAGTATGCAATCAACAATGTAAAGATACAATTTTTCCGGCAAATTGCGGGCTACACGCTCACACTATATTCGTGCTTAACCTCCTCCATCACAAATGTGCTCTCAAGAGATGCAATGTTGTCATGGCGACCTAGCACATTGAGCAGGAACTGCTGATAGGTGCGCATGTCGGGCGACTGCACACGCAGCATGAAGTCAAAAGAACCACTTATGTTGTAGCACTCTGTAACCTCAGGAATGTCTCGCACCATGTTCTCAAAGGCAATAGCACGCTCCGAGTTGAGATGTCGCAGCTTTACTGAACAGAACACGGTGAACCCCTTGTTCAGCTTCTGTGCATCAAGGATGGTGGCATACTGCTTGATGTAGCCGGTCCGTTCCAGGCGTTTCATGCGCTCATAGGTAGGCGTGGTCGAAAGGTGAACCTTAGATGCAAGCTCTTTGTTGGTGAGTCGCGCATTATTTTGCAACACTCGTAGTATCTCCTTGTCTTTCTCGTCAAGTATGTATTCTGTTTCTTGTGCCATTTTTTTAATTTTATAGATGATTATTCTATATTATCACCATAAAAGTACAATTATTTTCTTGATTTTACAAGCATCTAGCACATAATCTTCTTTACACATACCTTTGCAGCAGAAAAAAAACAAAAGCTATTATATTATGAGTACAAAATTACATTTAGAGACACTTGCACTTCATGTGGGCCAGGAACAGGCCGATCCCGCAACAGATTCACGCGCAGTCCCCATTTACCAGACAACATCATATGTTTTTCGTGATTCACAGCATGCTGCCGACCGTTTTGGCCTGCGTGATGCCGGTAACATCTACGGCCGACTGACCAATTCCACCCAAGGCGTGTTTGAGGAGCGTATTGCCGCCCTTGAAGGTGGTGTGGCAGCCCTTGCCGTCGCGAGCGGTGCAGCCGCAGTAACCTATGCCCTGCAGAATATCCTCCAAGCCGGTGACCACATTGTAGCTGCCGACAACTTGTACGGAGGTTCTTACAACCTCATTACCCACACACTGGCCACACAGGGCATCACCAACACCATCGTGAAGGTCAATGACCTTGACGCCCTGGAAGCCGCAATCCGCCCGAACACCAAGGTCGTGTATGCCGAGACATTCGGAAATCCCAACTCTGATGTTACCGACATTGAAGCAGTTGCCCAGGTTGCCCATCGCCATGGCATAGTGTTCATTGTTGACAATACGTTCGCTCCCATTCTCATACGTCCGCTCGAACATGGAGCCGATATTGTAGTGCACTCGGCAACCAAGTTCATAGGCGGTCATGGCACATCGCTGGGCGGTGTCATTGTTGACGGTGGAAAATTTGACTGGAAAGCCAACGCCGACAAGTATCCAAGCATAGCGAAGCCCGACCCCTCATATCACGGAGCGGTCTTTGCCGATGTAGCAGGCGAAGCAGCCTTTGTTACCCGCATCAGGGCAGTGATTCTGCGCGATACCGGCGCATGCATCTCTCCCTTTAACGCATGGGTACTGCTGCAGGGCACTGAGACCTTGCCATTGCGCATTGAACGCCATGTGGAAAATGCCCTGAAAGTAGTGCAATTCTTGAATAATCATCCCAAGGTAGCCAAGGTCAATCATCCCTCACTGCCCGATCATCCCGACCATAAGCTCTACAACAAGTATTTCCCGCAGGGTGGTGGCAGCATCTTTACCTTTGAGGTCAAGGGAGGTGAGCAAGAAGCGTGGAAATTCATCGACAATCTCAAGATATTCTCATTGCTCGCTAATGTTGCCGACGTGAAGTCACTTGTCATCCACCCTTACACTACCACACACTCGCAGATGAGCGCCGAGGAACTCGAGCAGCAACACATCACACCGGCCACAGTGCGCCTGTCGATAGGTGTCGAGCACATTGACGACATCATTGCCGACATTGCCCAAAGCTTTGAAAAGATGGCATAACGGCTCTCCTTTTCGGTTTTCATCTTTTCGCCCTTTGTTTTCTTGCAATTGTGCTATTTAAGTTGTAAATTTGCAACAAAAATATACACAACTGATTATGAAACATACTATTATTGCCTTTTTTGCTTTTGCCGTATGCTGCGCAATGGCTTTACAGACCTCGGCGCAGGACAAGGTCCAGTTAAGTCTCGGTAACAATTTTATGACCGGAGGCCTCCGGTATGAAGTCAATCCCGACGGATATACAGTTCATG
>JAKSLZ010000127.1 GCA_024400935.1 Muribaculaceae bacterium | reverse complement strand
GGCGGCAGCAGCTATGGCAACAACAATGGTGGCAACCGTCCCAACGGCGGCAGCAACTATGGCAACAACAATGGCGGCAACCGTCCCAACGGTGGCAGCAACTATGGCAACAACAATGGTGGCAACCGTCCCAACGGAGGCAGCAACTACGGCAACAACAACGGTGGCAACCGTCCCAACGGCGGCAGCAACTATGGCAACCACAATGGTGGTAACCGTCCTAACGGCGGCAGCAACTATGGCAACAACGGACATCGCCCCAATGACAACCATGGCGGTTACAACAACGGCGGACACCGTCCCGACCACAACCGCGGACACAACGCTTATCGTGACCAGTACAGCTGGAACCACGCTCACAACAACTGGTCTCGTCCCCTGCCTCCTCCCGCACGAGCTTACCGTCCCGCTCCTTACATCCTGCACCGTCCCCGCATCCCAGTAGGATACCGTCCTTACTACAGGGCTCCCATCATCGACCGCATCCTGGGCATCACTTTCGGCACTATGTTCAATGTGTCACTCAACTACCTGTACACTAACGGTTACACCATCGACGGTTATGACAACGGAACAGTCTATCTGCGCGACGTGAGCATGTTCAGCCTCCTGTGGCCCGACGTGATGCTGTGCTACGACAACGGACGCCTCGTCAATGCACAGTTCATCCACTCAACTTACTACAACGACCGCAGCCGTTACAACCGCCTCTACAACGACCTGTGCGTGACTTACGGCACTCCCATCGAGATGGATTCAGGCGGTGTGACCTGGTTCGGTGGCAATAGCGTAGGATATGTGACCCTGTCAATGACAGCACAAAACGGCCGTTACTACACTAACCTGTACATCGGCAACTGATAACACAACACATCTTACCATAACTAAAAGCAGTGGCTGGCACCCCCATCGGGTACCGGTCACTGCCTTTAGTTACACACGCCATCCGGTCAGAGACGACGCTCAACCGCTCATAGCGATGTCTTCCACAACCCATGCAGGTTGCAGTATTCATACACTGCCACTACCGGCTCACTGCAGTCGCAGTAAACGGTCTTAGCGGGCTTGTCCACATCCAGGTGTATCACCTTGAGTGACGATGCCGTCTCAACAGCGACAAACACGATGTGATGCTCGGCAGTCATGGGATGAGGCTCCTCGCCCACTTTAATCTTGAGGCAACCGTTGTCGCAGCGAGTCACCACAGGCAGGTGTTTCTCGCGAGCGCCATCCACCTCCATGGCGTTGAGCTGCTTCATCGGCTTGCCACAGCACACGGGCACTACGCCCGAGTCAACCAGCACGGCCATCACATTGCCGCACACGGCACATTTATAAAACTTTGCTTCCATAATAAAAAGTATTTAAGATGTTTGTGATGCGCTGCAAAAATAATAACAAAAAACAATCTTGTCAACAAGTGATTTACCTATATACCACTTTTAGTCCTCAATGGGAAAAACAAAACCGCCCGTTATAGTGACGGACGGTTGTATTGTTAGGCTAAAACCTGTGATTACTCAGCGGGAGCCCACTTGCAGCGCACGGGCGACACGATTGCGCCTTCGGCCTTAAGCTCTTTCATCGCCTTGTCCACATCCTTGCGGTCGAGGCCACTCAGCTCGGCTATCTTGCCCGCATTGAGTGGAGTGCCGGCCTTCTTCATTGTCTCTAATACTTTGTTCTTCATAATTTTTTAGTTTTTATTTTTTGAAAAAACGATTGAAGAGTCCCTGGAAACCAGCGCCATGGCGAGCCTCGTCCTTAGCCATCTCGTGAACCGAGTCATGGATTGCATCGAGGTTGAGCTGCTTAGCCACCTTAGCGATGTCCATCTTGCCGGCGCAAGCACCTTCCTCGGCCATCATGCGCTTCTCAACGTTGGTCTTGGTGTCCCAAACTACCTCGCCCAGCATCTCGGCGAAGCGAGCAGCGTGCTCAGCCTCTTCCCATGCATAGCGTTTGAACGCCTCAGCGATCTCGGGATAACCCTCACGGTCGGCCTGACGGCTCATTGCCAAGTACATACCCACCTCGGTGCACTCACCCATGAAGTGGTCCTTGAGACCCTGGAGCACAAATGCGCCTTCCTCGGTCTGGGGAATCTCGTTAGCGATGCCTAACACATGCTCAGTTACAAACTGCAGTCCCTTGCTTTCATCCATAAGGTTGAACTTAGAACCGGGTACCTTGCACTGGGGGCACTTCTCGGGAGCGGCGTCACCTTCGTGAACATAACCGCATACAGGACATATCCATTTTGCCATAATCTTAATCTTTGTTTTTATGTGGTTGTTATTAATTGTTTTTGTTTTGTGATGCAAAATTACACACTTTTAGCCATCTGGGCAAAGAGATATCAGCATTAAAATGGTAATTTTCGGCACACAAAGCAAAATAAGATATTTTTATGCCATAATTTACCATTTTTATATATAACTTTGCGGCACAAAACAACGACTACATCACTATGACAATGGACAATTTGAAAGAGAAATACCGCACCGTGTGCGATGCACCCCGTGGCAACGGCTTCCTGGTGGAGCGCATGCCCCAGTTTTTTGCAACCAGCGACATCGACGACTGCTCGCCCCACGTGCACTCGTTCTATGAGATACTGTGGTTCCAGGAGGGCACGGGACGTCACACGGTAGACTTTGTGGACTATGAGGTTAAGCCCGGCACAATCTTCTTTTTCTCCCCGGGCCAGATACACCACTTCGACAACAAGGAGGGGTACAAGGGCGTAGCGATAAAGATGTGCACCGATTTCATGAAGGACACCGCCACAGGAGCAACGGCAAGCAACCTGTTTCTCAAATACAACGCATTCCACACATTTGACACCACTCCATATTATATTATAGACGACAACACTGCAGCGATGCTCAACGTGCTTGTCGACGAGATGGAGGCCGAGGCACAGCGTGGGGGAGAGTTTGGTAATATCGACATTCTCAAGTCGCTGCTGTGCATCTTCCTGGCCAAGACACAGCGCCATGGCCACCAGGAGAGCGGCGAGCGCCTCAACACCCTCAAGTCAGGCCACCAGCTCTTCATCCAGTTCCGTCGCCTCGTCGAGCAGGAATATGCCACCCTGCACACCGTCCAGGAGTATGCCGACCGTCTCAACGTGGCAGTGCGCACCCTCAACAAGAGCGTCAACGAGTGCTCGCACAAGTCACCGCTCGCATTCATCAATGACCGCATCATCCTCGAGGCCAAGCGCATGGTGCGCTACACCGGCATGATGATAAAAGAGATAGCCTTCGAACTAGGCTACGACGACCCCTCCTACTTCGTCAAGTTCTTCAAGCGTCAAACCGGCCACCTACCCTCCGACTTCCGCGAACTCGACACCGTCACCACCCCCCACCCCACCTGCAACCTAAAATACAAATAACTTGCATGACATCTACATAGATGCAACCACCCGCGCCAGGTCATTAAGTTCCAAACACAGGCTACGACTCAACTTTTCACTTTGTGGACGATGCTCTAGCGGTGCGATAAACAGCACACTGCCACCATAACAAGCATCAATAAACCGTTGGCTGGGTTTTTCCAGAGGAGAAAATCCATTGTTCATTATCACTATAAGGCGATACCCCAGTTGCATAGCCATTGCAGCTACAGCCTTCTCTCCGGCACTGATGCAAGGCGACACTAGCACAGTGCCGGCAGCAGCTTGGGTCACAAAACGGGCACAAGCCTCATCTATCTGAGCATCAGTGAGGCTGCGCGAGCACTGCACAGCACACTTGAAAGGGTGTTTCAATATATCCAAATTCCCCATTACATTATAGCTTTTACCAGCAATCTCAATCCCCCTCATTATAGTAAAATATTCTCTTCGATTGCGTTTGAGCCACAGTCGACGTGGATTGTCATCAAGATATTGAAACAGCGTGGACAGTTGTCCCTTGTGCGTGAGGATGCGATCATGGTAGCCTCGCTGCCATTGAAGGGAGAAGTGTTGAATATTACTAGGCGCGAGTTCAGTTGTCCGAGGCGCCGCCTCGGAATACTGGACTCGATCCCGGCATCCCTTCTTAAAGCCGTTTATCACATGCCCCAGATGCCGAGGCAAGCGCTCGGTGACGTAGAGAATGCCATGGATGTGGTCAGGCATGATGCACAGCGACAAAAGCCTCACCTGCGGATGGAACTGAGGCAATTCATGCCAAGCCTCTTTTACAGCAAGGCCTATCGACGACACCTTGACCCAAGGCTCATTATGACTCTCATCAGGGCCACACAAAGCGCCCAAAACAGGTTTGCGGCCTTCAACTACCAAGGTAATCATGTAGATGCAAGGCGCGCAATAGTCATGCCATGGGCTACGCCTTAGCATAGACCCCGTAGCAGTAAGCTCTGGATGACGCTTCAACCATTGTTCCTGCGCCATGGATAGGTAACTGTTTTTCATGGCCACAAAAATAACAAAAATAAATCTAACACAATAAATAATTTAGATTATTACTTCTTTATTCTGGAATTTGTTGTAACTTTGCAGGCAGAATGACATGGTGGCCGTTATGGGCGTTCGCTCCACTGACGGCTTAAAAAGGGAATCAGGTGAGAATCCTGAGCAGAACCCGCTGCTGTA
>JAKSLZ010000126.1 GCA_024400935.1 Muribaculaceae bacterium | reverse complement strand
TCATCGTTACATCCTGCTCCCAAAAAGAAACAGCACGAATCAGTGCAGGATTTATCCAACAAACTTGACAGCCTAGGACTGTCCCCCTGATGGCATTTTGTGGCAAAAAAAACGGTCGCGATGCTCCATTGCAGGAGTCGCGACCGTCACTGTATTATGTATGGTTTTCTTCAGGAATCAGCGGCCAGTGCCCTTGCAGTCTGGGCATCTGTTCCATCCACGACCATTTTCCTCAGAGCCTGCTCCTCCGCAATATCTACATCCTACACCTTCCATCCAAGCAGGAACAGGGATGTATCCACGGCCCTTGCAATGGCTGCAAGTGACGCGGCCGGTGCCTTTGCAGCGAGCACACACGGCACCCTTAACTGTAACAGCTACCTTTGCGGTTAATTCATCGCAGGTAAGGGTGATTTCACCTTTGATGGTTCCTTTATCGTTCTTGGGAGCCACTACGCTGAGCTTGCCATCGGCATATGTTGCGGTGATGCCTTCGGGGCAGTCCACGTTCACACCGGCCCCGTCGGTGTCGACAGTCACCTCGGCCTTGCCGCCTTCTTTCTCAAACTCCACCTTCTCGGGGTTCACGCTCAGCTTGGTTGCCTTGACAACTTGCTCCACGGGAATGACGAGCGACATGCCGCCGCATGACACCACGATTGAGTCGCGGCGCACTGCCTTGGTGTCGTTGGTACCCATGCTGTAGGTCAGTGTTGAGTCGGCGATGCTTGCAACCACCCACTCGGGGCTGTGGGTTAACTCAAACCCTGTTGCATCACTGTGCAGGCCTATCGTGCCCTTGGCACCAGTCATCTCGGCCTTGATCTCGGTCTCGTCGGCATTGAGGAATGTCGCGTTGTTGCACGACACCGCTGCCATCATGAGCGCCACCATTGCAGCCACCCATGTCAATTGTCTAATCACTTTCATATCTATGTTTTAGCTTTAGCAACCTTTTCCACCACAGTCGGGACATTTCGCCTTTCCGGAGCCCTTGTGCACAGAGCCTCCACCTTCGCCATCTTCACCGTAGCCACCGCAAGAACGGCAGCCTACATGGAAGACTTCATAGTGAGTGCCACTGCCGTCACCGTAATCAAAACTGAACGACTTAGTCCTAAATCCACGGCCTTTACAAGCACCGCACGCAACATAACCGGTGCCTTTGCAACGAGCACACATGGCGCCTTTAACTGTTACATTAACTGTTGCTGTGAGACTATCGCAAGTGAGTGTGACGACACCATTGATGGTGGCTTTGTCGTTTTTGGGAGCAACAATACTGAGCTTGCCGCCAGCATAGGTTGCGGTCACGCCTTCGGGGCAGTCCACCTTCACGCCGGCACCGTCGGTATCGACAGTTACCTCGGCCTTGCCGCCTTCTTTCTCAAACTCCACCTTCTCGGGGTTCACGCTCAGCTTGGTTGCCTTGACAACTTGCTCCACGGGAATGACGAGCGACATGCCGCCGCATGACACCACGATTGAGTCGCGGCGCACTGCCTTGGTGTCGTTGGTACCCATGCTGTAGGTCAGTGTTGAGTCGGCGATGCTTGCAACCACCCACTCGGGGCTGTGGGTTAACTCAAACCCTGTTGCATCACTGTGCAGGCCTATCGTGCCCTTGGCACCAGTCATCTCGGCCTTGATCTCGGTCTCGTCGGCATTGAGGAATGTCGCGTTGTTGCACGACACCGCTGCCATCATGAGCGCCAACATTGCAGCCACCCATGTCAATTGTCTAATAGCTTTCATAACAAACGTTTATTTTTTATTGTTTGCAAAGATACGCATTAAAGCCAAGACTCACAAACCGATATTTGGTGCATATTGGTGCATATTGTATAAGAAACCCCTTGTTTTTGGAAAATTTTATATAATTTTGTCTCTCGATGGAATACGATAGTATATATCAGCAACTGCGCGACGAAGTCGAAAAGGTGGTCGGCTACAAAGCCAAAACACCCAAAGACTTTGACAAACTCTCAGACGACATTGAGAAAATCACCCATATCAAGCTCAGCAGCTACACGCTCAAGAGATTTTGGGGATATCTTAAGTCGGTGGAAGTGCGCCGCAGCACACTCGACGCCCTGTGTCGCATGGCCGGATATACTAGCTGGGATGGTTTTTGCGACATTCAGCGCAACAACAATGACACGCAGAGCCACATGTCGTTCAGCGACACGCTCAACGTGGCGTTACTTGACGTGGGTACACGCGTAAGACTCTCGTGGAATCCCGGACGCTGCGTTATAATGCGGTATGAAGGGCACGGGCTATTTGTGGTTGAGGACAGCATCAACAGCAAGTTGCGGTTTGGCGACACCTTCAGATGTTTCCGCATCGTGGCAAACGAGCCGCTGCTGTTGTCCGACTTCAAGCGACCGGGGATGCCTGTGTGCAGCTATGTGTGCGGTGAGCGCGACGGTGTGGTATATAGTATCCTTAACGAAGAGTAATTGTGTAAGGAAAAAATGAAAAAGGGGGAGACAAAACGTTGATGTCTCCCCCCTCTTTTATCTATAGGTGGGTTCTATTGTAACTATACACCAATGGGGATTATCTCGCGCAGAACTCGCAGACAACGCAGATAAAAGCGGGATAATTTATTTGCATAATATTAGGTGGTGAAATAATTTCTTCTGATTTTGAGAAATTTCTTCCAGTTGTTCCGCGAGTTCTGCGAGTTCTGCGAGTTCTGCGTGAGATCTTACCATTGCTGAATAGTTGGCTCCTATTGTATGCCCAAAGTTTTACTCGGCAAGAATGTTGTCAATGAGGGTAAGTTCCTCCTGGCTGAAGGGTGCCACGTGCAGTGCAGTGAGGCTGTCCTTGAGCTGGTCGACGGTGCGGGAGCCGACGATTACCGATGCCACTTCGTCGCGACGCAGCAGCCATGCTGTGGCCATCTGCGCCAGGGTGTTGCCGCGCTGCTGCGCCAGGTCGTTGAGCTTCACGATCTTGTCGTGGATAGCGTCGACATCGGCCTTGCTCACGGCGTTGCCCAGGGCTGCGCGAGAGTCGGCGGGTATGCCGTGCAGATACTTATCGGTCAACAGGCCCTTCATGATAGGCGAGAACGCAGTGAATGCCATACCGTGCTCTTTGCAGTACTGCAGGTGGCCGTCCTCAGGCTCACGGCACAGCATGTTGTACTTGCCCTGGTAAATCACGGGGTGCACATCGCGCGCCTCAAGATACTCGACACACTGCGCGAGTTTGTCAACGGGATAGTTGCTCAGGCCCACGTAGAGCGCCTTGCCGGCACGCACGATGTCGACCAGCGCCTGCATGGTCTCCTCGATGGGAGTCACGCCATCGTAGCGGTGAGAGTAGAAGATGTCCACATAGTCCAGACCCATGCGTTGCAGACTCTCGTCGAGGCTGCCCATGAGCATCTTGCGCGACGAACCGGTGCCATTGGGGCCAGGCCACATGTCATAGCCCGCCTTGCTGGTGATAATCATCTCGCGACGGTGGGGCATGAAGCACTGTTTCATCATGCGACCGAAGGTCTCCTCAGCAGCGCCAAAGGGGGGACCGTAGTTGTTGGCGAGGTCAAAGCAGAAGATGCCGTGGTCAAAGGCATACATCATCTTGTCGAGCGAGTCACCATAGGTGTTATATGCACCGAAGTTCCACCAGAAACCCAGCGACATCTCAGGCATTACAAGACCGCTGTTGCCCATGCGGCGAGTGGGCGTAACACCCTCATAGCGACGCGGGTCGGCAGTATAATTCACTCTAATACGTTCAATATCCTTCATAAGATTTCAAAGTTTGGTTTTTCAAACAGGATTGTCTAAGTGCAAAGATACAAACAAATCCACGAAACACGAAAGACGAAGAACGAAAAAAACGGAAGACCGTACACCCATAATCCACAAACGCAATCAATCCCAAATCGATTCAAATACCAATAAAGTTAACCATTCCGACTATCTACAACGGTTTTGTGTCGAACGGTAAAACCCCATATATGTTACTTGCTTCCTCGCAAACCATGCCGTTAACATCATCAGATTGATTGGCTTGCCCCGATGATTCCAAAGTCTTGAAATCAACAATGTGTCGTTTCAGGTCGGCTTTTACACTATCTGTGTCAAGCTCCTCGCGCCTTGCTTTACTCATTTTACAGAACTCTACCTCTTGTTCAATTCCTGCAAACCTACGGCCACACAGATTGGCGGCAATACCTGTTGTGGAACTTCCGCTGAATGGGTCAAGAATCCAATCACCTTTGTCGGTAGATGCAAGGATAATGCGAGTCAGCACTGAAAGGGGTTTTTGCGTAGGGTGTTTGCCACAAGACTTCTCCCAACGGCCAATAGCAGGCAACCGCCACACATCAGTCATCTGCTTATTGTCGTTCAGTTTCTTCATCAGCTCATAATTGTACTTATGAGGTACCTTCTTGCATTTACGAGCCCAAATGATAAATTCGGTTGAATAGGTGAAGAAACGACATGAGATATTGACAGGAGGATTTGTCTTTTGCCACGTTATCACATTCAGAATCTTGTAGTCAAGTTCTGTAAGGCAGTTCGCCACAGAGAAGATGTTGTGGTAGGTTCCAGAAATCCAAATAGTGCCGTTGTCCTTCAGTTTGTCACGACACAGTCGTAGCCACTCCATGTTGAACTCATGCAATTCCTCAGGAGTCTTACCCTTGTCCCAATCGCCTTTATTCACACATACCACCTTACCACTCTGTAGGCTAATGCCACCATTAGAGAGAAAATAAGGAGGGTCGGCAAATATCATGTCGAACTTGTGTGAGAACATAGGTAGAAGTTTGAAACAATCGCCATG
>JAKSLZ010000125.1 GCA_024400935.1 Muribaculaceae bacterium | reverse complement strand
CCATGGGGCAGGATTTGAACATCATTGCCTATGTTTATTGTTGGGATTTCGCAGTCGGCAAAATGTGAGTAAGTTGAATAATTCGTAAATTGGCAGTTTTTAGCATTGTAGTTCATCGTCTTAAGCGACTTGCATTCACTGAAGCATCTTTTGTCTATATCGGTCACATTCACGGGGATGGTGACCTCGGTAATGCCGCTATTGGCAAATGCGCGTATGCCCAGGCGTGTGACAGCCGCGGGGATGGCAACCGATGTCACATCGGCACACTTGAAGAATGCCGAGTCGCCTATCTCGGTGATAGTGTAAGACTTGCCGCCGTGATTCACCGTTTGAGGTACATTGACAGTCCCGGTATAAGTGCCAGTAGTCACTGCCACGGTGTTGTCACTGAGCGTGCGGTAGTTGATACCCCCCTCGGTAAAAGTATCGGCACTGGCTGGCTGGGTAAGGCCCAGTATAACAATTAATGCGGTAATTAGTTTAGTTTTCATAATATAGTTTGTTTATGTTGTTATTTTACGGTGATTGTATGTCGGTGTGCAATGTTGTTTGATGCAGTACCCACTTGTATCTCAAAGTCACCCGGCTCGACGACACGTCTCATTGCTTCGTCATACAAGGCGAGTTCGTCAACGGGGATTTTGAGTGTTATGTTCTTGCTTTCGCCTGAATTTAGTGACACTTTCTCAAAAGCCTTGAGTTGCTGCTTGGGTGTTGCCACGCTGCTCACAATGTCGCGCACATAAACTTGTACAACCTCTTTGCCGGCAACCTTGCCAGTGTTCTTTATTGTCACGTTCACGATGATTGTGTCGCTTGCAGTATATGTGTTTCTGTCTACGTGGGAATCTTCGTAACTGAATGTTGTGTAAGACAACCCCTCGCCGAAGCTCCACAGTGCCTCGGGCTTGTCAAAGATGTAGTGACGGTCGGGGTGTGTGGGAGAACCTCCGCCGTCGTATATCGACTCGCGGTCGGTGACATTGTAGTTGTAGAAACAAGGTGTGTTGCCTGTGCTGCGCGGAAACGACACGTTGAGTTTGCCCGAAGGGTTCACTTTGCCCACGATGACATCGGCAAGCGACTGTCCCTGCTTCTCTCCACCATACCACTGCACGAGCACAGCATCGGCATTCTCTTTTACCCAAGGCATTGCCAGCGGTTTGCCCGAGATGAAAGCGACAACCAGGGGCTTCCCAGTTGCCTTAACCGCTTCGAGCAGTTGCTGTTGCGCGCCAGGCAGTTCGAGTGACGACAGGTCAAACGATTCGCCCGATGTCTGGTTCTGCGGGTTGCGTGCCAGATAGGTGCTGCGAGTACCTATTGCAACGATTGCCACATCGCTTTCCTGTACAGCCTTGACAGCATCCTGTATGTGTGTGGTGTCCTGGCTCCACCAGTCGCAGCCTTCAGTGTATGTTATGTTTGCCTTGGGCAACGCGTTCTTGAGCCCTTGCAGCAGGGTGATGCCCTCCTGGGTGTCACCATATACCCATGAGTAGTCGCCCATGACGGTTTGGTTCCCGTTGGGGCCTACGACTGCTATTCTCTTACATGCCTTAGTGTTGAGGGGGAGAATGCCGGTGTTCTTGAGCATGACGATACTCTCGTCGGCCACTTCCTTGGCGATGTCTTGGTGTTCCTTGCTGCGGACTACTTTGTCAACATCTTCTACAGGAGCATAAACCTTGTCAAACAGGCCGAGGGCAAACTTGGTGGTAAGCACACGGCGCACTGCGCGGTCTATGTCGGCTTCACTGATCAAACCTTGCTTGACTTGCTCCTCAAGGGTGTTGTAAGCGTCGTCGATGTTAACGTCGATACCTGCGAGCAGAGCCTTGCGTGCTGCGTCTTTTTTATTTGCCACTGCATGGTGAACTACTTCAAGGCGTTCTACCGAGCCCCAATCAGAGTATACATATCCTTTAAAGCCGAGGTCGCCCCTGAGCAGGTCGGTCATGTAGTAGTGTGAGCCTGTAACGGGAACTCCGTCATAACTGCTATAGCATGACATTACCGACCATGGTGCAGTCCTGTCTATCACTTTGCGGAAGGGGTACAGGTACAGGCTGAACAGGTCTCGCGGGCCTCCTGCTACACCAGCACAGTTGAGGCCTCCGCTGGGCGAACCATGGGCAACAAAATGCTTGGGAGTGCAGGTGATGTCATAGTGCTGGTAACCGTTGATAAAGGCAGTAGCCATCTCGGCAATGAGGTATGGGTCTTCGCCAAATGTCTCCTCTATGCGTCCCCAGCGCAGTTCGCGTGCTATGTCGAGAACAGGCGACAGTATCTGGTGAATGCCTATTGCCTGAGCTTCCTCGCCGGCAGCTCGGGTCATGCGTTCAATGAGTGCAGGATTGAATGTACTGGCTTGTGCCAGTGCGTGTGGAAATATGGTGCAACCTCCCTGGATTAGTCCTTCTATACCCTCACAACAGGTTATGGCGGGAATGCCCAGGCGTGTATTGGTTTTGAGATATTGCTGCATGTCACGCATCAGTAGGGCACAGTCGTGGGCATTCATGTTCATCTCGTGCACAGTCCCGGTGCTCATGCCATGGAACGTACCGTCCAGGTTATGGTTGACCCCTCTGTTTTGCAGTTGCATAATTTTCTCTTGCAGAGTCATACGTCCCAGGAGGTCTTCGACTCGTGCTTCAATGGGCAATGTGGGATTTTTATAGTCCTCAGTAGGCGCTGCATAGCAGCATAGGCACATTATAGTTAAGTATATTAGTAATAGTTGTTTCATGTGGCGTGTGGGTTATTGGAATTTAAGTAGCTCTAGAGTTTTGCCGTCAAACACTGCATAGGTGTCGCGTTTTATCCATTCGCCCAGGATGGTCATGGTGGTGTCGGTGCCTTCGACCTGTTCCTGTAGGGCAACGTGCAGGTGTCCGAAGACGTAGTGCTCGATGTGGCTGTGCTGCTCGTGCTGGCGCACGTAGTCGCACAGGTGGTCTATTGCCGGGCTGCGCTTGACCTCAACGGGCAGTTCGGGGCGCCGGCGCGTGCGGTTGCTCGACGACCACCCCTTGGCTATGGCGTGGGTCCAGCGTGGATGAATGCCGGCATACAGCCACTGGCACACGCGGTTGTGGAAGCACCAGCGCGTGAAGCGGTACATGGGTTTCTGGTAGCCTACGTCGTCACCGTGCGAGATGAGGAACTGGTGTCCCATGATATCGACCTCGGTGGTTCCGTTATATACTGTGATGCCTATCTCGTCGCGCAGGTAGTCAAAGAGCCACACGTCGTGGTTGCCCACTATCCAGGTGATCTTGACGCCCGAGTCGGCCAAGCGGGCCAGCGCACCGAAGAAGCGCACATGGCCGCGCGGCACAACGGTGCGATACTCATACCAGTAGTCGAGGATGTCGCCCAGAAGGTATAGCTCGGCTGCATCGTCGGCGATGCTGTCGAGGAATCTGATCACGCGTGCTTCGTGCTCGCGGTGGTCGGTTATGTAGTTGGCACCCAGGTGCAGGTCGCTAATGAAATAAGCTTTCTTCATCGGTTATCGTTGTTGTTGTCGTTTACCTTGAGCTGTCGCTCAAGGCACTGTGGCGCCTTTGTTTTCTTTTTCGTAGCGCAGCGTTTCGTAGCCCCGCAGGGGCGTTTCGTTATCGTGAAAATGCGCCAGCATTTTAGTTTTACTTGGCTACATCATTCCCAGCTCGAGACGGGCCTCGTCGGTCATCATGCGTATGTCCCACTCGGGTTCAAACACTAGCTGCACGTTGCAGCTCTTGATGCCCTCGATGCCCTCTACCTTGATGCGTATGTCCTCAAAGATGAAGTCGGCCGCGGGGCAGTTGGGTGCAGTTAATGTCATGTCGATGTGAACGTTGCCATCATCGTCAATGTCTATGTTGTAGATGAGCCCAAGACTGTAGACGTCTACGGGCATTTCGGGGTCGAAGACGGTCTTAAGCATCTTCACAACCTCTTCCATTAATGAAAGTCTAGTTTCTTCGGTCATGTCGCCTTATTTTTTTTTACAAAGGTAAGCAAAAAGTGTGGCACAGCAAAATTTTGTCACAATATGTCGTCGAGCGAAGCCACTTCGTAGTCGGCGGTGCCCGGTATGGCAGGCTTGCCCTTAAGGTTGAAATAAATCGTCTTCCATCCGGCATCGTGGGCGCCCTGGATGTCGGCTTCGGGGTTGTCGCCTATCATTACTGATGTCTCGGCTTGAGCACCGGTCACCTCAAGTGCATAGTCAAAGATGCCTCGTTGTGGCTTGGTGATGCCGCAGTCGTCGCTCAGCACCACATGGGTGATGTAGGGTAGGAGGCCTGCCGACGATAGTTTTTGTTGTTGCACGCCTTTGAACCCATTGCTGAGCACGTTTACCTGCAGGCCGCGCCTGGTGAGGCGTTGCAGCAGCCCCAGTGCGCCGGGAACTGCAAGCGGTAACGTTGCCAGATGCGACAGGTATTCCTCGTTGAGAGAGTGTGCCAGGGCCATGCAATCTCCTTTGTAGCCCACGGCATCGAGTACATACCTGAAGCGCTCGCTCACCAAGAAGTCTTTCTCGATTTTGCCATGGTGATACAATTCCCACAGCCGGTTGTTCTCCTCGAGGTAGATGTCGTGGAAGCGTTCATAGCATGGCTCGATGTCGCTGATGCCAAACTTGTCGTAGGTGTGGCGAAATGCCACTTTGCTGTTCTCGGTGAACCACCACAACGTGTCGTCGATGTCAATAAAGACGGTTGAAATGCCCGCCAGCATGTCTTTGTTGCCGTTCATAGGTTACAAATATAGATAAAACTCGTGGATTTTTACGCCAGTATATATAAAAACTTATAT
>JAKSLZ010000124.1 GCA_024400935.1 Muribaculaceae bacterium | reverse complement strand
TATTTCAGTCCGTTATACTCAAATTCCGTGGCCATGGCAGTCATAGCCACAGCAAACATGACGAATAGTGATAGTAATTTCTTCATATTGTGTCGTTGTTTGATATCGTTATTAACGCAATTCTTAAACCTTTAAACGGTTAAACGCTTAAACCTTTATCTACTTACCCAGGATGAGGTTAAGTGCTGCGTTCACGTCGGCAATGTCGACTGTGCCGTCGCCGGTCACGTCGGCACCTGCATACTTGCTTGCGCTGTCCTTGCCCAGCAGGATGTTGATGAGGATGTTAGCGTCGGTAATGTCCACCACGCCATCGCCGTTCACGTCGCCCTTGATGCCGTCACCCTCGATGCTCTCAATGTTGAAGAACCTGTGCCAGTGTGACGCTCCCTTGTACTTGTCGAGGCAGTCGTTGTGAACCCTGAGTGTAGCCTTGCTGTAAACAGTGCTGAAGGTGTTCTCAAATACAGTGGGAACCGTTGTAGGCTCGGCTGTGATGGTCTTGAGTTTGTCGCAGTTGTAGAAAGCATAGTCGCCAATCTTAGTCACTGAGGCGGGGATGGTTATATCGGTGATTGTCGTGCCCTCGAATGCTCTAGAACCTATTGTTTGCATTTTATCGTTCAATGCTATCTTGTTGACAAACTCGTTGCCAGCAAGCAGGCTGTCACCGATGGCAGTCATCATGTAAGGTTTGTTGGCACCGTTGGCGACATAGGTTTCATATTGCTCGCACTTGAACTCACCGATGGCGGTTTCTTGGATGTGCGGATGGTAAACGTAAGTCGCCTTACCCGCATATTCCTTACCGTCACGGATGAATTCAGTTATGTTGTTGACAGTCATATAATAAATGGTGCTATTGTGCTTGTTCTCGCGACAGAAGTCATAACTACCTGCCATGACATTATATCGTGCGAAATCCTTTTGATGCTTTATAGTCTCAACTATAGACGGTCTCACAAGTATTCGGCATGATGTGGGAACCGATGATAAGTTCAGGGTAAATTCAGGATTAGTTACATTAGCGTTAAATACTATTTCCTCAAGATGGTCGCATCCATCAAGAAATGAGGGGTTTATGCTGTTGGCACTCCCTGGTACCAAAATGCGCTTAAAGGGGTTAAAGCCAAAGGCATTTGCCCCCAGGTATTTGATTCCGTAGGGAAGAATAACATCATTGAAGATAACACAATGATAAAATGCCGATGGTCCAACATACCTGAGCCGTGCGTTGAGTTTCAAGTCTATGAGACCGCATCTGTAAAACGCATAGCTCATCACCGAGTCCACATTCTCGCCTAGGGAGAGTCGCTCAAATGTTTGAGGATTATACATTGTGCCACCATAGTCTGCTACACAACCAAACGCACTATCATCCACCTTTGTAATGGCATAAGTCTTTCCGCCCTCGGTTACCGATGTAGGCATGTCATAGTAAACATTTTTCATGTCGTGAACATGAGTTTTTGCGCTGACACGGCCGTCATATTGCTTGTCGTTGATTGTCTCGGGAGTGGTGCTGATCACATCATAGCCTATCACATACTTTGTGCCATCATTTTTGTATGCGTCATAGCGGCCTATATCGAAACTGAACCAACTGTTATGTTCCCAATCTTTCCAGTATGCTGCTTTCTTATAGAGTTCAACACTCTCTTTGGGAGTATACAACCTAAATTTTGGGCAACCCTCAAATGGGTTTTGGCTAAATGAAGGCGGGGTCGCGAGATTGCACCTGAGGTAACTCAAGTTGGTAGCGCCATTAAATATCCCTTCCCCCCAATTTGTACAGGTTCGTGGAATTACAACTTCCCCTACGGTGCAGTTGCTGAACGCGTTATCACCCAGTTCGGTTACTCCGTAGGGTACCTGTATATACGTTAAGTTTTTCACGTTCTCAAAGGCATGAGCACCTATTGCCCTCAGCGAGGGATGGTAGATGTTGGCATGTGATTTGTCAATGTCGGCGGGTACACTGACAAGCGACATCCCGCCATCGTCACCCCATGAACAGTATAGCATGTCGTTGAACGCCACTAATCGCTTGTTACCCTGGGCAACAGAGAACTTTTTCAATGCCGTGCAACCGAGGAAAGAGGTGGAGCCCACACCTTGAAGCGTTGACGGAAGGTTGATTTGTTTCAGGGAAGTGCAATTACCGAAAGCATAGGCTTCAACTTGCTGTAATCCCTCATTCAGCGTGAGGCTCTGCAAGTTACTGCAATTCTGGAATGCTCTCTGAGACACTCTTGCAAGATACTGGCAGTTGCTCAAGTCAAGGGAGAGGAGCGAAGCGTTGTTTTTACAAGCATCACTGGCAATGCTTGTAATCTTGTAAGTGTCGCCAGTAATAGTGTATTTGCCGTTGCTATCGCCAGGAGTCCACACACCGTTGGTCACATGCTCGCTATCAAACCCCACGAGCGTCAGTTCGCCCTCGGTATTGTAGCCAGGTGCTGCGGTCACACATGCCATAGTGCCGTCGCTGCGCAAGAAGTCATAGGCGAGACTGCTCCGGATGAACTTTGCCCCCACCAGATCTTTCCATGCAGCGGTGTAACTGTTTACCGAAGTTTCTGAGGTAAGCGGTACATAAACACTGAGTTTTGTTGCTACTACCCCTCCGAAAACATCTGCGCCAGTATTGGGGGCAACGGGACGCGCACAGAACAGGACTGTAAGTGCTGAGCAACCAGCAAAAGAACTCACGTTGATGGTTGTGACCGAACTTGGAATACGCACCCAGTTGAGCGAACGGCAGTTCATGAAAGAATAAGAGCCCAATGTCTCAACGCCATATTTAATGTCAACGCTCTGGATATCAGATGCCTCGAAAGCACGGGACTGGATATTCTTGACACGATAGGTCACGCCACCGTTGGCAACGGTGCGGGGAACAATAATCTGCAATCGTGAAGTTGCCTTGGCTGCATCGGTGAGGCTGTTGACACCCACATATCCCCATGAAGAGGAAGTCGGTTCACTGATAACTTGATAGTTCAGATTACCCACAGCAAAGATGTCGCCTTTAGTAGCATGAGCAACAACCCCAATTGAAATTAGCAATAACAATGATAGTAATTTTTTCATATTGTTGTAGTTTTCTAGTTTCTAAAGCCTTTATCTTGCAAAGGTAAATAAAAAACCACAAAAAACAAAATATACCCCAAAGGTTAAGCCCCACCAAGCCAAAAACACCCCAACTCCCGGTACTTCCCGGATATTCCGGAAGTGCCGGGAGTGCAGTTCTAGTATAGAGGCCAGGGAGAGGCTTTTAAACGATTAAACCTTTAAACGATTAAACCTTTAAACGATTAAACCTTTAAACCTTTACAAAGTTACCAGCGGTCGGTGCGGAAGGGGGTGAGGGGCAGTGAGCCGTCGGTTGAGCGCACGTTGTTGGCGGGGTTGTCGCCCCATGCGTAGCGCACTGCGATGGGCATAGCCACCTCGGGGCTCCACACTGTCACCTTGTTGCCGGTGACTGTTGCCTGTGCTGTGTGGAACTTCATGTCGGGACCTGCGATGATGAAGCCTTCTACCTTGTCGCCCTGTACGGTGAGTGCCTGGTTGAAGCTCAAGGTCGCCTTGTTGCCGTTTACCTGCATCTGTCCGTTGTAGAGGGGCAGGTTATACTGTCCGCGCTTGTAGGTCTGTGCCAGTGCCGCATTGGCAAGGCGCAAGCCCACTTCCTGCTTGTTCTTGGGGTGGATGTCATAGGCCTCGCCTATGTCGATGGTCACTGCCATGCCGGTGTTAGAGAGCTGCAGAGCATTGGTCTGAGTCTCACGCAGGAATGCCCAGCGAGAGTCGGGCTGCACGGCGTGGCGCTCCTGCCAGTTGGCAATCTGCACGAAGTAGAAGGGAATCTCCTTCTTCCACAGCTTGCGCCAGTCCTGGATCATAGCCTGGAACAGCGATGTGTACTGCTTATACCAGTCGGCGTTGCTCTCGCCCTGATACCATATAGCACCCTGGATGGCGAAGTCGCGCAGGGGATAAATCATTGAGTTGTAGAGGTTGCTGGGGAAGTTCTGGCTGTTGGTGTTCTCGGGCTTGCGGGGCAGGTCATTAACTGCGAGGCCCACGTTGTAGTGCCAGTCGCCGGCCAGAGGCAGAGTCTCGTCGCCCATCTTGAGCTCGAGCATATTAGCGTCGCCGCAGATGCCGCCCAGGCCGTTCTCGTCGCGCACTTTGATGGTGATGATAGCCTTGTTGTCCTTGACCAGTGCTGCGGGCACGTCATACACGCGCTCAATCCAGTAGCCGTTAGTATTACCCACCTGGGTGCCGTTGAACCAGGCCCAGTCCTCGTCGTCGACCTTGCCGGCCTTGAGCTTGAGGTCCTTGCCCACCCAGTGGTTGGGCAGGGTGACTACCTTCTGGAACCAAACGATACCGTCAAAGTTGGGCAGGCCCGCCCATTCCCATGCGTTGGGCAGCTTCATTGTCTTCCAGTCGTCGAGGTCCTTAGCGCCGTTGATCCAGCGGGGAGTATTGCCGTCCATGCCCTCGTCGGCCTTGTTGTAGATGGCGGTCCATTTCTTGATGTCGCGCTCGTGCTTCTCCTTGAGGAGCTGCTGGTCGCCGGCAATCTGCTCGAGCTCGGCAGCGCTCTCCTCAAAGCCTGTCACGGTCTTGAGTGTCTGAGTGCTGGTCCATGCCTCGGCGGGAGTGCCGCCCCAAGAGGTGTCAATGACGCCGATGGGGATGTGGAGCACGTTCCACAGGCGGCGAGCAAAGAAGTAGGCTGTAGCCGAGAAGTTGTCGGCGCTCTGAGTTGAGCACACGTTCCACTTCTCGCCGTTGCTCAGGATGAGGTTATCGGTGGGCA
>JAKSLZ010000123.1 GCA_024400935.1 Muribaculaceae bacterium | reverse complement strand
TTAACCTATACAGATAACCTTACAAAACAACTAAAACAATGAAAAAAAGTATTTTAACTCTGGTATTAATGATGACGGCCGCACTGGCATTCGGCCAACAGTCAAAGTTCCTGTCGTATGACTGGGCTCTTTTTGAGTTGAAAGGAAAAGTAGCAAAAGTCACATGGAATCATGAGAACGGATACACCGAAACACTCAAATTCAGTCAAAGCGGAAGACTGACAAACGAAAAAGAAGAGCACGGAATGGCGGGCTATTACAAAAGAGACAGCAAAGGACGCATCATCGAGACCTTCAACGGACATGCTGGATGGACATGGAGCGGCAAGCAGGTTACATTCTCTTACATTTGCACCATGTCAACCAACAAGGAGTGCACCTACTCTTATGACAGCAAGGGTAACAAAACCGGTTACAAAGACATGAACGGCGACTTCGTTACATACAAGTACAACAAGTTTGACAGTCACGGCAACTGGACTTCAAGAACATCATCAGAAGGAGATACCGAAACAAGAAAAATAATATACTATTAATATAACAACATTTTAAGATGAAAGCAAGACTTTTTACACTCCTCGTGCTCATCATGAGCATGACAATGAACCCCGCGTTCACCGCCCAGAGCAAGGGCAAAAGTTCCAAAACCATCTACTACGTGGTAGTGGGCAGCTTCACTGATTACAACAAAGCTGTATTTTTTGCCAACAACGCCCCCTGCGATGTTGAGCATGGCAATGTTTACAAAACCACTGTCAACGGCAAGACCTATTACCGAGTGTGCGACAGCTGCTATTACAGCAAGGCTCGCGCCCAAAAAAGAGCAAGAGAAATCAAGAACGACACTTCCTTTGAGACTATCGACGCATGGGTATGGGCTAATCAAGGATTAGCGAAATGCGTATGCCAAGTAATGGGAAGCGACGGAACATACTGGAGCACTCGACCCGAATAACACTCAAGGCAATACGTGACTAAATAGTTAGTTATGGACCGCAAGAACAAACCAGTGGAGGTCGATGGCTTAGGGTGGCGGTATGCGACCAAGCACCGCTACACGCGGCGGCATCGCACCCACGACTATGCTGGAATAGGTACCTATGAGGTAACCTTTGCGGTCCTTGGCCGCCTGCCTGTGTTTGGACACGTCGAGGCCACTGCCCACGGACGGGCGGTGCTCATCCCTTCACCACTCGGCAAGATGGTGCTTCAACAGGAATTACCCAAGATAAGTAGCGTTTTCCCGTGTGCCCAAGTGTGGAAAATAGCCTTAATGCCTGACCACATCCACATCATCGTGCGCATCAATGCATCGCTACCGGCAGGAAAGAGCCTGGGTACTATCATTGGTTCTTTTAAAGGTGGCATCACCAGATTGTGGCGGCAGTTAAAGGCTGACGCCTATAACACAGGGGCACAACGCCTCATGACGAACACCGCCCCTGTGTCAAGCGCATCAGCGCTTGATAGCGACTCTCTGTTCGAGCCCGGCTTCAACGACCGCATCCTGATGAATGATGGCCAGCTAGAAAACTGGAAACGCTATCTGGACGATAACCCCTACCGGCTATGGATAAGGCAGCAACGCCCACACTTGATGCGCCGAGCACTGTGCCTGGTTATTGAAGGAACGCGCTATGGCGCCTTCGGCAACTTCGCCCTGCTGCGCCACCCCGAGAAGCACCAGGTGTTTTTCCACCGCCTCACCGACGGACAACCCACAGAGCACACCACACTGTGGCAACAAGAGCACGACCGCCTTGTTGCACTGAGCCGTAAAGGCGACGTGCTGGTAACCCCGGGCATTTCAGAGTGCGAGAAACGCATCAAGAAAGAGGCCATTGAACACCGGTTGAAGCTGATTCACCTGCAGTCCGAACCGATCACACCATACTGGAAACCCGAACGTTCACGCTTTGACGCATGCGCTGCGGGAACATTGCTCATCCTTGCCCCGTGGCAAGACGACCTGGACTCATCGAGCGACCATGCCTCGTTCCATCACCTTAACGAGCTTGCCGCTTCGATATGCCAGATAGGAGCCGACACCGAATGTCGCCTCATACACTAGCAAAAAGATTAAACACATTATAAAAACAATTTATTATGAAAGCAAGACTTTTTACACTTCTCGTGCTCGTCATGAGCATGACAATGGTTCCCGCGTTCAACGCGCAGGGCAAGGGCTCAAATGCCGGTGCAACCGCTACTGCTAGCCAAACCTACTACTATGTGGTAGTGGGCAGCTTTTCAAACCTCAATGAGGCTAAATTCTATAACGACAATGCCCCTGGCGATGTGGAGTGGCGTGGCGTGTTTGTCACAACCTCTAAAGGCAGGACCCTTTACCGCGTGTGTGACGGTTGTTACACTAGCAAAAGCAGTGCACAGAGTCATGCAAACGAAATAAGAAGACTTTGGGGAATCGACGCTTGGGTATGGGCCTCTAAAGGCAAGGCAAGACACATTTACGGTTAAGCATTTCTACCTCCCGGGCACAAAGGAAATACCCCTCTACCCCGAATAACACTCAAGGTTATACACAACAGGGCAGCCATTACTGCTTGCGGCATAGCAAGCGCCTGTAATGGCTGCCCTGATTTTATGCCTAACGAGTGAATATATTTTTATTTTTATGCATTTTTTAGACATAAAACAGAGTATTTTGCGATTATTTATCACTTTTTTGTGAATTTATTTGCATTGTATTGTTTTTTTTATTTACTTTGCACCAGAAAACAAAAACAATAACAACATAAATACTCTTACAGTTATGAAACAAGAAGTTCCTTACAAGATTTATCTTAACGAAAACGAGATCCCCACACAGTGGTATAACATGCGTGCCGACATGAAGAACAAACCGGCTCCCCTCTTGAACCCCGGTACCGGCAAGCCCCTCACCCTCGAGGACCTCAACCCCATCTTCTGTGAGGAACTCAACAAGCAGGAGCTGGACAACGACACCCCGTTCTTTGACATCCCCGAGGAAATCCAGAACTTCTACAAGATGTATCGCCCCGCTCCCCTGGTGCGCGCTTACTTCCTGGAGAAAGCCCTGGGCACTCCCGCTAAGATTTATTATAAGTTTGAGGGCAACAACACCTCAGGCAGCCACAAACTCAACTCAGCCATCGCACAGGCTTACTACGCTAAGAAAGAAGGCCTCAAGGGCGTTACCACCGAGACCGGTGCCGGCCAGTGGGGTACTGCACTGAGCATGGCTTGTGCTTACTTTGACCTGGACTGCAAGGTCTACATGGTGAAGTGTTCTTATGAGCAGAAGCCCTTCCGCCGCGAGGTGATGCGCACCTATGGCGCCAACGTCACTCCTTCGCCCAGCCTCACTACCAACGTGGGCCGCAAGATTCTCTCTGAGCACCCCGACACTACCGGTTCGCTGGGTTGCGCTATCTCAGAGGCTGTTGAAGTTGCAGTCACTAACCCCGGCTACCGCTACGTGCTGGGTTCAGTTCTCAACCAGGTGCTCCTGCACCAGTCAATCATCGGTCTCGAGACCAAAGCCGCTCTCGACAAATATGGCATCAAGGCCGACATGATTATCGGTTGCGCCGGTGGCGGTTCTAACCTGGGCGGCTTGATCGCTCCCTTCATGGGCGAGAAACTGCGTGGCGAGGCCGACTACCAGATCATCGCCGTTGAGCCCGCATCTTGCCCCAGCTTCACACGCGGTAAGTATGCTTATGACTTCTGCGACACCGGTATGATTTGCCCCCTTGCCAAGATGTACACCCTGGGCAGCCAGTTCATCCCCTCGGCTAACCACGCCGGCGGTCTGCGCTTCCACGGCATGAGCCCCGTAATGTCACAGTTGTATGCCGACGGCATGTTTGAGGCACGCGCCGTAGAGCAGACAGCAGTGTTTGAGGCAGCTACACAGTTTGCACGCGTTGAAGGTATCCTTCCCGCTCCCGAGAGCAGCCACGCCATCCGCGTAGCCATCGACGAGGCCCTCAAGTGCAAGGAGACAGGTGAAGAGAAGACCATCGTCTTCGGTCTCACCGGTACAGGTTACTTCGACCTCTACGCTTACGAGCAGTTCAACTCTAAGACAATGACCGATGTAATCCCCAGTGACGACACTATCAAGGCTTATCTCGACAAGCTCCCCAAGGTTCCCGGACAGGAATAAAAAAAATTCTTACCACACTAGTTAGTTAGTAAATATCTAAAAGCCGCTCAGCCGCACCACCACAAAGCGCTGAGCGGCTTTTTTACATCTAAATGCCATCAAAGGGACAGTCCCCTTGATGGCACTTTTACGGTTGGTTCAATTGTTCGTGTTTTTCTTTTTCGATTATTTTTCTTAATTTTGCATTCGAAATTCATTTATATCAACCATTAATACAAAATGATTATGAAACTCTATCGTTTATCGCTCTTGTGCCTTCTCATTATGGCGGCCTTTTCGTTCAACTCTTGCTCTGATGATGAGCCCGACAGTCGACAATACATCGACTATGAGTATGTAGTAGAAGTACTGGAGGGATACTCTCTTATCTACGACGTCACTTGCACTTACACTAACATTTACACTAACGAACTTGAAACAAAAACTGTGGGTAATCTGGGTGAGAGCTCGTTCAGTGGCCGTGGCGAAGGCACACCCAAGGCCAAGGAATTCGTGTTCAAGGTCGAAGGTAAACTCAAACCAAATGCCAAAGAACTCGTTGAAGAAGCCATCGCAAAGCATAAAAAATTTTCGATAGGCTACAAGTGCCGCGGCAAGGCATATGTTTACTCTGACCCCGAATGCACTAATTTTGTAAAGGAGCTTTTCTCTTTTCGTAAAAGTAGTGAGGTGACGACAGAATATGATGCCGAATATCTGAAGTACTACTTAGACAATTATCCCACAATCGAAATCTACGAGATTCATCACCCCGTT
>JAKSLZ010000122.1 GCA_024400935.1 Muribaculaceae bacterium | reverse complement strand
GCGGCTTGGGGACTTGCACCCGTTAGAATACGTTCGTGCTGGGCGAACCAAAAAAGGCCGGAGCCCTCACACGGACTCCAGCCTTAGTGTGTCTTGCTTGTTTACAAGCTATCAGTCAATAATGAGCATTGAGTCGCCGTAAGCACCAAACTGATACTTCTCCTGCACGGCCACCTCATAGGCATTCATCACGCGCTCATAGTCGCCAAATGCCGCTGTGAGCATCAGCATCACTGAGTAGGGCATGTGGAAATTAGTGATGAGGGCGTCGCAAGTGGTGCACTCATAGGGCGGGAAGATGAACTTGTTAGTCCATCCGTCATAGGCCTTGATGTGGCCGTTCATGCCCACGGTGCTCTCCATAGCGCGCAGCACCGATGTGCCCACTGCGCATATCTTGTTGCCGTTGTCGCGCTTGGTGTTCACCTTCTTGACCAGATCGTCGGTCACCAGCATCTGCTCGCTGTCGAGGCGGTGCTTGGTGAGGTCCTCAACGTCGATGTCGCGGAACGAACCCAGGCCGATGTGCAGTGTCAGGAACTCAGCCTCAACATCCTTGATCTCCATGCGGCGCATGAGCTCGCGGCTGAAGTGCATGCCGGCTGCGGGAGCCACAACGGCACCTTCCTTAGTGGCAAAGATGGTTTGATAGCGCTCAGCGTCATCCTCCTCTACCTCGCGGTTGATGTAGTAAGGAAGCGGTGTGTTGCCCAGCGCATACAGGTTCTCCTTGAACTCGTCGTGCGGTCCGTCATAGAGGAAGCGCAGCGTGCGGCCACGCGATGTGGTGTTGTCGATAACCTCGGCAACCATCGAGTCGTCAAGACCAAAGTAGAGCTTGTTGCCGATGCGAATCTTGCGGGCGGGCTCCACGAGTACGTCCCACAGCTTGTTGTCGGCATTGAGCTCTCTGAGCAGGAACACCTCGATGCGTGCACCGGTTTTCTCCTTGTTGCCCATGAGCTTGGCGGGAAAGACCTGAGTGTCATTGAAGACAAACATGTCAAAGGGGTTAAAATAGTCTAAAATCTCCTTAAATGAACGATGCTCTATTTCACCGGTCTTGCGGTGGAGCACCAGGAGTCGGCACTCGTCGCGGTTCTTAGAGGGGTGAAGCGCGATGAGTTCCTCGGGCAGATTAAAGTTGAATTCAGATAACTTCATAAATCAAAGTCGATATTTTTATGTGTTTGTATTTTTCTCCTGTTGTTTCTTGAGTTGTTTCATCTGGCGTGCCAGGCGCTGTGCGTTAAGCTTGGCCGCGCGCTCGCGATTAGCTATGCGCTCGCGTTCCAGCAGTATCTTCTCGGCTTCCTCGGCGCTCACCATCTCCTCGGTCTCAAGACGCTGGAGCACAGCATCGAGGGTTTCGCACTGCTCCACGCGCATGTCGCCCACCTGCGTGCGGCGCAGGCCATAGAGATGTGCTCCGCTGCCCAGGGCTTCGCCTATGTCACGTGCCAGGGCACGGATGTAGGTACCCTTGCTGCACACCACGCGCAGCACCAGGGTGGGCTCGGCGGGCAGGCCGCACTCCATCACCTCGATCTCATCGATAACGAGGGTCTTGGGCCTGATTTCCACCTCACGTCCCTTGCGGGCTAGCTTGTAGGCAGGCTTGCCGTCGACCTTGCACGCGCTGAATGCGGGAGGCACCTGCTGGATGCTGCCGGTGAACTGCTCCTTGAGCACCTTCTCCACCTGTTCGCGGGTGATGTGCTCCCAGGGATAAGTGGCGTCGACCTCGGTCTCCATGTCATATGAAGGGGTGGTCTCGCCCAGGCGCACCCAGGCGGTATACTCCTTGACGCCGGCCTGCAGCTCCTCGATGCGCTTGGTCATGCGGCCGGTGCACACGATGAGCACTCCGCTGGCCAGGGGATCGAGCGTGCCTGCATGGCCCACATGGATGTTCTTGCGGTCCAAGCGGGTGCGCAGACGGCCACGCATCTGTTTTACCACAGCAAACGAGGTCATCTCCAGGGGCTTGTCGATGTAGAAGATTTCGCCTTCTATAGGATTAAGCATGTGTTTGAGTTCAGTTTTTTATAAAACAAAATTGAGGACAAACGCCGCGATGGCTGCAATGACGCAGTAGCCGGCAAAGTAGATGAGCTTGCCTTTCTTGACGATGTTGATCATCCACTTGCACGCAAGACATCCCGAGATGAATGCTGCCAGGAAGCCTATGATAAGGGGCATTGCCTCAATGTTGCCAAATGCGTCGCCGCCCTTCATTGCCTTGAGCACGTCGAGCAGGCCTTCGCCCAGGATGGGAGGAATCACCATGAGGAACGAGAACTTGGCCAGCGCCTCCTTCTTGTTGCCCAGCAGCAAGCCGGTGGCGATGGTGCTGCCTGAGCGCGACAGACCGGGCATCACAGCCACAGCCTGAGCCAGACCGATGATGAGTGCATCTTTCCAACCGATGTTCTCCTTGATGCGGGGCTTAGCATAGAACGAGAAGGCAAGCAATGCGGCTGTCACCAGCAGCATGCAGCCCACAACGAGCAGGCCCTCGCCGAAGATATCCTCGACATAGTCCTTGAAAAACACGCCCACGATGCCCACAGGGATCATCGAGATGATGATGTTGATGAAATAGCGCATCTCATCGTTCATCTTGAACTTGAAGATGCCCTTGAGCAACCAGCTCACTTCGCTCCACAATATCACCAGTGTCGAGAGCACGGTGGCAACGTGGACAAGCACAGTGAATGCAAGGTTCTCCTCTCCGTTGATGCCAAACAGGGCCGACCCTATGGCCAGATGGCCGCTGCTGCTCACAGGCAAGTACTCAGTGAGTCCCTGCAGCAAGCCCAGTATTAATGCTTGTATCCAGTCCATCAGTCGTTTTCAGTGTTTTTGTCTTTCTTCTTGTAAATGATTGCAAATGCCATGAGCACAAAGCCCAGGAACGAAATGAACGGGCCCACTGATGTGCGCATGCTGTTGAAGATGTCAGCGTTAAACGTGTCGCCCTCGTTGGCGCTACCGCTCATCAGCACAAAGCCCACAACGATGAGAAGCAGACACACACCCATGAGGATGAAATTGATCTTACCCAGCGGCATGCCGGCCTGCTGTGACGCAGCCTGTTTGGGTTCAGCCTTTTCAGCAGCAACCTTCTTAGGTGCGATTTTTGTTGTTTCAGAATTCATATTAACTATATCTTTATGTATAAAATATGTTGTTATTTCAATATCATGTCAGCCATACAGCTCGTCGTGCGAGGAGCGCACATGCCTGAGCACCGCTATGCCGGCTGCCGTGGCAGCAAGCACCATGCCCAGCACCAGCAGCACACCACACACCGCCATCATGTCGCCCAGCCCCAGGCATTCACCCAGAGCGTGATACAGCGGGTCATGCGATGTGGCGAGGGCTTGAGTCACCGCCACCAGCGTGAGCGACGACACTACAGCCGCTGCCGCTCCCATCACGGCACCACGCAACACAAACGGGCGGGCAATGAACCCCGCAGTGGCACCCACCAGCGTCATGGTGTGGATGGTGAACCGCTGCGAGTGGATGTGCAGCCTCACCACACTCATTATCAAGGCCACGGCGATGGCAAGCATCAACACGGTGAGCACCGCTATTGCAGTCATCAGGCTGCGGGTGTTGTCCATGATGTTCTCCACCTCGCGGTCGCTGGTCGATGCGTCAGTCACACCGTCTAGCTGCTCCAGCTCGGCCTTTACGCCGGCCAGGCTGTCGGCCGATGCCCAGGGAGCCTTAACAAACACCTCAATGGTGGCATTGAGCGGATTCTCGCCCAGCAGCTCCACCAGGTCCTCGCCGGTCTCCTCCTTCCATTGCTCCAGTGCCTGGGCACGCGTCTCCACTTGGGTGCGTGCCGCATAGGGGCGCTGTCGCAGTGCGGCGCTCAGGCTGTCGAGCTGACCGGGGGGCACGCTGTTGGCGATGCTCAGTGTCACCGAGGCACTTTCCTGCACCTGACGTGTCAGCCGCGATGCCACAGCGGCCGTCGACATCATCACACCGGCAAGCAATAGCACCATAGCCACGCTGAACACTGTGGTGAGCGTAGCGCCAGCATGCCATGATGTGGAACGTTTCCCTGTTGTCATTGTGTCGCAATAAAGCGCATACTGCGCAATTTCGGTGCAAAGTTACAACCTGAAAAAGCGTTTGTCAACCTTTTTTCGGTTTTTTAGCATTTTTACTATGTAAAAAGTACCATTCGGCGGGACATTCGAGCAAAATATGCGTTTATTTGCGGTGGTTTATATGCAGGGGCAACAGAAGTGACAGGAACGGCAGGAGGACGGGGATGAACGGCTTTTTAACAGCCCGTGTGCTAAAAATGGGCACAGCGCTTTCAATTCTAGCATTTTTTTATTACCTTTGCCTTGTAATAACAGAAACCATTACATAATACATATTAAGACATGAATATCTTTAAAGCTATAGCACTTGCAGTGGTGATTGCCCTGGGAACTCCAGCGGCCCTTGCACAGTGCTGTCAGAGCAAAAAGGACGCATGCGCGTCATGCAGTAACCACCAGCAAGAAGTGACCGTGGGTGCCGCACGCACCAGCCTCTATCTGCCCGTCCTGCAAGGCAAGCGCGTGGCGCTGCTGAGCAACCAAACCGGCATGGTGGGCGACAAGCACACCCTCGACATCCTTCTTGAGAACAAAATCAACGTAGTGACCATATTCTCGCCCGAACACGGTTTCCGCGGCACCGCCGATGCCGGTGAGCATGTGTCGAGCAGCGTCGACGAGAAGACTGGCGTGCCCATCGCATCACTCTATGACGGCGGCCTGCCCATGCCCAGCAAGGAGAGCATGGACCTCTTTGACGTGGTAGTCATCGACCTGCAGGACGTGGGTCTACGCTTCTACACCTACTATGTGACAATGATACGCATGATGGATGCAGCCATCATCTATAATAAGGAAGTGGTGATTCTGGACCGCCCCAACCCCAACATCATGTATGTGGACGGCCCCATCCTGGACATGA
>JAKSLZ010000121.1 GCA_024400935.1 Muribaculaceae bacterium | reverse complement strand
ATTATTTACCAACAGTCGCTTGCGACTGCAAACATAGTAACTTTTGATGGTGTTTACGTTATTCGGTTACTCGAGAGGTTCTACTCGAGGCAGGCGTCGAGGTCGGCGGCAATTTGCTTCTTGTCGAGCTTCTGGCCTATGAAGACCAGCTTGATCATGCGGTCGCCCACTTCGTCGTCCCAGTCGCGCACTACGCCGGGCTCGCGCTGCATGAGCTGATACAGTTCCTCGGGGGGCATGGTGGCAAACCACAGACCGCTCTCGCGCAGGGTCTTCTGCACGCCGGCCTGTTCAAAGAGGTAAGACATGTCGGGGGTAACGCTGAAGTAGCATATACCCTTGGCACGGATGACATTGCGAGGCCACTTGGTTGCCACATAGCGGTCAAACTTCTCCAGATTGAACGGCTTGCGACGGTAGTACACATAGGTACCTATACCATACTCCTCCACCTCGCCGCCATCATGGTGGTGATGATGATGGTGGTGATGGTGGTGATGATGGTGGTGATGTCCGTGCTCTTCCTCGTCGTGGTCGTGGTGGTGGTGCTCATGCTCTTCATCGTGGTCGTGGTGGCATTCCTCGCCCTCGGCATGATGGTGACCGCACTCCTCGCACACGTCGTCGTCGTCATCGTGGTGATGGTGGTGGTGTTCTTCCTCGTCATGGTCATGATGGTGGTGATGCTCATGCTCGTCGTGGTCATCGTCGTCATCATCCTCATGCTCGTCGACAACACCTTCTATCTTCTGCACCCATGTGGCTGATGTCGCCACACCGTCATAGTAGAACATGCCTGTGTTGACTATCTCGTCGAGGTCTACGTCGGCATAGTCGCACTCTATAATCTTGGCCTTGGGCTGCAGGGCCTTGATGATTTCCTTGACGCGGCGCAGCTCGGCAGGCGACACTTCGCTCACCTTGTTGAGCAATACGATGTTGCAGAACTCCAGCTGCTGAATGAGCAGGTTCTCGATATCTTCCTCGTCCAGTCCCTTGCGGGTGAGCGATTTGCCGCAGTCAAACTCGCTCTGCATTCTCAGTGCATCAACCACAGTGACGATGCAGTCGAGGCGGCCTATGCCATACTTGGTAAACTCAGGACCCATAGCGGGGATGTTGCAGATGGTCTGGGCGATGGGCTCGGGCTCACAGATGCCACTGGCCTCAATCACGATATAGTCAAAGCGGTCCATCTTGAGGATGTCCTGGATTTGCTCCACGAGGTCCATCTTCAAGGTGCAGCAAATGCATCCGTTCTGCAGTGCCACCAGGCTCTCATCCTTAGAACCCACGATGCCGCCCTTCTGGATAAGGTCAGCGTCGATGTTCACTTCGCCTATGTCGTTAACGATAACGGCAAACTTGATGTTGCGCTTGTTAGTGAGGATGTGGTTTACCAGAGTTGTCTTGCCGCTGCCCAAGTAACCGGTGAGCAGCAATATGGGAGTAATATGTGTCATAGTCAATCAATTTTTTGTAATGCAAATTTACAACTTTTTTCTCACACATCACCTTAAATTGATAACACAATTTTCACAAAACACACTTTCACCAGCTACAGCTCAGCAATAGAACTGTTTCGCGCAGAACTCGCAGATGACACAGATTATCGAAGGCAGGGCAGGGATAACGACACACTATACTACGGTTGAAGATCGCCACATTGTACGTTGTGAGGTAGCGGTCTTCAACCGCGATTTTGTCACACTTCACACCCCCACCGGCAGTCGTTTCACTCCTTTCGGTGGGGGTTATGTGCCCAAAGCATAGCTTTGTGCGTATCGGCTTTCAGCCTCTCATTACTAATATGTTTTCAATTAAAAATCTGCGTCATCGAGTTCTGCGTGAGATAATACCCACTGGTGTATGGTTGCCTTTCTTTACTGATTAGTAATATTACAATTGTAGCACATAATTGTCCTATCGTAGCACTTGCACATTTGTCGCATATTGTGATTTACAAGCAAGCTCATCTCTTTAATTGATGTATTAATTTTGCCAAACTTAAAGTAAAAGCCCTTACAAATAGCCCATTTGTTTTTAGCTATAACATTACGCAACAAGTATTTAAACCATAAAACCAAGTATAACAAAATGAAGAAAATTTTTATTATGTGTGCCATGGCAGCATCAGCCCTAATAGCCCAGGCACAAGATTTAATCATTGAAACCGTCCACTCCAATAGTGACAACGTTAAGATTCTGCAGGACGGTCGTTTCACTCCCAACAACAACTGTATAGGCTTCACCAGTACCAACACCCGCATTGACCTGGGTGAGGTGGACTTTGGCGACGGCTCGGTCTACAATGCCGTGGGCCTCAACTTTGCCAACGGATATAGCGGCTGGGGCAGCTTTGGTATCCTCAGTGCCGGCACCACATTTGACGATGCCGTTCCCTTTGCACAGATAGGTCTTGACCATACACAGCAATATGAGAACTTCAAGGTATTTGCAGCCAACATGGGCTACCTCTACACCGACCAGAGCCAACTGCCCGGTGGCGACAAGAAGATTAGCCAGAACTTCGTTCGCCCCACAGGCGTGAAGCGCGTGTTCTTGTGGTTCGTTGGCGGTGCCGGCAACATCCGCGACGTGCTGTTTTACAAGAGACAGTTCTCAAGATCAGAAATCAGCGACAACGGCGTGCGCCTGCTCGACCCCACCGAGCGTGACAACTACCCCCACACAGTGCTTCCCGTTGGAAGCTCAAATCTCGTTTCAAGCCCCTCGCCCGACACACGCATCGACAACGACTCATGGGGATGGACCCAGAGCGATGTTATCGTTGATTATGGTGAGGTAGACTTTGATAACGGCAAATATGGCCAGATCTTGGCATACTACAAGCACTGGCAATTCCGCGAGGATGACCACATTGAGTTTTACATTGACGATGCCAACAACCCTGCCAACTACTTAGGTTCGTTGTTCACCGGTTTTGACTTTGGCGGTCTCATGCCCGGTGCCACAAACATCCCCACAGTCACAGGCGTTCATCACCTCCTGGTGAGATGGGTGGGCGGCAGCTCTAACATCGGCGACATTCATCTGGTAGAAGGCCGCCAGTGGATTCCCGCTAAGCCCTGTGACCTTGTCAAGGAGAACGAACAGCCCACACAAGACGCAAAGCACTATACATTCCTCAACGATGTGCCCGCAGGTGCCACAAAATTACAATTTGACATAGTTAATAAAGGTAGAAAGGACGAAGCACGCATTGAAGGTGCGGGCAATGTCGGTTACACAAGCGATGGCGTTGTACTGAAACTCAAGAACATTGACTTTGACCAGGGGCAGTATAACCGCATCATCGTCAACCACTCAAGCGACAAAGACTGGATTGACTACATTGAGCATTCTTCATTTGCATTCTTTATCGACAACTTTGACGCAGCACACTACGACCAATATCTTAACAACCTCGTGTCGGTAGTGCGCATCCAGGGCACAAGTAACTGGGGCAATCGCATGGCTACATCTGGAGAGCTGGCTACAGTGACAGGTGTGCACGACGTGTACATATATTACAACCTCTCGGTATCAGGCCTTGATGCAGGTACTAATGTATTTGATATCTATCTTGACGCTGCAGTTAGTGGTAGCGATTTCACATGGAACAACCTCGCTGGTCATTCACGCTTTGTCGAGGGTGAGCTGGCTAACAGTTACAAGAACACTGTAAATGTTTCACTCAACAAGTTTGTGAAGATTGCCAACCAGCAGCGCACTATGTACCGCACCAACCAGGCGACAGGCGCTAAAACTCCCATTTGCACTTTAAGTTTCAACAACACTGGCAAGGAGTTCTCTATCAACTACGCTTCGCCCATGGCAGTCGACAACCCCATGAGATTTGACACAGAGTTCGTCACCGAGGCTGGTCAAACCCGTAACCCCATCATCATCAACGACTACTTCACTGCTTCTACAGCCCAGGGCGGCGACAAGGCTGGTGCCTATGTCTACAGCATCGAGAATACCGATGCTACAGCAAGCGTTCCTGTGTATGCAGCCACGGTAGATGCACGCCTGGCAATGGCCGACGGCAGTGCAGGCTATACTCTCGACGAGGTTAAGGCCGACACCGACCACAACCTCAAGGCTCAGAGCGGATACTCAGTGGCATTCAACAATGTCAGCGAGATTCAGGACATGACCATCGACGCCGTTTACTGCAACCACGACAAGGTGAGCGCAGCATTTACTCTCAATGGCGACAACTTCTTCAACAAGGAGCTGGGCCTGAGCGTTCCCATGAGTGCAGCCCTCAAGGTGGGTGACAACACTTATGGTACCAACCAGGCAAGCGTTGAGGCGGCACTGCTCCAGGTAGAAGTTAGTGATAAGGGAAAAAGCGAATACACATTCAATAACGGCAGCCGTTACTTCTCGTTCCTCGTCTCGGCAGCGCTCAATGCAATCAACATTGACAACTTTGACAACACCGGCGGTGGTTTCCGCGTTTGGCGTAACGTTGAGGACGCCGACGAGGCCTATGCTGACCTCATGGTACGTAACAACGACTTCCTCTACTTTGACAACGTGGGCCTTGAGTTCCCCGGCTTCTCACTGGGCAACATCGGTAACCAGGAAAAAACCTTTATAGTAGACGGCAAGGAAATTTCTTACAACGCAGGCACATTCGGATCTTCGGCCGATGCTCCTAAGGTTACCCTGCGCGTGCGCGGTTACTACAAGAATAGTGCCGAGGCATCGCACAGCGCCGCACACGCAGCCCCCACAGCCTCAGGTTACTTTGTAGCCGAGTCAATCTACGAGTTTGACTTCAAGGAGAATGTAGTCACAGGCGTTTATGAGGTAGCCGACGTTCGTCCCGTCAAGAGCATCAGCTACTACAACGTTGCTGGCCAGGCAAGCAGCATGCCTCACAAGGGCATCAACCTCGTTGTGACCACTTACACTGACGGCACTACATCAGTGACCAAGGTCATCCGCTAAAGCACACACACGTTTTTCATACATTTAAAGAGAGCCTTTCCCTTTGAATCGGGAAGGCTCTCTTGTTGTTGATGGTGTTGAGGTCACTCACATCATCAAGTTGTT
>JAKSLZ010000120.1 GCA_024400935.1 Muribaculaceae bacterium | reverse complement strand
AACACTGCGCTCACCATCCCATACGTGATAACTTATAATGGCAACAAGTACTATGTAAAGTCAATCGAGGAGTCGGCTTTTGAGGGACAGACCAAACTCACAGGCGTGAACCTCACTTATGGTGTCCAGAGGATTGGCTTTGCATCTTTCAGGAATTGTTCTTCAATAACCTATGTGCGACTGCCGAGTTCTATGACCGATATCGCTGGACAGGCATTTTATGGCTGCACATCGCTCACCAGCGTATATTATGCCCGCACATCGGGCAAGCTCACTGGCTACGCGTCACCTAATGCATTCCCCGCAAGCACCAAGTGCAAACTCTATGTGCCCTGGGAGGCCAACTATGACGACTTCCGTGCCGAGAGCACCTGGAACACCAACGCCTTCTACAGCATTGCCCACTCAAGCTATGCGTGGGACATTTACATGAAAGACGGCACAATGGCTGTTGTGACCAAGCCATCGACAAGCACGAGCGAGGACCACGAGTGCACCATCATCGGTTTCAACAAGAACGGGGGCGGCAAAGGTGTTGCCGATGGTATATACTGCCCGGCGAGCTACCACACCAAGCCCAATAGTCAGGACCGCTACTTCAAGTACACCAGGGTGTCAAAACTCGCGTTTACCGACAACGCCGACCTCAAGGAGCTCGACCTGAGCCATGTAAATACAATCACTGAGTTTGGCGAACTGATGTGCGACAACGCCAGCAACCTCAGCTATGTGAATCTGGTAAGCGGCACCGTGGGCACCAAGGCCTTCAACAGCTGCCCCAGTCTCAGGACGGCCTATCTCGAAGGCGTGACCCGCATCGCCCAAGAGGCATTTGCCGGGTGCAAAGCGCTCACTTTTGTCTATCTGGGTAGTGAGATGAAGTCTATCATGCACGGAGCCTTCCGCGACTGTAACATAGCCGACAACATGTGTCTCCCCGTGGGATTAACTACGCTCGGCAACGATGTCTTTGCCGGCACAAAGATTGACTATCTGCTTGTGCCCAGCACAGTAACTACACTTTTCACAGGTTCATTCCGCAACATGTCGTCACTGAAAGACCTCGTGATTAATGTGCCCCTGAGCAGCACTTTCTCGCTCGACATGACCGGCGTACCCACCACTTGTGTCATCAGCACTCCTGTGGAGCACCGTGCTAACATCAGGGCCAACGCAAGCTTCAATGGCTACACTGTCGTTGCCGGTGCCTACGACTTCTGCCGCGACTGGGAGATATTAACTAATCTGCACAAGATGACCGTTACCAGTACAACTCCCGTTACCGTTGACGGCGTGACCTACGACGGTAAGGCCAAGTATGTCTACAACAAGCAAGTGGCTAGGGGTGATGATTCTTTTGTTGCCAACGATTATGAAATCGACAGAAAGAGTGGTAAGAAGTACCTGATGACCGAGATAGGCGACAGCTGCCTGTTCGGCTCAACAGTTGAGTTTGTAAGTCTCTTGGGCGCTAAGTACATCGAGAAGATAGGCCGCAGGGCGTTTGGCTACTGCAAGGCGCGCACAATCACCCTGCCCGAGAGCGTCAACTACTTTGGCACCGGCGCATTTAACAATGCCAAATATCTCAAAGAACTTGTAATACTCTCTACAGGGTCGGTGAGATGGGAAGGTCAGTGGATAGGAAACAACGCCTACGACTTTACGCTGTATATCAACAGCTATAATGTGAACGGCTACATGACTTCAAACATGAAGGACTGGAAATTCAGTGACACCCGCATGGTTACTCAACACATTGCGCCGTTTATCAAGCTGGAGTATTACACCTTCCACTTGGGCCAGAGCATGCCCCTCGACTTTGAAGAAAGCGGCGTGAAGGCTTACATCGTGAATGGCTTTCATCCCGCTACAAAGACTGCTTATACCAAAGAGGTTAAGCAAGTGCCTGCCAACACTGGCGTCATCGTGATAGGTCTTCCCGGCAAGATGTACAAGATTAAACGTATCCAATCGGCATCGGTTCCATCGGTGGGCAACAACTATCTGGTTGCCAACCCCGGTGCTTCGGTTGACCTTTCCAAGATTGAGAATGCCTACCGCTGGGATGCTAAGAACGAGAAGTTTGTGCGCCCCACCTCAACCTTTAACTCAGGCTCGGGTTACTGCTACCTCAAGGTCTTGTCAGGCACCGCTAGCGAGTATTTCCTGGATATCCTCCAGCCCACGCCTTCGTTCAAGAAGGGCGACGTGAACGGCGACGGCGAGGTTGACATCACCGATGCCAATATCCTGCTCAACATCATCTTGGGCAAGGACAAGGCAAGCAACTACAATGGCCGTGCCGATGCCGATGGCAACGGTGAGGTTGACATCACCGATGTCAACACCGTGCTTAACATTATACTGGGGAAGTAGCCTCTCCCCCGACCCCTCTCCTTCAGAGAGGGGGGCTTTATAGCCTGGATAGCCTAGATGGCTTATGTGGCCTATGTGGCTTAGACTTCTTCCTCTATATTTAAGATGCTGACTGGCAGTGCATTTTTCTTGGAAAATGTGCTGCCAGATTGTGTTTAGGGGAAAAGCCTTTGTGGTTTTATGATTTTTTGTTATTTTTGTAGTTTGAAATGAAAAATCAAATAAAATGCTACTAATATGAAGAAAATTCTTTCACTTTTGCTTTTTGTTGCGATGAGCATGCCCATGTGGGGCGTGACTTATGTTGCCGATAACCTGCTCTATGAGCAAGTCACATCGCCGTCGGGTTCTACTCCCGGTACAGTTAAGTGTGTAGGCTTTAACAAGAGTCCGAGCACTAACACGTCGCTCACTATCCCTTACATGATCACCGTCAACGGATACTCGTACTATGTGAACACGATTGCCAGTAGTGCATTTGAAGGTGTTTCCAAGCTTACCAGTGTGCGCCTGAGCTATGGTATCAAGGAGATTGAGAGCAATGCTTTCAGAGGCTGCTACGCACTTAACACCGTGCGCCTGCCGAGTTCAATGGAGTATATCTACTCAGATGCTTTCTACGGCTGTCCTGGGCTCACCAGCGTGTATTTTGCGAGCTCAACAGGCAAGCTGAAAGGCTACTCTACATCGGCGTTCCCCAATAGCACCAAGTGCAAGCTGTATATTCCCCGCACAGTGAAGAGTCGTGAAGAGCCTCTCTCTCAGAGCATTTGGGGTCCTGATAGGTTTGTGGACATTCAGTATTCGGACCAAGCCTATGACATCTACATGAGCGACGGTACAATGGCTGTGGTTACCAAGCCCTCTACAAGCACGAGCGTTGACCACGAGTGTACTATCATCGGCTTCAACAAGATGGGCGGTAACACAGGCGTGGCCGAGGGTATCTATCGCCCTGCAAACTATCGCACCAAGCCATCAAACCAGGATCGTTACTTCAAGTATGTGGCAGTGTCGGAACTTGCGTTTACTTACAACACCGACCTCACCCAGCTCGACCTGTCAAACCTCACTGGTATCACCAGTTACGGTCGCTCCATGTGCTTGAAAGCTACCAACCTCACCTCGGTGCGCCTGGCTGGCGGCAAGCTCAATGGCACTGCGTTTAGCTCTTGCACCAAGTTGACCAGTGTGGACCTGGGCAGCGTGACAAATATCGGCGAGGCTGAGTTCTATGATAATGCAAGCCTTCCCCTGCTTAACATTCCTGCAACAGTAACTGCTATTGACCCGACCTTTGTAGATTTGTGCCCGGCACTCAAGGAAATCAATGTGGCAGCGGGCAACCCTAACTATGAGTCTTACTCTAGTTCGCTCTACACCAAGGGACAGAAGGAACTCCTCAAGGTCCCCCAGGCATACCAGTTCTCGGCTTACAAGACCTCTCCTCTGTGTGAAACCATTGCTGATGATGCGTTCCGCAGGGTCTCTGAGATTCAGAATATTTATGTCACCTATGGATGCAAGACAATCAAGAAAGCGTTTCACTACTGCAGCGCGCTCAAGGTTGTGGAGATTCCCTCATCGGTAGTGTCGCTTGACTCATACACATTCTTTGAGTGTCCGGCACTTACCGACCTGTATGTCAATATAAATAGTAACTACATCCCCACCATCAACAAGACTGCGTTCCTGAATTATTGCGGCAACCCCAACCTGTATGTGCAGCATGGCAACGTGACAGCTTTCCAGTCGAAGGGCTGGACCGGATTCAAGAGCTACAACAAGGACGGCATTGTGCCCGCCGACTATCTCAACGGTGGCCTGGGTTACACCGTGAAGCAGGCAGGAGCAGTGACCGTGAACGGATTGAAATTCACTGGCGGCACTTGCAAACTGGTGCGCCGCACGCGTAACTCATTATCGGGTACTGTTAATGTTCCCGGATACATCTATATAGGCAGCAAGGACTATGTTGTCGACGAGATTGCCGATGAAGCGTTCAGCAATACATCGTCATTCTCAATCACCGGTTGCGACTATGTCACCACCGTGGGTACAAAGGCATTTGACAGCCAGCCCATCACCAGCATCCAGCTGCCACGCGTCACCTCTATCGGCCTGAACGCCTTTGACAGCAGTACGCTGGGCACAGTGAGCTGGGGTGCCAACCTCAAGGAAATCAGGGCATACGCCTTCCGCGGCTGTCCCATCACTAACGACATCGTCCTGCCTGTGGGCTTCACCAGCCTGGGCGATGACGCCTTCTCTGGTGTCAATAGCAAGAGGATACTCGTTCCCAGCACTGCCACCGGCATCGTTCCCCGCGCGTTCTACGGCATGTCGTCGCTCACTGAGCTTGTCCTCAACAACAACGCTGCCACTAAGCAGAGCATGGTGCTGACAGGCGTTCCCACTACATGTGTCGTGAGAGTTCCTGTGGAGTGCCGCGATGCTGTCAAGGCCAGCCCGAGCTTCAAGAACTACACCGTCAATGCAGGTTCATACGACTTCTTCCGCTCCAATCCGAGAAGCGCTTACAAGATGACCGTCACCAGCACAGCTCCTGTAACAAAAGATGGTGTGACCTATGCCGGAACAGCCAAGTATGTCTACAACAATGAATTGAAAGGCGCAAGTGCTTTCTATGCAGAACTGAGCGAGACCGACAACGTGCTCAACAGCGGCAAGAAGTACTTGAT
>JAKSLZ010000012.1 GCA_024400935.1 Muribaculaceae bacterium | reverse complement strand
CCGTTGCTGCTGCAATTATCAGCATGATGCATAAAGTAAGTTTTCTTATCATTTTGTGTATTTTGTGTTTTTGATTGCAAAGGTAAACCCGTTATTTTGACAAGGCAATACACTAAAATGTTGATTCAGTTAGTGTGTTTTATACAATTTATCATAACATTTTATTACTTGCATACTGCATATTTATTACTGATTTGTAGTAACAAAAAACCTAATACTTACATATAGGTATTTCCTCGTTAGGGAAAAATGATGTAACTTTGCAGATGAAAAAAGTACCAGAATATGAAAAGGATGAAACTATATGAGGCTGATGACAAGATGATAGACCTCATCAGCGACAACTACAGTATGCTACAGGGACTCAGCTCCTTTGGCATCCGTTTGGGTTTTGGCGACAAGACTGTGAGCGAGGTGTGCAGTGAGCAGGGCGTTGACTGCTACACATTCCTGGTTGTTGTGAATTTCCTGATCAACGGCTATGCCCCCAAGGAGACCGACGAGCGCATCTCGGTGAAGACGCTGCTGGGCTACCTGCAGGCTTCGCACCGTTTCTTCCTCGACTACCAGCTGCCCTCTATACGCAAGAAACTGGAGGAGGCACTCTCTCATGGCGACAGCATGGCTATGCTCATCCTGAGGCTCTATGACGAGTATGCCCACGACATCCAGCTGCACATGAAGTATGAAGAGAAGACCTTGTTCCCCTATGTCAACGCCTTGCTGCAGGGCGAGCAGAGGCCTAACTATAATGTTGAGATTTACTCTAAGCACCACGACGACATCACAGGCAAGTTCCACGAGCTCAAGAGCATCATCATCAAGTATCTGCCGCAGGACGGCTTGACCAACAACCAGCTCACGGCTGCCATCTATGACATCTACAGCAATGAGGAGTGGCTGAGCAACCACAGCAACGTGGAGGATGTGCTTTTTGTGCCCGCCATCCGACTGCTGGAGCAGAAGGTGAAGAGCGACGACGTCTCGGCACGCATCTCGAGCATGATCAATAGCAGCGAAGGCACTGAGGCCATCTCAGAGCGTGAGAAGGAAATCATTGTGTGCCTGGTGCAGGGGATGAGCAACAAAGAGATTGCCGCACACCTGTTTATCTCGGTCAACACCGTCATTACCCACCGCCGCAACATTGCCCGCAAGCTGCAAATTCACTCCCTTGCCGGACTCACCATCTATGCTATAGCCAACGACCTCATCGACAAGCGCTGCCTCATGGGCTGACGCCCCGTTGGCACAAAAGCTTGTGCCGTTGAGTGACAAAAAACGGTGCTAAATTTGGTCGTTGTGCGGGAAATAAGTAATTTTGCCGAGTTAAATTTAAATATAAATATGAATGCTTGTGGCAAAATAACAAAATTCATGAGGTCGATGTCTAAGCCTGTGAAGGCCGAGATAGTATTTTTCATCCTCGTCAACTTGATGTTGATACACCAGCCCATCAGCTGGATATTCACCTCTAGCGAGGACTGGGGCCGTCAGATAGCCACCTTTGTACAGGGCCTGTTTGTGGAATGTGGCGTGGTCTATGCCGCCACAGCGCTTGTGTACAAGTGCCGCAGCAAGTGGGTCAAGGGCTTGATGTACTTCTTCTTCTGGTTCCTCATGGTTGCCACCATTTTCCTGGAGTTTAATTTCAACCAAAACATATCGCAGCAGCCGCTCACGATCCTTGCCGAGACCAATCCCAAGGAAAGCAACGAGTTCATACACACTTATATGCTCAATGCCGACAGCCTGTGGGGCTATGCCATAGACCTTGCTGTAGCCGCAGTGATTGTGCTGGCCGAGTGGAAGCGCAAGGCCATCGCGCGCGCGCTGGCCAGGGTGCCCGGGGCGGGTGTCCGAGATGCTGTTGTGGGTTCAATAGCTACAGTGGCTGTGCTGTGGGCGCTGGGGAGCTATGTGTTCCTGTTCTCGTGCTCTAACAGCGAGGAACTGTACAAGTGGCGCCGCTATTTCCCGCACAACGCCATGGACCCGCTCACTCAAACCATGCACAGCCTCAACTCGCTGCGCGACAGTGCCAACGATATCGACTATGCCATCAAGGCCACCCGCGATGTCTATAACACCGAGGCCACGGTGACCGAGAATGACTCGCTCACCGTGATATATGTGCTGGGCGAGAGCTACAACAAGCACCACGCGTCCATCTATGGCTATGAACTGCCCACCACGCCTGCCATGGAGCATGAGGTGGAGAGCGGCAACCTCTATGTTTTCAACGATGCCGTGACCTATGAGAACTACACATCGGTTATGGAGAAGAATGTGTTCAGCCTCAACAGTATAGGGGCTGGAGAGCGATGGTTTGACTTCCCCAGTTTTGTCACCGTGTTCAAGCGCAGCGGCTATGACGTGTGGATGTGGGACATGCAGCGAGAGTTCATGACCAAGCGACTCTATACCATCACGGTGAATGCCTACCTTTACAACAAAGACATGATGCAGCTTTCTTACACGGCTTGCAACAAGAAGCGCTATGGATATGACGGCGGTCTGGTTGACAACTTTCTCAAAGAAAAAACTCCAGCCAAGCACAACCTGGTGGTGCTGCACTTCATGGGCCAGCACATTGCCTATGACCAGCGTTATCCCAAGGATTGCGGTGTGTTTACCGAGGCCGACATCAAGCGCACTGAGAAATATCTTGACAAGAGCAAGAAGAAGGTTATCGCACAGTATGACAACGCCACACACTACAACGATGCAGTGATGAAGGAACTCTTTGACCACTACCGCAACAAGAATGCGGTGATGGTCTACATGAGCGACCACGGTGAGGAGATATACGACTATCGTGACTATCGCGGACGCCTGGTGTCACGCACCCCCAAGCCTCAGCAGCTGCGATACCAGAACGAGTCGCCGTTTGTGGTGTGGTGCTCTGATGCCTACAAGCAGTCGCACCCTGAGATTGTGGAGCGCATCAAGGCCTCGCTCGACCGTCCGTTTATGACCGATATCGTGGGACACCTGCTCCTCACGCTGGGACAGGTGAAGTCTCCTTACTACAATCCCGAACACGACATCATCAGCCCCAACTACAAGCCTACCAAGCGCAAAGTCTACGGCCGTGCCTACTATGACGAAATCATGGCCACCGAGAAGAAATAACCCCATCCCTCTCTGGGACAGTGCCGCTTGCCAGAGTGTAACACACAAGGCACTTGATTAAGTGGCAGCACCCCGTGTCGTCCGTTAACCATTGTGGATGACACGGGGTGCTGTTTATTTGCTATTGACAGTGTGTTACATGAGGATGATGCCTGCTTTACGGCATTGCTCCACTTGGTCGGCGGGCCATATGCTGGCCTGTACTTCGCCTATGTGGGCCTTTTGGAGCAGGAACATGCACAGGCGGCTCTGGCCTATACCGCCGCCCATCGACTGAGGCAGCTCGTCGGCCAGCAGTGCTTTGTGGAATGCGAGCTCAGTGCGCTGCATCTCTCCTGCCAGCTCTAGCTGTCGCAGCATTGCGGCCTTGTCGACACGTATGCCCATTGATGACAGTTCGAACGGATAGTTGAGAATGCTGTCCCACACGATGATGTCGCCGTTGAGTCCGGTGTAACCGTCGCTGTTTGGAGTGCTCCAGTCGTCATAGTCAGGTGAACGTCCGTCGTGTGGCTCGCCGTTGCTCAGTTTGCCTCCAATGCCCACCAGGAAGATGGCTCCGTACTTGCGTGCGGCCTCGGCCTCTCGCTCGCGTGGTGTGAGGGTGGGGTATTCCTTAAGCAGTTCCTCGGTGTGTATCACCTTGATTTCTTTGGGGAGGCGTGGTGTGATGTGTGGGAAAGCCTCATAAACCAGTTGCTCAGTCTCGAGCAGTGCTGCATATATCTTGCGCACGGTGGCCACCAGGTGTTCAAGTGTGCGGTCTTGTGGCAGGATTACCTTTTCCCAGTCCCACTGGTCCACGTAGAGCGAGTGCAGGTTGTCGAGGTCTTCGCTTGTGCGTATGGCGTTCATGTCGGTGTACAGTCCGTAGTCAGGGGCGATGCCGTATGCTCCCAGTTTCACTCGTTTCCACTTAGCCAGCGAGTGCACAACCTCGGCACGTGCTCCGCCCATGCAGTCGATGGTGAAGTTTACCGGAGTTTCCACACCATTGAGGTTGTCGTTGATACCTGTGCCTGAGAGTACAAATAACGGAGCGGTGACGCGTCGCAGGTTGAGGGCGCGTGAGAGCTGACGCTGGAATGAATCTTTGACCATCTTGATGGCCACCTCGGTGGTCTCGGGGAGCAGACGTTGTCTGTAGTTGCTAGGAATGATAAGTGCCATAATGTTATATGTTATGTTTTATTTGTTTGACAAAATGTTCGATTACGGTGCAAAGTTATAACAAAATGTCACATAATCCAAATATTATTTAAACATAATGATAATTATTTTTGCTTTTCTTTTGACAAAATGCACGTAAAACGCCGTAAATGGTGGCATAATGACATGTAATAACGGGTTTGGGGTTGCGTAGTGAACTCTTTCACGCATTCAGATTTTTTTTTTGTTCTTTATAGTCAAAAGCAATCATGCATCAAAAAAAAATGTTATCTTTGCAGTTTAGTAGTTTAATATAAATTATAGTACTGAGAAATATTATGATGCTGACTAAGGCGCTTAATGGTTTTGGAGAATACTGTGTGTTCTTGTGGAACACCTTTGGTGTGCCCGAGAAGTGGCGCGAGTTCTTCAAGCGATATACTAATGAAATATCTAAGTTGGGCATTGACTCGATACCGCTCATCCTCATTGTGAGTGTGTTCATCGGTGCCCTGTGCACCATCCTCATCAAGCTCAACATCAACAACCCGTTGTTGCCGCGATATGTTGTGGGTATGACCACGCGCGAGATCATCCTGCTGGAGTTCTCGTCTTCAATCTTGTGTCTCATCCTCAGCGGCAAGATAGGGTCAAATATCGCCAGCGAGATAGGCACCATGCGTGTGACCGAGCAAATTGACGCCATCGACATCATGGGCATCAACTCGGCCAACTTCCTTGCGCTGCCCAAGATTCTGGGACTCATCACCATCCTGCCGGTGCTGGTGGTGATATGTATGTTCACCAGTCTGCTGGGCGGCTACCTGGTGTGTGTGCTCACGGGCATCGTGGATGTAGACACCTATGTGTATGGCATCCAGACGATGTTCATCGAGTGGTATGTGTGGTTTGCCCTCATCAAGTCGCTGTTCTTTGCGTTTATCATCTCGAGCATTTCGGCCTACTTTGGCTATCATGTCAAAGGCGGCTCGGTAGAGGTGGGCAAGGCAAGTACTAACGCCGTGGTGATGAGCAACATCATGATACTCGTGGTAGACGTTATTTTAACCAAATTAATGCTGCAATGATCGAGGTAAAGAATTTAAAGAAATCGTTTAAGGACGGTAACTCAATGCGCCAGGTGCTCTTTGGCATCAACGCTAAGTTTTATGACGGCAAGACTAATCTCATCATCGGCCAGAGCGGCTCGGGCAAGACTGTGCTTGTAAAGAACATCGTGGGCCTGTTCAAGCCTGACGAGGGTGAGATACTCTATGACGGACGCGACATCACGCTGATGGACAAGAAGCAGCTCAAGGAGTTGCGCAAGGAGATAGGCATGCTGTTCCAGGGTTCGGCGCTATTTGACAGCGAGACTGTGCTGGGCAACGTCATGTTCCCTCTCAAGATGTTCTCGTCGATGAGTTATGCCGAGATGCGTGAACGTGCCCAGTTCTGCATCGACCGTGTCAACCTCACCGGCAGCGAGAACAAGTTTCCCAGCGAGCTATCGGGAGGTATGCAGAAGCGTGCCGCCATTGCACGCGCCATTGCTCTGAACCCCAAATATCTGTTCTGCGATGAACCCAACTCAGGCCTTGACCCCAAGACCAGCATCGTCATCGACGAGTTGCTCAGCGACATCACCCATGAGTATGGCATCACCACCATCATCAACACCCACGACATGAACTCGGTGATGGGAATAGGGGAGAACATCATCTTTGTGAACAAGGGACACCTGGGCTGGAACGGCACTAAGGACGAGATATATGACCAGGACAACGATGACCTGAACAACTTTGTCTATGCGACCGACCTCTTCCGCGATGTGCGCAAGTATCGCCTTGTGCACGGCTACAAGCGCACCGTACCTGAAAAGTAAAACAATAAATATAATTATGTTATGAAAAAAAGTATTTTTGCCGCTATTTTTTTACTGGTTGCCTCTTCCACATTGTGTGTGGCAAAGAGTAAGCACCACAAATCAACCGCCAGCAAGGCTACTACACCCCTGAGCCTGTTTTATGGCATGGATTATGATGAAAAATCTGAAACCTATGACTATGCCTTCAGCGCTCCCGAGTTTGAGAATCTGCCTGACGTGGCCAAGCAGGAACTCAAAGCGGTGTGTGCCTGTGATTCAGACACTACATGCTGGAAAACTTCATTGGGACTCTATGTCGACAAAACATTTCCCACTCAGGTTGTCAAGGAGCGTGTCACCATGGCGGTAGACACCACTGTGTTCAACTATTCAGGTATATTCTGTTGCTTTGATCATATCGATGGTGGAAAAGAATCAGACTTTGACGTCGACAAAGCACTCCTAAGTAGCGTGAAGGATGAAGGTTCTCTCCCGTTTGCAGCCGCTTTGTTTAACGTGATCACAAAGGGATTGGCTCCCCGTGCAGGTGTTCAATATACTGAAATACCCCATTCACGCTTTTGCGTAGTGGCCCACAAAGTGTATGAAGACAATGAATTGGTGACTTATATCCTGTGCGAGTCTTACAATTTCCATGGCACTAACGGATGCCCCAGCAGGTCGTCTTATTATACCTATGAAAAGAAAACCGGCAAACTGCTCACTAAGGCTGACCTGGTGAAGTTACCCAGAAAGACGGTAGAAACGCAGTTGCGCAGCGCCTATGTCAAGACTTGTAAATCTTTTAATGATACCCCGAGTGCTTTGACTGGTAAGGAGCTGTTTGACCAGGTATCGGGCTGTGCTATCATCAATGAGGGACTGCTGTTTTACTATTACCCCTATTCTATAGGCAGTGGAGCCGAGGGACAGTATAACCTCATAGTCAAGAGAAAATGAGTGATGGTGCAGCGTTGACATATCGTCCTGCTACACCTGCCGATGCACGCTTTGTGGCGCTGGTGATGATGGAAGCCGTGGGCTATGACCTCATGGAGCGCGGCGAGATGCCCGGCGATGACCTGACGGCTACTTGCCTGAGCACCGAGACTCTCTATAGCTACCGCAATGCCACCATCTTTGAACTTAACGGCAAGCCGGTGGGCGGCCTCATCGCTTATGACGGCAACGGCTATCACGAGGTAAAGGTGCGCACCTTTGCACCCATACGCGACCGCCTCTCGTTTGACCCCATGGCGATGGACGATGAGACGCGTGAGGGCGAGTACTACCTCGACAGCGCGGCAGTGTTGCCCCGGTTTAGAGGGCAGGGCATAGGCCGCTACATTATAGAATATGGTGTGAAACAGGCCCGTGAGCGTGGCCTGCTGCCCATACTGGCGTGCGACCCCGGCAACACCGGTGCTTACAGGTTATATACCAGCCTGGGATTTGTGGAGGACGGTCATCTGCACATCTTCGGCGAAGACTACCTGCGCATGACTTGCCCGGTGAAGTAAGAATTTATTAACCATAAAATAATTATTAGTATGAAAAAGATTCTATTTTTGATTGTATGTGCAGTTGCTTGTGCATTTAATTCTAAGGCCGATGACGGAACGTCAATGACTCCTATCATGCAAAGGGCCAACGAACTTGTGCAGATTCTTGAAGACGACAAGGCTCAGGAAATTGTGAGAATGGAATTTGACATCTTGACAACTACAAAGTCAACCTATCGCAATCTCTCGGCAAGCTGGACCTATTCTATCGTCGCATTTGGCGATTATCGTTTCCAGGATATCGATGTTAAGGTTTACCGCAAGACATCAAGCGGACAGTGGAAGGAAGTAGCATCAGACGACGACGAGAGCTCAATTGCGCTTGTATCGGTTTCTCCCAAGACCGATGGCGAGTATCGCATCGACATCACCGCTTTCAGCTTTACTGAGGGCTACTCTGGCGGTCACTATGGCCTCATTGTGTGCCACGATGCTCCCTAATATACTGCAAGGTAATAGATACATTAAGCACGGCATGGGCGGGTATCGCCTGTGCCGTGCTTGATGTGTTGGGGAGTAGCAGTTACTTGACTAGCATGGGGGCATCGGTCATCGATCGCCACTTGCCGGTGGATGAGTCATAGATGTAGAAGTTGTGGAACTCATCGGCATAGAACACCTGATAGTGCGTGCTGTCGACATACTGGTAGAACGGCCCCGCACTGAACTCTCCCTCGTTAAATCCCACTTCGGCCGACGTGCGTGGCAGCTTGCCCGTGGTTTTCTTATACTGCTCCACGATGTTGATGAGGGGCTGTGCCTGTTTCTCGTAGTGCCAGCAGTAATAGGTGTTGCAGCCCCACGGCAGCAATAGCAGGGCGACTATAGCCCCGGCAATCATGGCTGTTTTCTTTTTGTCTATTTTCATCGTTGCAAAATTTCCATGTATTCCTCATAAGAGATGTATCGTGCCCCCATCGACTTGAGATGAGGCGTCTCGAGCTGGCAGTCAATCATTTTCCACCCCAGGCTCTCGAGGTGGCGCGACAGGCCTATGAGTGCCAGTTTGGACGCACTGGGCACACGCGAGAACATGCTTTCGCCTATGAACACACCGTTAATGGTAACGCCATACAGCCCTCCCACGAGTTCCTCGCCGTCCCACACCTCCACGCTGGCCGCCATGCCCAGGTTGTGCAGTGCGGTGTAAGCCTTGACGATGTCGGGCCCCAGCCATGCACCGGGCATGTCATAACGGTTGTCGACGGTGCGGCATCCGTTTATCACGCCGTGGAAGTCCTCGTTGATGGAGACGCGATATTGCTCCTTGTTGATGAGCGACTTCATGGAGTGCGACACGTGTATCTCGCTGGGAAAAATCACGAAGCGCTGCAGGGGGCAGTACCAGGCGGGCTCGTCCCAGTCGCGGAACGAGAACCACGGGAAGATACCGTTGCTGTAGGCCAGCAGCAGGCGGTCTACGCTCAGGTCACCGCCCACGGCGATGAGTCCGTCGGGCTCACCGTAATGGGGGTCGGGGAATATGAGTTCCTTGGGGAGGCGGTATATCATAATTGTAGTAGTAGGTTTTATAGGCTCTATAAGCTCTCTAGGCATCCTAGGCATTCTAGGCTCTCTAGGTTTTCTAGGGGCTCTAGGCTCTCTAGGCTCTCTAGGCTCTCTAGGCTCTCTAGGCTTTAGAGGCTATAGGGGTTCTCTAGTTTTTGTTTTGTCTTATATTTAGGGCCAGGCCATTGCTGCGCATCACCAGGCGGGCTGTTCCGCCCTGCTTGAGACGCCCAAAGAGTATTTCCTTCATCAGCATGGTCTTGACTCGGTTGTGTATCACGCGGTCCATCTCGCGAGCGCCATATTCGCGCGAATATCCCTCGGTGATGAGTGCCTCGCGGGCATCGCCGGCAATGTTGAGCTTGACGTTGCGTGACGCAAGCAGGGTGCGCAGTTCACGCAGTTTCTTGTCCAGGATCATGCTGGCCATAGTGCGGTCCATGTCGTTAAACACTACCACTCCGCTCAGTCGGTTCAGGAATTCAGGCTTGAAGGTCTGCTTCACCTTCTTGAGCATAGCACCGCCGGCAGTGGCTGTAGAGGCAAATCCCACGCTGGCGCTGTGAGCCCACTGTGCCCCGGCATTGCTGGTCATGATGATGACCACGTTTTGGAAATGTGCCTTGCGTCCCTTGTTGTCGGTGAGGGTGCCGTAGTCCATCACCTGCAGCAGGATGTTGAAGATGTCCTCATGGGCTTTCTCAATCTCGTCGAGCAGCAGCACGCAGTCGGGCGAGCGGCGCACCGCATCGGTGAGGAGGCCGCCGTCGTCATATCCCACATAGCCTGCGGGCGAACCTATGAGCTTGGCCACGGTGTGCTTCTCCATGTACTCACTCATGTCAAAACGCACTAGCTCCACGCCCAGTTCACGTGCCAGCACGCGTGCCACCTCGGTCTTGCCCACACCGGTGGGGCCCACAAAGAGCAGGCTGGCAAGAGGCTTGCCGGGGTCGAGCAGTCCGGCCTTAGACATCTGCACGGCTTCTACCACGTCGGTCACGGCATTGTCCTGGCCATAGATGCTGCTGAGCACACGGTTCTTGAGGCTCATCAGGCGCTCATCGTCACTATCTTTCTCTTCCAGAGCGTTGACGCGTGCCACCTTGGCAAGCACCTGGGCTATGAGCTTGGTGTCGACAACGCGGTTGGTCTTCTTGCTCTTGTTCATCTGCATCATTGCCCCAGCCTCGTCGATGAGGTCGATGGCCTTGTCGGGCAAGTAGCGGTTAGGGATGTGCTTGGCACTGGCCTTTACCGCCATCTCCAGTGCATCATCGTTATAGGTGACGCCATGGAATGACTCGTAGGTTTCTTTGAGTGCCTTGATTATCTTGATGGCCTCGTCAACGGAGGGCTCGGCCACGTCGATGGTCTGGAAGCGGCGCATGAGTCCCTTGCTGCGCGAGATGTTGCGGTTAAATTCCTCGTAGGTGGTGGCGCCTATGAAGCGCACGCGTCCGCCTTCGAGATAGGGTTTGAGCATGTTGGATGCATCGAGCGACCCTTGCCCGGTCTGCCCTGCGCCCACGATGTTGTGTATCTCGTCGATGTAGATGATGGTGTTGCCTTCCTCGCTGGCGCCTTCCATCACGGTCTTGATGCGTTTCTCAAAGTCGCCACGAAACTGTGTGCCGGCAATGAGCGACGCCAGGTCGAGCTCGTAGATGCGGGCACCCATGAGGTTGTCGGGCACGTCGCCGCGTTCGATGCGCTCGGCCAGTCCGTAGATGAGCGACGTCTTGCCCACACCAGGTTCTCCCAGGTGCAGAGGGTTGTTCTTGTCCTTGCGGCACAGCACCTGGATGGTGCGGTCCAGCTCGGCCTCACGCCCTATGAGCGGGTTGTGGTCATGGATGTGGTCATTGACACACACCACGAGGTCGTGCCATGACTGATGGGGCTTGTCGGCGTCGGGTTCAGGACCTCCGTCACCCATTAGCGGAGTGTCGCCGGGGACTTGGTCGGTGGGGCCTTCATAGGCATCGAGTAGGGTGGCGATAAGTTCGCCCACCTTCTCGTCGATGGCCGTCAACAGTATGTTCGCAGCCCACGAGTCCTCAAGCTCGAGCAGTGATGTCACCATCATCGGGGCCGAAATCTCGGTGCGGTCGGCCGTGATGGCCTGCTGTATTGAGTTAGCGATGAGCAACAGCATTTGCTGCGACATTGAGTCCTCAAGGGTTCCGCCGTCGCTGTCATCGTCCAGTTTGGGTTGCTCGGCTATGGTGTCGTCGAGCATGGAGTGCATCTCCTCAAAGATAGTGGCGCTCACGCCCATGCTCTTGAGCGAGTTCACAAAAGTCTTGTCGGCCAGGAAACTCTTGAGTAGCACCTCGGGGGTGATAAACTCGCACGAGTAATCGTCGGCCAGGTCAATAGCGCGTTTCAGTACCCTCCACGCGTTTTTGTCATATCCTATGTTGTTCATATTCTGCTGTTCTCAGTAGTTGAAAAAAGTGTGTGTTATTCGGGCTCGCATTTCACTCTCAGGGGAAAACCCTCGTCGCGTGCCCACTGCATGGCGCGGTTGCTGCGTGTGAGTGCTTCGTCTAGGGTGTAGACCCCGGCCACGCCCTGTCCCTTGTGGTGCACCTCGAGCATGATGGCTGTGGCCTCAGCTTCGTTTTTTCTGAATATTTGGGTGAGGACCATTACCACAAAGTCCATGGGGGTGAAGTCGTCGTTCAGGAGTATCACCTTGTACTTGCGAGGTGTCTTCACGCGCAATGCCACGCGCTCTTTAATTCCGCTTTGTGAATTATTTTTTGCCATATACTATAATTATTGTGATGCAAAGTTAACCATTTCTTGTCTTACGGCAAAATAATTGTATCGTGCCGTTTCCTGCTGTGGGCTTTTTTTTGTTGATGATTTGGATTTTTTTTTGTAATTTAGCGCTGTAAAAACAATTACTTGATATGGACATGTTTCAAATGCGCATTGAGGAATTGCGCAAGCAACTCAATGAACACAACTATAACTACTACGTTCTCAACAATCCCACCATCAGCGACCAGGAGTTTGACGCCCTGATGCGTGAACTCCAGGACCTTGAGGAGAGCTATCCGCAGTATGGCGACCCGCTGTCGCCCACCCAGCGAGTGGGAAGCGACATCAACAAGGCATTCAAGCAGGTGACCCACGAGCGCCCCATGATGTCGCTGGCCAATAGCTACAACATCGACGAGGTGCAGGATTTCTTGCGTCGCGCACAGGACGGCCTGGGTGGCGAGGCGTGTGAGATTGTGGGAGAGATGAAGTATGACGGCACCAGCATCTCAGTGACTTACGAGAACGGCCGCATGGTGCGTGCCGTGACCCGTGGCGATGGCACTCAGGGCGATGACGTGACTAACAATGTCATCACCATCAAGAGCGTGCCGTTGCAGTTGCCCGAGGGGCTGGACTATCCTGAGAAGTTTGAGGTGCGAGGCGAGATACTGTTGCCCTGGGCTTCGTTTGAACGTCTCAACCAGGAACGCCAGTTCAACGAGGAACCGCTGTTTGCTAATCCCCGCAACGCCGCTGCGGGCACACTCAAGCTGCAGAATAGCGCCGAGGTGGCACGCCGTGGCCTTGACGCTTATTTCTACTTCATGCTGGGTGACAACCTGCCGTTTGAAACTCACTACGAGAGCATCGAGGCACTAAAGCGCTGGGGATTCAAGACCGGCGAACTCACCGTACTCAACTCTATAGACCTGGTTAAGGACTTCATCGACCACTGGGATGTGGAGCGCAAGAAACTGCCAGTGGCCACCGATGGCCTGGTGTTCAAGATTAACTCCTTGCGCCAGCAGCTCAACCTGGGCGCCACAGCCAAGTCGCCCCGATGGGCCATTGCCTATAAGTTTGCCCCCGAGCGCGAGTGCACCAAGCTCGAGAGCGTGTCGTTCGAGGTGGGCCGTTCGGGCGTCATCACTCCTGTAGCAAACCTTGACCCCGTGCTCCTCTCGGGCACCATCGTCAAGCGCGCTTCGCTGCACAACGAGGATATCATTCGCTCGCTCGACATCCACGACGGCGACATGGTGTATGTGGAAAAAGCCGGCGAGATCATCCCGCAGATCGTGGGTGTGGATGCTAAGCAGCGCCGTGAAGGTGCTCAACCCATTGTTTTCAAGAAAAACTGCCCCGTGTGCGGCACGCCGCTTGTGCGTGTAGAGGGCGAGGCTGCATGGGTGTGTCCTAACAAATGGACCTGTCCGCCGCAAATCTATGGCCGCATAGAGCACTTTGTGGGCCGTCACATGATGAACATCGACGGCATAGGCGAGGAGATGGCAATCAGGCTTTACAACGAGGATTTAGTTCATGACGTTGCCGACCTCTACGACCTCACGTTCCAGCAATTAGTGTCGCTCGACCGTTTCCAGGAAAAGATGGCTAACCGCATTTTGCGCGGCATCGAGGAGTCTAAGCAAGTGCCGTTTTATCGTGTTATCTTTGCTCTCTCAATACCCTTTGTGGGCGAGGCTACGGCCAAGATGCTGGCCAATCATCTCCACAACATCGACAACCTCATGACTGCTCCGGCCGATCAGCTGGCCACTATCCCCGAGATCGGAGCGAAGATAGCCGAGTCGATTGTCGAGTTCTTTGCCGTAGACAAGAACCGTGAGATAGTGGAACGCCTGCGTGCTGCCGGCCTGCAGATGGCCATCAGCGAGGAAGAGCTAGCATCGCGCAGCGACAAGCTGGCCGGCAAGAAAATCGTCATCAGTGGCGTCTTCACCCGCCACTCACGCGAGGAATATAAAGCCATGATAGAGAAGAACGGCGGCAAGAACGTGGGCTCAATATCAGGAGCCACCGACTATGTCTTTGCCGGCGCCAACATGGGCCCCGCCAAGCTCGAAAAAGCCCGCAAACTGGGCATCCCCATCATAGGCGAAGACGACTTCCTCGCCCTGCTCGAAGAGTAAAAGAAAAAATTTTATGCGCGAAGATAAATCTCATATACGGAGAGAGACAGTAGCATCTATGCAACGCAGGTGCTCATGCCACGACTATAATTTAAAGGGACATTATATGGTGACTATCACCATAAAAGACCGACAGCCTATATTGGGTACACTCTCTGGAGATGAATCTAATGCACGTGTTGTATTATCGCAACTGGGAGAGATTATTCTTAATGAAGAAGTGTCTAAGATAGAAGAGTTCTATCCCATGGTGAAAGTGTGGAAGGTGTGTATTATGCCTGATCACATACACATGATACTTTGTGTTGAGGACGATTTGCCACAAGGCAAGCATCTGGGCTTGGTAATAAGGGGGTTCAAGAGTGGTTGTTCTCGTGCATGGTGGCGTATGAACCCCTGCGTAAAAGCGCAGGGCACCCAGCTGCATGGTTCCTTGCAAAACAGCAAGGTGCCCGCGGCTTCTACCGCGGGAGAAGAGCCTTTGTTTACTCCTGGGTACAATGACAAGATACTGTTGCGATATGGTCAACTTGATAATTGGAAACACTATCTTGATGACAACCCACGCCGGCTGCTCATCAAGCGCAATAACCCGCAATATTTTACTGTGCTCCACAGTATTGACATAGCGGGGCACGCATGTCAAGCTATTGGCAATATGTTTCTTTTGAGTATCCCGCAAAAAGTGGCAGTAATCATTCACCACCATTACACACTGGATGACTGTGCACGCCTGCGAAGACAATGGCTTGCAGTGGGTGAAGCTGGTGGTGTGCTGGTGGGAACCGCTATTGCGCCAATGGAAAAAAAGATAATAAGAGAAGCCATGGAATTAGGATATAGAATAATCCTACTTAGAGACCATGGCTTCCCTCCTATGTATAAACCTTCAGGTGAGAGTTTTGATGCCTGCCACAGAGGACAACTGCTTCAGTTAAGTCCGTGGGAATATAGCAGTGTAAAAAAGAAAATCACACGTCAAGAGTGTCTGATTCTCAATTCAATGGCTGAATCTATTGCAACAGTTTGACTTATAGATTTTTTATTTGTTGTAGGGGATGAGTTCGCCGTGGAGGGTGATTGAACTCCAGCTGCTGCCCAGGATGGGCTCTACGTAGGCGATGGCCTGCTTGGTGCCGGCATAGACGGTGATGTTGACGCGCACTGTGAGGCCTGTGCCGTTGATGTTGTACTCATACAAGGCGTTGCCCTTCTTGTCAGTTGAGAACTTTGTGCCGCTCACGTTGCCCTGGCAGGTCACGCCGCCAAATCCGTTGAGTCCCATCATGCCGTTGTTTAATGCGATTTGCGCTACTCCCTCATTTGCCACCTGGTACACAAAGTTGGTGTGGTCGTCCAGGCCATATTCCATGGCTCCCATGTTGCCCAGTTCTACGCGTGTCGCCATGAGAACAAAATGCCCCTTGCGCAATGCAGCGCAGGCAAACTTGAAGTCGGCGCTGTCATTGGCAGCCTTGAGTCGCTTTTCTTTTTCTTTGCGCTCTTTCTTAGAAACTTGCTCCTGCTTAGGAGTGTTATAGTCGTCGTAGAGGTCTTGAGCTGCAAGCCCTGACCATGCTAAACAAGTGATAATCAAGCTTAAAATAATTCTTTTCATAACTTTATGGTTTAATAGGTCAGTAAATATGGCGCCAAAAGTATACAAAGAACTCAACACATGCAAGTTTTTGTGGCATATTTTGTTTTTTTTACGATTTGTAGTAACTTTGTACCATAATAAATTAAATTATGGTTAACGATAATAAAAAGATTAAATCATCTGTGGGCTGGCGACTCATCGCTCTGTTGATGTTTGCTTTGCTGGGCCTCATCGTCACAACTGTCCTGGCATTTTGTTTAACGCATTTGTCTAAGTTTCATGTCACAATGTTGACATTGTTTTTCCAGGATGTATTTGTGTTTATCCTGCCTGCGGTTTTAGTCATGATGATATTCTATAAGAAACCGTGGCAACAGATGGGTATCGACCGTGCTCCGTCGTGGAGTGGGGTGGTGCTGGCCCTGGTTGTGTGTGTGGTGTCGATGCCGGCACTCAACTGGCTGGTTGACTGGAACGAAAACCTTCACCTGCCGCAATCGATGGCCGCCCTGGAGCAGCAGATGCGTGATGCCGAGGAAGCTGCGCAGCAGTTGACTAAGATGCTGTTGAGCGAAACCACGCTGCTGCCCATGCTGTGCGTGCTGTTCATAGTGGGTGTCATGGCCGGTGTGAGCGAGGAATTCTTCTTTCGCGGTTGCGCTTTGCGCATGACCGGCAGCAACGGCAACAGCCACATGGCTATATGGGCGGTGGCAATAGCCTTCAGCGCATTCCACATGCAGTTCTTGGGCTTCTTTCCCCGCATGCTTCTGGGTGCTTGGCTTGGCTACCTGCTGATGTGGACCCGCTCGTTGTGGGTGCCTGTCATTGCCCATGCGCTCAACAACAGTGTGGTAGTGATATCGTCTTACCTGGTCAACATAGGAGTCTTGCAGGAAAAGCAGATTGAAAGCATAGGCTTGGCTCAAGACGGTGGCGTCCCGGTGCTTGCGATTGCAAGTGCTGTTGCAACTGCAGGTGTCATAGCATTTTATATAAAAAAAGTAAGGAATCTAGAACCTGACTGCAAACAATAGTGCTAGCCCTAGAGATTGCATAGATATACCGTATTTATCCATTTAAGGGCCCGGAAAGGCATTTTATAACAGATTATTGCTATTTATTATGGTTTTATGCTTAACTTTGCACAATAACTACATTACAATTAAATTTTAGTATAATTCTTAACAACCCGTATTATTATGACATTAAAACGAATGTTAGCCATGATGCTGATGCTGGTGAGCATCGTATCATGGGCCCAGACAGGTACCTGGGTACACGAGTGGAATGTCTCGAAGGCAAGTGGCGGTGAAGGTTTCTACCACATCACCGACAACGACGAGACAACACAGACCACCACTCTCAAAGGTCTTGAATGGACCTACAGCGGTAACACATCGGTAACCGCCTACACTGCAAGCGCAGGGCAGTACTTCGGCTCGGCCAAGAGCCCGGTGAAGCATGCAACTCTCACAACCAGTGGCCTCAAGGGCAGCAAGGTTCTTTCAGTTGCCATCGAGGCTAAGACTAAGGATGCCGCTCAGGAAGTAGCTGTGGGCGTTAGCGTTAATGGCGTGAACTATGGCGATGCGCAGAGTCTCAACACTACTCGCACTGCCTATACCTATGAGCCCGCCGCCGATGCCCAGGACGGTGACATCGTCATCACTATGGACCAGACCAGCGAGACTGTGGGTATCATCTACTTCTACAAGATGACCATCACCTATGACGGCCCCGGCCCCGTTAAGCCCGAGCCCAAGGATGCCGGTCTGAGTTATCCCCTGCAGACTGTGGAGGTTGAGTGCGGCGACAACGCTTATGCCAACTATCTCAACAACCCCAACAAGTTGAGCCCCATCACTTACTCTTGCTCTGATCCCGAGCTCGCTGCCATCAACAGCAACGGTGACATCTTCACTACAGGCAAGAAGGTGGGTCAGGCTACTGTAACCGCTTCGTTTGCCGGTAACGACGACTTCAAGGCAGGCAGTGCATCTTACACCCTCATCGTGAAGGAGAAGCCCGTGATCGCTGCTCCCACAATGACCCCTGCAGGCGGCACATTCACTGAGCCCGTAACCGTCACTATCACAAGCGACGACCCCTTGTGCAAGGCCATCTGGTACAGCACTACTATCACCGACGTTGACGACCTGGGTTATGACGATCAAACTATCATCGTTCCCGGCAACATGGCTACCGTTACCCTCGATGAGGACTGCACACTGCTGGCAGTAGCCGTGGGCGACAACAACGTGGGTCTGCCCACTACAGGCGAGTTCAAGTTCAACATCGCCCTGAAGGCCGACTTCACTGCTGCCGAGAGCTCACAGGCATATTATGAGATGGGTTGGGACACCATGGACGAGGCCTCTACATGGCACTACTATGGCATCAACGACCAGACATGGACAATGGCCGAGACTCCCCAGCTCGACAATATCAAGCCCTTCAACACCATCGACCCCAAGAGCAACTACTCGCTCACAATCTTCTATGCTAACAGCAAGCAGCGTGAGCGCGCTGTTTCGCCCGAGGTTGAGATTAAGGACAACAGCACTGTAGAGTTCTACATGGCATTCAGCGGCGTGTGGCTGCATGCTGCCGACCTTAAGTTCTATGTTAATGACCTCACTGCCGGTACTCAGACTCAGGAGTTCAGCGCATTCAAGTGGGCTCAGGACAACGAGTTCACCGGTCCCAGCTGGGAACAGTTCAGCTTTGACCTGGCTAAGTATGCCGGCCACAAGTGCACCTTCGAGTTCATCTATGAGGGTACATATGGCGACAACATTGCAATTGACGGTTTCAAGGTTAAGAACACTGCAAGCGGCGAGGATGCCAAGATCACCATCTTCGAGGGCGAGCAGGTACACTTCAAGGACATGTCACTGGGTCATCCCACTGCATGGAACTGGACTGCCGAGGGCGCTGAGACACTCACCAGCACCGAGCAGAACCCCGTCATGACCTTCAACAAGGCCGGCAAGTACACCGTGAAGCTCGTCGCTTCTAAGGGCGCTGAGACTTCAGAGGCTGTTAAGGCTGAGTATGTAGTGGTTAGCGCTGCTGCTCCCAAGGCTCACATCGGTCTTCCCGAGGGCGCTTACTACTCACCCTATGCTTACGCATTCGTTCCCACTGACGTGCCCATGACATTCATGGACAAGTCTACTGGCAACCCCACATCATGGAAGTGGAAATTTGAGGGTACCGACGTTGCTACCAGCACCGAGCAGAACCCCACTGTAACTTATACTGAGGCAGGCAAGTATGGCATGGAGCTCGTAGTAGAGAATGCCGCTGGCACAGACCGCGACTTCCTCGTTGAGGCTATCCAGGCCGGTGGCGAGCAGGAGGTATGGAACATCGCTCCCGAGGAGATTGACCAGATTGGCAGTGTTACCCTCGGCTGGTATGGCAGCTATGCCGGTACTAACTGGCTGGGTATGGAAGCATTCGGCGAGAAGTTCTGCAAGCCCATTGCCACTGCTTATGTAAGCGGCGTATCGGCTTACTTCGACAATGTTACTGCCGATGACCAGGACGCTGAAATCACAGTAAGCATCTGCCTGCCCGACGCAGCAGGTATGCCCGGACAGACTGTTGCTACTGCAAGCCACAAGGTTAGCGAACTTGCATATAGCGCAACCGATGTTCTGCCCACTGAGTTCAAATTTGACGAGACTGTTGTGATCGACGGTGAGTTCTTCGTGGTTATCGAGGGCTTCCCCAACACTGGCTACAACGACAACGTTAACCTGCTGTGCGTGGCACGTGGAGAGGGTAACCGCAACACTGCTTACCATCTGCTCACTAACGACTACAGCCCCATGGTTAAGGCTAGCACAGAGGGTTGCACATGGTATGAGAGTATCGATGAGCCCGTATCGATGTGTCTTGCACCTGTCATGAGCTATGACGATCCTTCAACCGGCATCAGCAACATCACTGTTGAGCGCAAGCACACCGGCATCTATGACATCATGGGCCGCAAGCTCAACGCTCCCGTCAAGGGCATCAACATCATCGACGGCAAGAAGGTGCTCGTGAAGTAATTGGAAACGCTTGATGATGGCCTGTCGTGAATCATTCACGGGCCATCGCTGAATACTGAAAAGCAGCAGAAGTCACTGGTTGTGCAGTGATATTCTGCTGCTTTGTTTTTGTGCCAGTGCATTGTTTTTTTGAAAAAAAACGGCAAAACTGTTCATCTTTTGCAAAATATTACCTATCTTTGTAAGTTACTGAATAGGTGCTGTTGCAGTATCTGTTGGGTGGCTAACGCAAATTACTGAAATACAAATATTTAAAAGATATACGCCTTATGATGAAAAAATTCTTGCTCATCGTCTGCGGTTCATTCGTGGGCATGTGGTTGGCAATGTTAGTGTTTTCATTCATTTCCATATTGTTTGCCTTTGCGGTTATCGGCATGGCTGCTTCGGGTGGTTCCAAGGCAGTGTCCGAGCACTCGATTCTTCATCTCAATCTTGCTGGCACAATTGAGGAGCGTGCGTCAAACACCAGCGCTGATTTCGTTGGAATGATGCAGGGCACTCAGATGCAGTCTACCGGATTGGATGTGATTGTTGCTGGACTCAGCAAGGCCAAGGACGACAAGAACATCGACGGCCTCTATATAGAGTGTGAAGGCGTAGATGCATCTTCAGCAACCCTCAAGGTGATACGTGATGCCGTGAGCGATTTCAAACAGAGCGGCAAGTTTGTATATGCCTATGCTGATGCCTATGCACAGGATGATTACTATGTGGCAAGTGTGGCCGACAGCATCTTCCTGAATCCTGTGGGAATGGTTGACATCCATGGTCACGTTAGCGCCGTTACTTATCCCAAAAGATTGCTTGACAAACTGGGCGTGGAGATGCAAGTGTTGCGCGTGGGCACATACAAGAGCGCTGTAGAGCCTTACATGGTGGAGGAGATGAGCGAGGCAAACCGCATGCAGACCGAGGCTTATCTCAACAACATCTGGAAGTTTGAGTCTGACAGTATGGCTGCAAGCCGCAAGATTTCGCCTGAGGTGTTTAACAGCCTCGCTGACAGCCTGGTGTTGTCGATGCCTGCCGACTCGCTCGTCAAGAACAAGCTGGTGGACCGCCTGTGCTATAGCAAAGAGATGGAAGACCGTCTCAAGGCTCTCACTAAGGTCAAGGACGACGAGGAACTCAATCTTGTTTCTCCAAGCACCTTGGCTGGCAACCTTGAAGAGGTTGCTTCGGGCAGCAAGGTGGCTGTGCTCTATGCCGAGGGTGAAATTGACGGAGCCCAGTCACGCATGGGACAGTCAACAGGTATTGACAGCAAACTGATTGTAGAGACCGTGTATGACCTCATTAAGGATGACGATGTCAAGGCATTAGTGCTTCGCGTCAACTCTCCCGGTGGCAGTGCCTTTGGTTCAGAACAGATGTGGAAGGCATTAGACGACTTCAAGAAGAGCGGCAAGCCCTTCGTTGTCTCGATGGGCGACTATGCTGCTTCGGGTGGTTACTACATGTCGTGTGGCGCTGACCGCATCTTTGCCGAGCCCACAACCCTTACAGGCAGTATAGGCATCTTTGGTGTCATCCCTTGTTTCCAGGATTTGGCCGAGAATAAGTTGGGTGTGAGCACCTTTATTGTAAAAACTAATGAGAATGCCGACTTTAGCGTTAGCACTAAGCGCATGACCCCCATGCAACAGGCTGCGATGCAAAGGTATATAAATAACGGCTATGAACTGTTTACCAAGCGTTGTGCCGACGGTCGCCACGTTACACAAGACTCTATCAAGGTGATTGCCGAGGGTCGCGTGTGGGATGGCGCTGCCGCACTCAAGATAGGTCTGGTGGATGAAATGGGTGGCCTGAAGCAGGCTATCAAGTGGGCTGCCGACAAGGCAAAGCTTAAAGACGGCGACTACAGCACTCAGAACTATCCCGATCCCAACAGTGAGTTCAACTCACTCATGAAGAGCCTGAATGCTCAAAACGATGCTCGCCTCAAGCAGCAGCTGGGATTCTTCTATGACTACTACATGCAGTTGACAGGCCTGCTCAACCGTGATTACGTGCTGTGCATCATGGAACGCCCTGTCATCAAGTGATTTAAATAACGAGATATTTTAGATAACAACACTTTTGCTTAGTCCGCAATGATAGATTTCACCAAGGTACTGAACAAGCAGCAGCGCAAGGCTATCGTCAATGCCATACTCACGCCGTTCTCATGGCTGTATGGTGCTGGCGTGTGGTTACGCAACACTGCCTTCAACATGGGGATACTGCCGCGCGAGGAATTTGACGTTCCTGTAGTGTCGGTGGGCAATATCACTGTGGGTGGTACCGGCAAGACACCGCATGTGGAGTATATCATCGACTCGCTGTGCCGCTACTATAATATAGGTGTGCTGAGCCGTGGTTACAAGCGCGTGACTAAGGGATTTATCCTTGCAACCGACACCTTGTCGCCCAAGGATATAGGCGACGAGCCCTACCAGATTTTCCACAAGTACAACGGTTTGATCAAGCTGGCTGTGTGCGAGAGCCGCCGCACCGGCATCAGGGAGATGCTGCGCATCAATCCTGAAATCAACCTCATCTTGCTCGACGATGCCTTCCAGCACCGCTATGTAAAGCCCAAGGCTAACATTGTGCTGGTCGACTACACGCGTCCGCCTTATCGCGACAACCTGTTGCCGCTGGGCACATTGCGTGAGCCCCTGCATTGTCTGCTCGAGTGTGACATCGTGGTAGTGACCAAGTGCCCCTCTGACATACGCCCCATGGACAAGCGTGAGGTGAAGGAAAACCTGGGTCTGTACCCGTCGCAAAAGCTGTTTTTCTCTAACATACGCTATGCCGACCCTGTGCCGGTGTTCCCCATACGCAACATCCAGCTCACGTCGCTCAACTGGCTGCAGCCCGATGACGTGTTGCTGTGTGTCACAGGCATTGCCAATGCAAAGCCGCTGGTAAAGTATCTGCGTCGCTTCAATGCTAAGGTCAAGGTCATCCACTATGACGACCATCATTATTTCACGCGCAGCGACTTTGACTACATCTTCAATATATTTGACGGACTGGAGGGCAACCGCAAGTTTATCATCACCACTGAGAAAGACTCGGTGCGCATCCTCAACAATCCCTACTATCCTCCCACATTGCAGGAGAGCATCTACTTTATCCCCATCAAGGTGGGCTTCCTGGAGGAGGAGAACCATGACTTTGTCACTGAGGTGGTCAATTGCATCAACGGCACCAGTGACACTGGCATCTGAAAAAGAGATAAATTTTAACTTCTAAATACTTATTTATAACTCATTTAAATACGATTATGGTACAAGAAATCAATTGGCTTGAACGCATAAATGAAACCGCTGCCTTCCTTAAGGAGCGCGTGGGCAAGATGCCCAAGACTGCCATCATCCTGGGTACAGGACTTGGTGATCTCGTTAACCACATTAATATAGAGGTTTCTATCCCCTATGAGGAGATTCCTAACTTCCCCGTGTCAACAGTTGAGGGCCACTCAGGTCGTCTCATCTTCGGTACACTGGGCACCAAGTATATCATGGCCATGCAGGGTCGTTTCCACTTCTATGAGGGCTACTCAATGAAGGAGAGCACATTCCCCGTGCGCGTGATGAAGGCTGTGGGCGTAAAGACCCTCTTCGTTTCTAACGCTGCCGGTGGCATGAACCCCGACTTCAAGATTGGCGACCTCATGATTATCACTGACCACATCAACCTCTTCCCCGAGCATCCCCTGCGTGGCAAGAACTACGAGGAGCTCGGCCCCCGCTTCCCCGGTATGGTGGACGCTTACAGCCCCCGCCTCATCGAGAAGTGCCGCGAGATTGCTAAGGCTAATGACATCCGCGTCGTTGAGGGTGTGTATGTGGGTACACAGGGTCCCACATTTGAGACTCCCGCCGAGTATCGTTACTTCTGGCGCATCGGTGGCGATGCAGTGGGTATGAGCACAGTGCCCGAGGTTATCGTGGCTAACCACGCCGACATGGAAGTATTCGGTATGTCAGTTATCACCGACATAGGTGCCGAGGGCGTTGTCGAGGAGGCTACACACGAAGAGGTACAGGCTGCCGCTGCCAAAGCTCAGCCCGTCATGAGTTTCCTCATGAAGGAAATCATCAACCAGTTCGAAGAACTCTAATTGAAAACAATAGTCTGGAATATCTAGACTTTCTAGTGTTTCTAGAATTTCTAGATATTCTTTTTATATTACGTTATGAACGAAACCGAAATCTCTACACTGGGCGAATTTGGCCTGATTAAAGAACTTACTAAGAACTTTTCACTCAAGCACAAGAGCAGTGTGATGGGTGTGGGCGACGATTGTGCCATCCTTGACTATAGCGGAGAGGACACCGAGACTCTCGTCACTACCGACCTGCTGCTCGAGGGCATACACTTTGACCTCACTTATGTGCCTTTGCGCCACCTGGGTTACAAGGCATGCGTGGTCAACTTCAGCGATGTGTATGCAATGAATGGTGTACCCAAGCAGATCACCGTGTCGGTGGGCATCAGCAAGCGCTTCACCATTGAGCACATTGCCGAGCTCTACGACGGCATTCGCATTGCATGCGAGGAGTATGGCGTGGACCTTGTGGGAGGCGACACCAGTGCTTCGGTCACAGGACTCATCATCAGCATCACTTGCGTGGGCGAGGGTGTCAAGGGCAAGACCGTGAAACGCAGTGGCGCCCGCGATACCGACCTGATATGCGTGAGCGGCAACCTGGGTGCGGCCTATATGGGACTGCAACTGCTTGAGCGTGAGCGTGAGGCGGGTCAGGGTGTAGAGGATTTCCAACCCGACTTTGCCGGCAAGGAATACATCATCGAGCGCCAGCTCAAGCCTGAGGCACGACGCGATGTCATTGCCCAGATTGCTGAGCTCGACATCCATCCCACATCGATGATGGACGTGAGCGACGGCCTCTCGAGCGAGCTGCTCCACATCTGCCAGAGTTCGGGAGTGGGCTGCCGTGTCTATGAAGACCGCATTCCCATTGATTACCAGACCGCTATCATGGCCGAGGAACTCAACATGAACCTCGTTACTGCGGCGATGAACGGCGGCGAGGACTATGAGCTCCTCTTCACTGTGCCCCTTACTGAGCACGACAAGATCGAGCAACTGAAGGATGTCAAGCTCATAGGCCGCATCACCAAGCCCGAGCTGGGCGCCTACATGGTGACCCGTGACGACTCTGAGCTGGAAATCCGCGCCCAGGGCTGGAACGCCTTCACCGAGTAAAAACTATTACTCAACGATACAATAAACACAAGCACGGGATCCGTCACTGGGCCCCCGTGCTTAGTGTTTTTTAAGGGCAAGCTATCTTCTCGGCCAGTGCATTAAGTTCAAGGCACTGGGTGCGGGTTATTGCTTTCTTCTCCATGTGATGTGCCCATGGGCTTATTTGAAGCAGCAACCCTTGAGAGCAGGCATCAAAGCTTTCGCCCGATGGCTTGTATAGCTCGGGGAAGCCGTTTTCTCGCAACAGGATGATGCGGTATCCTCGGTTCATCGCTTCGCGCAGCACATCTTTTTCCTTGGGTGCAATGGCTGCACTCACCAGCACACCACCTCGCTCGCCGCATGCCAGCCACTCTTCACGCAAGCGAGCATTCTCCTCTATGCTGTATCGACGATGCACGATGACAGCAACCTTGTCAGGAATGTCAAGCAGGAACCGGTTGCCCACCACCTGGCACTTGTGCCCGGCAATCTCCATGTTGTGTAACACGGTGAAAAACTGCGGGTTCAAGCGCTTAAGGAGCAATCGCCGAGGGTTATCGTCAAGGTATCTTTTCCAGTTGTTAAGCTGCCCCTCGTGCAAGAGTATCTTGTCATTGTAACCTTTCTCGAAGAGGGGAACTACATTGCCACCGTTCCCAGAGCGTCCGCTCTGGTTATCACCTTGTGCGAACGCACAAGGAACGGTAACGCTAAGGTGCATTGCCGCCTTTGAACAGCCCCCTTTAAACCCGGCAACCACCATCCCCAGGTGCTTGCCGGGTGGCATGTCTTCTTTTACACTCACAATCAAGTGGATGTGGTCGGGCATGATGCATGTTTTCCACACGGTCACCTGAGGGTAGTACTTATTGATCTTGGGAATCTCCTCATTGAGAATAGCATTACCTAATTCGGAGCACTTAACCCTGGGGGAGTCTACATCGCCCTTCAACTTGCCAAGCAGCGGCATGCGTCTGTTTACCACAAGAGTGAGCATATAGACACCTTTACGGTGATAGTCGTGCCAAGGACTCCTCCGTTTCATAGAGTGCTGTGTTTCTTTCACCTCTATGCCTCTTGCTATGGCTTCGTCGCGATTCATTGCAGATGCTCCCTGTCTGGTTTTTGTTGCTGTTACTTCCTTTGATAGACTGGTTTGCCTTCGAAGTAGGTGCTGGTGACGTGGGTGTCGTGCAGCGCGTTGGGCTTGACCTTCAGCAAGTCTTGGTCTAGGAAGATGAAGTCGGCATACTTGCCCACGGTTATGCTTCCTCGCTCTTTCTCAAGCCCCAGGTTCCAGGCGCCGTTGATGGTGAAGGCGTCGATGGCCTGCTTGATGTCCATGCAGTCGGCGGGGTTGCGGGGGTCGTGTCTCTCGAGCGGGTTAATTCCTGTAACCATCATCTCCATGATTCCAAAGGGGTCAGAGGGGTAGCCCACGCTGCAGGGCGCGTCGGTCGATGAGCATACCTGTATGTTGTTGTCATAGAAGCGCTTCATGGGGTACATGCTCTCGTACAGGTCCTTGCCCAGTTTCTTGTAAATTGTGTCCAAGGGCATCTCGTCAGAGCTGTATGTGTGCCAGCAGAAGTTCTCGGCCACGCCGATGCCGTACTGTGCGATGCGCTTCATGTCTTCGTCGGTCACGCTGGCTGCATGTCCCAGGCTGTTGCGCATGTGGTTGCCGGCATCGTAGCTTGCCACGTAGGCGTCTACCACGGCTTTCACGGCCGAGTCGCCATAGCAGTGGGTGTGGACCAGCAGCCCCTTGGAGTTGATGTGTTTCACGATGTCGTTGAGCATGGTCTGCTCCCAGTTGTGCGAGCCGTGGTCGTTGGTTGCAGGGTAGGGGGCAATGACATAGCCCTTGAAACTCTCGGTACAGCCGTCCTCAAACAGTTTCACCGAGGTAGGCATGAAGTGAGTAGAGCTATACATATTTTTCCATGACAGCGCCTCGGCCACATATTTCTCATAGTCGCTAGCGCTCTTTATCTTGTAACTGTCTATCTCATAGCATCCCACCACGTTCATGTGAAGTTGATTGAGGCTATCCAGCTCGTGCAGCGCTTTGTAGGCGTCGTCGGTGTTGTCATAGCTCAGCCATGCGTCTTGGTAGTTGGTATATCCCATGGCGAGCAAGGTGTTCTGGGCATCCTTTGTTGCATCGAGGCTTCGTTCATGGTTTACCAGAGCGCCGAAAGCGGCTTTTCTCAGGTAACCGCAGGCCTGGTCCTGGACGCGTCCCAGCAGCACACCCTGGCTGTCACGGTAAACGGTTCCTCCGGGGATGCTCTCCATGTCCACTTCTTTCTTGCTGCTGTCGTCCTTCAGTTCGGCCATCTCGAGGGCCTTGGAGTTTACCCATCCCTGGTGCATCTCGCGGTCGCAAATGAAGATGGGGATGTCGGTCGTGATGTTGTCAAGAGCCTTGCGGAATTCGGGGAGACGGTCTTCCATGTTGGCCTCAAACCATCCGTAGCCAAATATCTGGTTTACTTGGCCTTTGTTGGCCTCATAGTAATCTTTGATTTCCTTCACGCAGCCCTCAAACGAGTCAGACTTGAGGTAGCACAGCTGCTTGAACATTGCCTCGGTGATGTAATGCCCGTGGCCCTCGGTGCATCCTGCCATGATCATGGCAGCGTCCGAGTCAATCACTTGGGTCTTTCCCTCTTTTACATACTTCATTGCATCCTCGCGAGTGCCCACGTAGATATACTTGCCTTCATGCACTACAAATGCCTCGGCTGTGGGAGCCGACGGGTCTGAGGTGTAGATGTTTCCTATAACCACCAGGTCGGCGCCGCCGCTGGGGATGTTGCTGCAGCTACACAGCATGGCAAGTGCCAGGAAAGGTAATAAAATCTTTTTCATGTTCAAAATCTTAAATTTATAAATTTTTCATGCAAAGTTATATAATTTATTCAAGCAGAATTCGTTAAAATATGTTAATTATATAAATGGTGGTGTAACTCATGGCTTTAGCGCGCGAGATTGGGATTGATGATCAGGCTTCTCGCGATTCATTGCTAAGCTGTAAAATTATGCTTACAGAATTACATAAATTTATCGGTGCATCAAAAATCATTTGTCCCGAAACTGTCGATAATTGACAGGTTCCGGGACAAATTCTAATATTCACGGCTAAATGAATTCTTGTGGATGGTGACGGACTGCTACTTGATTACTTTGGAGGTTTTGGTTGTACCATCGGTGTAGCGTGTCACCTGGAGGTTGATGCCGCTGAACGGCTTGTCAGACGCTATGCCCGTCATGTTGTAGTAGGTTACGTCCAGTATGTTGCTTTCGTGCTCTACATCGCTGATGCCGGTTACAATCATACCGTCGCGGTATTCGATGGTGTGAGATGTCTCGGTTATATACATCTTCGCCATGTTTGCATTTGCAGGTGCGTTGTTGCCACCTTGGTTTGCTTTGGGTTGTGTTGTGCAATACATGCGCAGGGTGTAGGTCACATGCTTTTTGCCTCCATTGTAATGATTGTAGCTAGGCGCAAGGTAAACTTCTCTTAATGTGAAGTTTTCGCTCATGTCAGGATAAATAGTTTCGATACTGTTGTAATTAGTTCCCGACCAGATGCTTTCACTGTCTTTCAAATTGTTGAGGATGGTGGTTTTGTTGTCATCAGTCTCTTCTCTCCAAATGCGGTAGTAAAGCACGTAGGGAGCTACCTCGTCGGCAACATAAGGTGTAATCATCAACTCGGCGCCATACACATTGGTGTCGGTGTATCCCGCCTTGTTGTAGGTGTTCCAGTAGGGTTGGCCCACAAGTTCTACCATAGCGCCTTGCACGTGTGTGGTGTTAGTGCCGTAAGTATTGGTACCATACTGTGAATTGACGGTCATTTGGCCAGTGTAGCTGTTGAGCTCATTATTTGTTAGGTCAATGTTAACCGATTGTGAAGCCAGGAACGTGATAGTTTTACCCTGGTAGATATCCCAAGAGTTCACTGCGTTGTATTTAGCGTCGCCGCTCTTGTCGTCAAATGCCACATTAGCCTTGTCATTAAGGTTTAATGAACGGTCGGTATCACTGTCAATCATATCGACGGTGTATTCGTTGACGTAAGAACTGTTGAGGTTGCTGCTGTATACAGGAACCTCTACCTGTCCGCTTTGCTTGCCACCAGTGATGTAGTAGATGTAGCTGCCAGCAAGGTCACCGCCTTGGGCTGTTGATGCCAGGAAGTAGTCTATGATAGCGATGCTGTTGCCGTTAGTGATGCTACCGCTGGTCTCGAGAGGATTTTTGTCATATCGCCAGCTGGCATCGGTAGCCATGGCGTTGTTGTAAGAGATGGCATAGGTCTCGTCGGCCTTGATGGTGATTGTGGCGATTTCTTTCACGTCGCTGCCGTCCTGTTTCATGCGCATCACCTTGCGGGTTGCTTCGCCCGAAGCTGGTGCTGTGAAGTTGTAAGGTGTGAGCACGATGCGGTTCTTGTAGCTGTTAAGCAGTGAAGCCACGTTGAATCGTGAGCGGTAGAAATGGGTTATTTTGAAGTCGTCGCCGGTGCCTGGAACTGTGAGTGTCACTATGTTGGTCACCGCGGGACCTACCTTGTTGCCCTTGCTGTCGGTGGGGTAGCACACTACTTCATACTGGATGGTATAGCTCTGTTCCTGCTGGTCCACCATGTAGCTGTAGTAGGTGTCGTCGTTTTGCATTGTGAGCAGTTGACGTGTGCCGTCGGGAAGAACAATGTACACTTCGTAGGTTTCGCCACCGTCCCAGTCAAAGCTGTTTTTCAATGTTGATATCCAGTCGAGGTTGACGGTGCACTGGCCGTTGTTGGGCGTGCTGATATTACCCTGCAGTTGTGCCTGATAGAGTGCCAGCATGGGGCAAGTGTTGGGGTTGTACCATGTGTACCTGCCGTTGCTGTCACGGCTTTCTCCGCTTGAGTTGGGCCATACAAAACCGCCGTCGTGTGTCACACCGTTTTCGTCTACCCATGGGGTGTTCTCATCCCAGTATCTCATGCGGTCTTTGGGCACGTAGAGGGTGATGTTCTTGAGATAAGGATCATTACCTTCTCCAGGGTTGATGAGCATGTAGTGCCCCAGGTCGAGTAGGTCGGCACAGTCGTGGGTGATCCTGTAAGACTCACCTGCCATGAGTCGCGGGTAGAGGTCGGGTGAGCCGGCTACCTCGCCGTTACCGGTGGGACTCAGACGTTCAAATCCTGCGCTGGCCCAGAGTGCTGAGGGTGCAAGTTCTCCCGAGTTAAGACGGTAGCGGGCCTTGCCCTTGCCGATGATATAGAAGCGGTCGAACGAACCCGAAATAGACATTACATATGCCTTGTCTGACTCGGTGACGTTGCTGATGAGCTGGATTGACTTGATATTTTTCTTGAAATCCTCGGCAGAGAACGGAACATGCTGTATGTCAGTTTCGCTCTCTTTGTTTTTCATTTCTACCAACAAGGCGGTGAAACCTTCCTCTGGCTGGGGAATGAAACCTTGGTCGAAGTAGGGCAGTCTCTCATATTCATCGTTGTAGATGAAATCGTCGCCATCCTCTCCGTCCACGTTGCGGCTGCCGGGGATGGTGTGGTCGGTATAAACCTTGTTGAGCAGTGCCATCATCTGCAGTGGGTCGGTAGCCCTGTCGGTGAGTGCACTGGTGTGAATGCCGCCGTCGGCATCATACCATGTGTAGGTCTTTGAGGCGTAGTCAAACTGTTTGCCGGCTTCATAAGGAAGTGTTACCACTACTGTTTGGTTATTGGCATTGTAGGTGATAGTGTAAGTGCCAGCTATGCCCGGCTGGAAGTTGTATTTGCCGTAGCTGCCGCTGCTCACGTCAATTCTTACTGCCGGCTGTGCCTCGTCGAGTGTGACCATCGACTCAACGCCTTGGCCCGCTGCATAGCGGTATCGGTCAATGAGGTTCTTGTCGTTAGAGTAAACATTTGTGAGATAGAACCATCCCGAGAAATCCCCTGTGATGCTATACACGCCGGGAGCGGTCTCGGTCATCTCTTGTGAGTAACCGTTGCTTGCCATGGCACTCTGTGTGTAGACATACATCTTCTGGCTCACGCGGGGTGTAACCGTGAGTTTGCCGCGGTTGGCATCGTAGGTGACGGTGTAGCTATAAGGGATAGATTCGCTGTTGGTGAAGGTGTAGCATCCTGCACTGTGGGTGTCTTTTACCACATTATATTCGGTGCTTGCTGCCACGGTGACATCGCTGCCGGTGTTACCTCCATAGCGCTGGTTATCGTCGGCAACGCCAGTGGTGTAGAAGTTGAATCGCTGATAGACACCGCTGTTGAGTTCAATGTCGTAGGTGAACACATTAGGTGCCGTCTCGGTCATCTTCTCGAGGTGGGTTTTAGTCCAGTCGGTGTCGTCCACAAGGCGTATGTACATGTCGGTTCCGGTGAGAACCAGCACCTTGCCGGTGTTTGTGTCAAAAGTCACTGTGTAGGTGCCAGCGCCTTGCACATAGTAAGCTCCTGTGCCGGGGTTAACCTTCACGCAGTTTTGTGCCACTCCCATTTCCAGGGTCACATCAGAACCTGCGCCATAGCGGTACATGTCCATTAACGCCTTGTCGGCGGAATTGACCTCGGTGAAATAGAATGCTGCTCCATCAGTGGCAGTGAAAGTGTATTTAAACACGCCGGGAGCAATCTCGGTCATTTGGTGCTGTGAGCCAGCCAACCAGTTGTCGAGGCTGGTGTAGAAATACATTTCCTTCTTATTGCTTGGCACGGCCACCACGGTGCCCTTGTTGGTGTCGTAGGTGATATTGTAGTTACCTGCTTCGGCTAATTGGAATTTGCCCAAATCGCCCTTTTGCGTTTTTGTCACTGCTGCGGGAGACCCCATCGTGAGCTGCAGGACTTCGCCTGCTGTGATGTCATTCCTGTCGGGGCCATATCGGTAGTTGTCGATAACGTCTTTAATGCCTGACATTGAAGTTGTGAAATAGAAGCTTCCTCCGGCGTTGAACGATACGTTGATAGTATATACGCCAGGAGCAGTCTCGGTCATTTTGCGCTGGTGTCCTGCTGTCCAGTCAAAAGAGCCGTAAAGATATACGTCTTGTTTCTCGGCAGGCACTACGGTGATTTGCTCTGTTTTGGGGTTGTACTTGATGGTGTAGCGAATTCCGTTGCCGTTGAAATGGTACCCTCCGTTGCCGGTGTTGTCCTTGACGGCGGGAGCAGCAATGTTCTCGGTCACCTCGTAGTTGTCGCCGGTGTTTGGTGCGATGCGGTAATTGTCTTTCACGTCGTCCCAGTTGCCGGCTTTAGTGGTGAAGACAAAGTAAGAAGCGCTATTATATAAAGCGGAGTGGCTCTTTATACCAGATTCCTCCTCTTTCATCTTTGTGCATTCCCGTGTCAAAGAATTCCACACATAGAGTGGACTGATGTCTATATTCACAGTTCCATTGTTAGTATCGTAGGTGATGGTGTTGAGTCGGCCCTGGCTGGTGTAGCTATAGCATCCATAGCCTGTGTTGTCTTGGACAACTGGTAACGCTTGACCGAGATTAATGCTCACGTCGTGTCCTTGGCCTGAACCATAGCGGTTAGCGCAGACTTCGTCCCAGTTGCTGGAATTTGTGGTTGTGAAAAAGAAGCGGTGATAGCCTCCGCTCTCGGCAAACGTGTAGGTGTACACGCCCGGTGCATCCTCGGCCATTAACTTCTGGTCACCATTGTTCATTCCGCCAAAGAAGATGTACATCTTGGCATTGGCTGTGAAACTCGTCAGTGCGAGCACAGCAATAGTGCATAAAGTGAAAAGTTTTTCCATTTTTTTAGTAGTGGTATAGTAATATAGTTAAAATTCTGTCTGTGCAATAATTAGCACATGCCCTGTTATAAGATTTCCCTAGTGTACGTCGGTACTATAAATTATAGGGAATTAATAAAATCGTGCAAAATTACACATTAAAAGCAAAATTTAGGGGGGGGTAACGTGTCTTAAGAATATTTAGCAATAATTAACTATTTTGTACTGTAGTGTAACTATACACCAATGGGTTCCAATGGGCAAAACCAGGCTTAAAACTTACAGAAATTTAAAGAAATTAAAATTAAAATTCGTGTCTTTTATGTTCTTTTAGTCTGAATAAGAATACGAAGTAAAAAAATTTCTTCAAATTTCTTTTAATTTCTGTCAGTTAGAGCGAGATTTGCACGAGATAGTCCTATTGCTGTATAGTTACACTGTAGTTGTAACTGAGCTACAATTGTATTTTTGCATGGTCCCAGCTCTGATCCATAATATTTTTTAACTGAAGAAACAATTATTTCAATTAATACAGAGAACGCTAAAATCGGCCTTGGGTGCACATGTTGTGTTCTAAATCTTGCTGTTTTCTTGCTATTGTGGCGAAAAATGAGTAACTTTGCAGTTTGATAGTATTATGTTGCTAGACACTCAAAAGTGACTATGAAAAAGTTTAACGAATATAACAACTTCAACCTCTCGGACATCAATAAAGAGGTCCTTGAGAAGTGGGATCAGGAGGGCGTGTTTGCCCGCAGTATCAGTGAGCGCGAAGGTGCTCCTTCATTTGTATTCTTTGAGGGTCCTCCCTCAGCTAACGGTATGCCCGGCATCCATCATGTGATGGCCCGCACCATCAAGGACATCGTGTGCCGCTACAAGACTATGCAGGGTTTCCAGGTTATGCGCAAGGCTGGCTGGGACACTCACGGTCTGCCCGTGGAGCTGGGCGTTGAGAAGGCGCTTGGCATCACTAAGGAAGACATCGGCAAGAAGGTTACCGTTGACGAGTACAACGCCACTTGCCGCAAGGAGGTGATGAAGTACACTCGCGAGTGGGAAGACCTCACTCACAAGATGGGTTACTGGGTGGACATGAAGGCTCCCTACATCACTTACACTAACGACTACATCGAGACCCTGTGGTGGCTGCTCAAGCAGCTCTACAACAAGGGACTCCTCTATAAAGGCTACACCATCCAGCCCTATTCGCCCGCAGCAGGCACCGGCCTCAGCTCGCACGAGCTCAACCAGCCCGGTTGTTACCGCGACGTCAAGGACCAGACCGCTACTGCACAGTTTGCAGTGGTTGAGGATGACCACAAGGTAATCGCCGCCATCAAGGCTGCCCAGGACAAGGGCTTTGAGAACATTGCCGCCCTGGCATGGACAACCACTCCCTGGACATTGCCCAGCAACACCGCGCTGTGCGTTGGTCCCAAGATTGACTATGTGGCAGTAGAGAGCTACAATCCCTATAACGGTGAGCCCGCAACCTTTATCATGGCCAAGGCTCGTGTCAACGCTTACTTCAAGGCTGAAGGCGCCGAGAAGGCTCTCGATGAGTACACTAAGGGCGACAAGGTGATTCCTTACAAGGTTATCGCTGAGTTCAAGGGTGCCGACCTCGTGGGCCTGCACTACAAGCAGCTCTTCCCCTGGGTTAAGCCCGTTGACAAGGTTGGCGACAAGTTTGAGGTCAACGATAACGGCTTCCGCGTTATCCCCGGCGACTACGTAACAACCGAGGACGGTACCGGTATCGTTCACATCGCGCCCACATTTGGTGCCGACGATGCCGCTGTGGCACGTGCCGCAGGCATCCCCTCACTGTTCATGATCAACAAGAAGCTCGAGACACGTCCCATGGTTGACCTCGCAGGTAAGTACTACCTGCTTGAGGACCTCGACGAGGAATTCGTTGAGAAGTGTGTGGACCTGGAGCTCTACAAGGAATATGCAGGTGCTTGGGTAAAGAACGCTTACGATCCCAAGTACACCGTTAACGGCAAGTTTGACGAAGAGGCTGCCGCCAAGGCCGAGGACCTCAACGTGTATCTGTGCATCAAGATGAAGCAGGCTGGCACTGCCTTCAAGATTGAGAAGCACGTGCACAACTATCCCCACTGCTGGCGCACCGACAAGCCCGTCCTTTACTATCCCCTCGACAGCTGGTTCATCCGCTCTACCGCTTGCAAAGACCGCATGGTGGAACTCAACAAGACCATCAAGTGGAAACCCGAGCACACCGGTACCGGCCGCTTCGGCAAGTGGCTCGAGAACCTCAACGACTGGAACCTGAGCCGCAGCCGCTACTGGGGCACTCCGCTTCCCATTTGGCGCAGCGAGGACGGCGAGGAGAAGTGCATAGGCAGCGTTGAAGAACTCTACAATGAGATCGACAAGGCTGTTGCTGCTGGTCTGATGGAGAGCAATCCCTTCAAGGACAAAGGCTTCGTTCCCGGCGACTACAGCAAGGAGAACTACGAGAAGATTGACCTGCACCGTCCCTATGTAGACTACATCACCCTGGTGAGCGACACAGGCAAGCCCATGAAGCGCGAGCTCGACCTCATCGACGTGTGGTTTGACAGCGGCTCAATGCCTTATGCTCAGCTCCACTATCCGTTTGAGAACAAGGAACTCGTGGACAGCGGTCGCTTCTATCCCGCCGACTTCATCGCCGAGGGTGTGGACCAGACCCGTGGCTGGTTCTTTACACTGCACGCAATCGCTACAATGGTATTTGACAGCGTGGCTTACAAGAGTGTGATCTCTAACGGTCTCGTTCTCGACAAGAACGGCAACAAGATGAGTAAGCGCCTGGGCAACGCAGTTGACCCCTTCGGTGCAATCGAGAAATATGGTATCGACCCCCTGCGCTGGTACATGATCAGCAACTCTTCGCCCTGGGATAACCTCAAGTTTGACGAGGCAGGCGTTGTAGAGGTATCGCGTAAGTTCTTCGGTACTCTGTATAACACTTATTCATTCTTCGCACTGTATGCCAACGTTGACGGCTTTGACCCCGCAATGCCCGAGGTGCCCGTAGAGAAGCGTCCCGAGATTGACCGCTGGATCATCTCACTGCTCAACAGCCTCGTTGCCGAGGTTAAGGCTAACCTCGACGACTATGAGCCCACCCGTGCGGCCCGCGCTATCAGCGAGTTTGTGGGCGACCACCTGAGCAACTGGTATGTGCGCCTGAACCGCAAGCGTTTCTGGGGCGGCAAGCTCGAGGGTAACGAGGATAAGCTTGCTGCTTATCAGACCCTCTATCACTGCCTCAAGACCATTTCACTGCTCATGGCACCGGTTTCTCCCTTCTTCAGCGACAAGCTCTACCGCGACCTCACCGGCAGCGCGAACTCGGTTCACCTGGCTCTCTATCCCACAGTGGACGAGACAGTCATCGACAAGCAGCTTGAGCAACGCATGCAGGTGGCTCAGGACATCACCTCGATGGTGCTGGCACTGCGCCGCAAGCAGAACCTCAAGGTGCGTCAGCCGCTCATGTCTATCATGGTGCCTGTGCTCGACGATGAGCAACGCGCTAACATCGAAGCCGTTGCCGACCTTATCAAGGGCGAAGTCAACGTTAAGGAAATCAAGCTTGTGGGTGGCGACGAAGGCGTGCTCGTTAAGCGCGTTAAACCCGACTTCAAGAAACTTGGTCCCAAGTTCGGTAAGATAATGAAGGCCCTGGCAGCTGAGCTCACTTCACTGCCTCAGCCCGCTATCATCGAGTTTGAGAAGGCTGGTTCGATCACTCTCAATGTCGCAGGACAGGAAGCTGTGGTCGAGAAGACCGATGTGGAAATCATCAGCGAGGACATCCCCGGCTGGCTCGTGGCTAATGAGGGCAGCCTCACCGTGGCTCTCGACATCACTCTGACCGAGGAACTGCTCCGCGAGGGTATGGCACGTGAGCTCGTGAACCGCATCCAGAACATCCGCAAGAAGAAAGGCTTCGACATCACTGACCGTGTCATTGTCAAGATTAACCCTGACGAGCGCGTCAACGATGCTGTTGCCGACTTCAAGGACTACATTGCCAACCAGGTTCTCGCCGTGAGCGTTGAGGTGGTGGCAGTAGACCACGACGACACCGTTGATCCTGAGAAGGACGACCTCAAGGTGCAGATGACCGTTGATAAGGTATAAATTACCGTAAACTATCGGGATAGGGGAGACCCGGTCTCCTCTATCCACTTTTATATATTAACCATTAAATACCTTCCCCATGAATACCGAGAACGAAAGGATAAGATACTCTGACGCTGAGTTGCAGGAGTTTAAGCAGTTGATTCTCGAGAAAATTGAGACTGCTAAAGAGAATTATGAAAATCTCAAGGCCCGTCTGGTCGCTGAGGATACATTCCGCGACACGATGGAAGACAGCGGCGACGATGTGAGCCGCGACCGTGCCGGACAGCGGGCACAACGTGAGATTGAATATATTAACAAGCTCAAGGCCGCACTGGTGCGCATTGAGAACAAGACTTATGGCGTGTGCCGTGTTACCGGCAAACTTATCCCTAAGGGGCGACTGCTCGCAGTGCCCCATGCCACAACCTCGGTCGAAGGGAAGGAAATAGAGCAAAAGCGTAAAAGATGAAGAAGATTTCTAACGGTTGGCTCGCAACCATAGTCATAGCTCTGGTCATCATCATTGACCAGGTTCTCAAGATATGGGTGAAGACTCATTTCTACTATGGAGAGGACTATGAGATTACCAGCTGGTTCAAATTGCAGTTCATAGAGAATAACGGCATGGCATTCGGCATGGAACTGGGAAGCAAAGTGTTTCTCACCTGGTTCCGCATCATTGCTGTGGCTCTGTTCATTTATTATCTGTGCAAGTTGCGTGTGCGCACCGATATTCCTAAGGGCTACATCGTGTGCATATCGATGATTACAGCCGGTGCTCTGGGCAATGTCATTGACTGTATCTTTTATGGCACCATCTTCAATGCTCCGCCTTATCCCGAGATTGCACAGCTGTTCCCGCCCGAAGGCGGCTACCAGACGCTGTTTAACGGTCGTGTGGTCGACATGCTCTACTTCCCGCTGTGCGAGTGGAACTGGCCTGCATGGATGCCTGTGGTGGGTGGAAACCACTTTATCTTTTTCCAGCCCATCTTTAACATTGCCGACGCTTCGCTCAGTGTGAGCGTGGTGGTGCTCATATTGTTCTATTCTAAATATCTGGCGTCACCCGACAAGAAGGCCGACGATGCCGAGGTTGTTGACGACAACACTACTGAAACTGAATAATGAGAAAGTTACTGGCGATATTTTGTGCATCGGTTATGGTGTGTCTGGTTGTTGCTTGCGACCAGGCTCCTGATGGCGTGATTCCTGAGAGCAAGATGGAAAAACTGCTTGTTGACCTGGAACTCGCTGATGCCTATATCGACTCACACAACGATGAATACTCCAACGACTCTTCACGACTGGCTCTCAAGCAGTCTATATTTTTGAAACATGGAGTCACCCCCGAGATGTATGACACGTCGCTGGTGTGGTATGCGCGCAACATGGAGGTGTATATAAAGGTATATGACAATGTCATCGAGCGCCTCACTTCGATGCGCGACAAGACTAACAAGGAGTCGTCATCGGCTCCGTCGCCCATGGCAGGCCGGGATATGCAGCAAACTCAACGTCATTCTTATGCCGCCACTGGCGACACTGCCGACATATGGCAGGGACCGCGTCGCTGGATGTTCACCACTGCCATGCGCAACGGATTTGCCACATTTGACTTTGATCCTGATGGGGAATATGCCCGTGGCGACCGATATGAGCTGCAACTCAAGGTTAAGCCTGTGAGGAGCAACATCAGGGTGTTCTTTGCAATTGACTATAACGACGGAGCTACGGCCTATATCCACCGCTTCTCTTGCAGCGATGGCTGGAACTCAATGTTGCTGCAGAGCGACTCTACACGAGAGGTCAAGAGAATATATGGCTATGTATATTATAATATAGCCCAAGGCGACATCGCCTATGTCGACAGCTTGGCTCTGCTGCGCACTCATCTTGACACCCACACTTACATGGCAGCCCCCATGGCTAAGGTCATTGAGCGCAACAAACCTGCTGCCGCACCCGCACCCGTGCCAGCACAACCTGCAGCACGGCCTGCAGTTGAGGCTACGGTGCCTAAGGCTGATTCGTCTAAAGCTTTGCCCCAGGGACATTTCAAGCCCAAGGCTGGCGTTAATAAATCAAGTGCTCAGCCCCACGTGACTCAGTCACCCAATGCCCAGCACTTGCCACAACAATCACAAAAATAATATTTAAGAAAAATGAAAAAACACATGAGATTATTGGCAGTTACTTTGCTGGCTGCTTGTTTCCTATCGGCTAGCGACAGCCTTGTATACATCTGTATGGGACCTAGTTCTAAGAGGTACCATAAAACAACCAATTGCTCAGGGCTAAAACAGTGTGGCTCTGAAATAAAGTCCGTCAGCCTGAGTGACGCAACTGGTAAATATAAACGCACACCGTGCTTGAAATGTTATTAATGGGTAGCTAAAGTCCATACAATGATAGCAATTGTAAAATATAACGCGGGCAATGTGTTCTCGGTCACTTGTGCATTGCAGCGCCTGGGCGTTGATGCCGTTGTCACTGATGATCCTGACACGCTGCGTGCCGCTGATAAGGTGATATTTCCCGGAGTGGGAGAGGCCGCTGCAGCGATGGGTTACTTGCGTGACAAGGGTCTGGACAAGGTCATTGCCGGGCTCAAGCAGCCTGTGCTGGGCATATGCATAGGCATGCAGCTCTTGTGCCGCCACAGCGAGGAAGGCGACGTGGACGGCATGGGCATCTTTGACACCGTTGTCAAGCGATTTGACAACTCGTCGTGCCCGCAGTGCAAAGTGCCGCACATGGGATGGAACACGGTTGAGGCTGTGAGCGATTGCCGGCTTGTTGACGACGGCGTTAACGGCCGCCATGTCTACTATGTGCACAGCTACTATGCTGAGCCGTGTTGCCACACCGAGGCGGTGACACACTACATTGTCCCCTTCAGTGCTGTGCTGCATCGCGACAACTTCTATGCCACACAGTTCCACCCCGAAAAGAGCGGTGACGTGGGCGAATTGATATTGCGCAAATTCCTTGAGTTATGATAAACATTATTCCTGCTATTGACATCATCGACGGCAAGTGTGTGCGCCTCTCGCAGGGCGACTATGGCCAGAAGAAGGTTTACAACGAGAACCCTCTGGACGTGGCTCGTGCTTTTGAGGACTGTGGCTGCACCCGTCTGCATCTCGTTGACCTGGACGGTGCACGCTCGCATCACATCGTCAACTACCGGGTGCTGGAGGCTATTGCCGGACATACAGGGCTGACGGTGGACTTTGGCGGCGGACTGAAGAGTGACGACGACCTGCGCATCGCCTTTGAGAGTGGTGCCGCTATGGTGACCGGAGGCAGCATTGCCGTGGCTCATCCTGATGTGTTCATGGCATGGCTCTCCAAGTATGGCGCTGACCGCATTATCCTGGGTGCCGACTCACGCGGTGGCTACATTGCCACGCAGGGATGGCTCAACGACAGCGACAAGAGCGTGGTGCCGTTTATCCAGCACTATCAGGAGCAGGGTGTGACCAAGGTCATCAGTACCGACATTGCATGCGACGGCATGCTGCAGGGACCCAGCGTCGACCTGTATAAAGAGATTTTGCTAAAGGTCGCTGGTATACACCTCATTGCCAGCGGTGGAGTGGGCGACATGTCGCACATCGAGGCTCTGGATGCCATCGGTGTCCCCGAGGTGATTGTGGGCAAGGCAATTTACGAGAACCACATCACCCTCCATGACCTCCTCGCCTTCAATAAAATAAGACAATAAAAAATGTTCGACTCGATGCAGCTCGACTGCATCGTCAATAATAAAGTAATATGCTAGCTAAACGCATCATCCCGTGTCTCGACGTCAAGGACGGCGCCACCGTCAAGGGGGTTAACTTTGTCAACTTCCGCAATGCCGGTGACCCGGTGGAACTGGGACAACGCTATAGCGACGAGGGCGCTGACGAACTGGTTTACCTCGACATTACCGCCTCGCTCGAGGGGCGCGACACCTTTGTCGATCTCGTGCGCCGTGTGGCCCGCAACGTGAGCATCCCGTTCACCGTGGGCGGCGGCATCAGCAGCGTGGAGCACGTCGACACTCTGCTCAATGCCGGGGCCGACAAGATATCCATCAACTCGTCGGCACTGCGCCGCCCCGAGCTCATCAGCGAGATTGCAAGCCGTTTCGGCCGTCAGGTGTGTGTGGTGGCCATCGATGCCCGCTGTGTCGACGGCGAGTGGATATGCTATGTCAAAGGCGGCCATGAGCCCACATCGCGTCGTCTTGTGGAATGGGCGCTTGAGGCCCAAGACCGTGGGGCAGGGGAGATACTCTTCACCAGCATGGACCATGACGGAGTTAAGCAAGGATTTGCATGCGAGGCCCTTAACCAGCTGCACGATGCATTGTCCATACCGGTCATTGCCAGCGGCGGTTGTGGCGCTATGGAGCACTTCAAGGACGCATTCGAGATAGGCCATGCCGATGCCGCACTGGCCGCCAGCGTGTTCCACTTCAACGAGATACCCATCGACGAGTTGAAACGATACTTACACAATTGCAACATACCCGTAAGATTATAAATACAACAGTATATGAATTTAGACTTTGACAAAATGGGCGGACTCATCCCCGCCATCATACAAGACGCTGTCACACGCAACGTCCTCATGCTGGGTTTCATGAACAAGGAAGCCTATGAGAAAACCCTTGAAATAGGTAAGGTGACTTTCTGGAGCCGCACTCGCAACAAACTATGGACCAAGGGCGAGGAGAGCGGCAACTTCCTCAACGTTGTTTCAATCCAGGAAGACTGCGACCACGACACCCTGCTCATCAAGGTTAACCCCGTGGGACCCGTGTGCCACACCGGAGCAAAGACATGCTTTGAAGACAGCAACGAGATGGGCGTCCTGTTCCTGAGCATGCTCCAGGACTTCATCGACAAGCGCTACAAGGAGATGCCCGAGGGTAGCTACACCACATCATTGTTCCAGAGCGGCGTCAACCGCATGGCGCAAAAGGTGGGCGAAGAAGCCGTAGAGACCGTGATCGAAGCCACCAACGGCACCGACGGACGCATGATCTACGAAGCCAGCGACATGCTTTATCACCTCATCGTCCTGCTCACCTCTAAGGGGTATCGCATAGAGGATATAGCCGCAGCACTTGAGCAGCGACACCTCAAGCCCAAAGAGCAATATGACAAAAAGGATAATTGAATATAACGGCGTTACAATAGAGCGCGGTGGCACAGCAGTGCTAAGCGACGTCACCATCACCGTGCGAGAGGGCGAGATGGCCTATCTCACCGGTCGTGTGGGCAGCGGCAAGACCACGCTGCTCAAGACACTGTATGCCCAATTGCCCATAGCACAAGGCGAGGCCCACATGCTCGACTATGACCTCACCGCCATCAGACAGCGCGACATCCCATATTTGAGACGCCGCCTGGGAATCGTTTTCCAGGACTTCCAGTTGCTCATGGACCGCAACGTCTATGACAACCTCAAGTTTGTGCTAAAGGCTACAGGATGGCAGGGAGAGGATGTCATGGCTCAGCGCATAGAATGGGCTCTAACACAAGTGGATATGGTGAACAAAGCCTACGAAATGCCGCATCGCCTCTCCGGAGGAGAACAGCAGCGCATCGCCATAGCACGAGCACTGCTTAATACACCACAGCTCATCATTGCCGACGAACCCACAGGCAACCTTGACCAGGCCACATCCCGCGAAATCATGACACTGCTTAAAAGCATCGCCGCATCAGGAACAGCAGTGCTCATGGCAACCCACAATAGGACATTAATAGACGCATTCCCCGCCACAGAATATCGCTGTGAAGCCCATACAGTGAAAAAAGTTGCCACAAATGCGTGATTTATAGAAAAAAAGTTGTACCTTTGCACCGCAAATTGGGACAAACGCTCGTGCAGCCAGCCGACAGCCCAACAAACTTGCCCTCACAACAGGTCCATGACCCCATTACAGGCAAGCCCAACGAGGACAAGGCAGGCACCCGGCGACACCTCCCAACGAAGACGATGGTTCCGTAGCTCAGCTGGATAGAGCAACAGCCTTCTAAGCTGTGGGTCTTGGGTTCGAATCCCAACGGAATCACAAGAAGGATCGCTAATCAGTTGTAAACAACTTGGTTAGCGATTTTCTTTTATAAAATTGCCGATTTTCTGCCGAGATATTTAGGCGTAATCAAAGAAGACTTTAATACATACTCCTATTTATTATAATTAACTTGTAATTTTTTTTTACGCAATTGATTCTATTTTGAGAACCCTTTTTTGAATTTAACGGCTTATACAAAATAATTCGTCATAACCTTTTGCGATTATAAATGCAGATAATTCAGAATCAAGCAAGTTGCTAATGTCATAAATATCTAAACTGTCTTATTTTTGTTTAGATATACCGCATTTAGAAATAAAAGTTTTGAATTCTTCATCGTTAATTTTGCCTTTTTTCAATAATTGATAGGCGTTATACAATTTCTCGAGTTTGTAGTTGAGTGCGATATTTGCAGTCGCCTGCTCTGCTGTTAAATTGCATGTTGATAATAGCATGTATCTACTGCGCGGACTCACAAATCTCGCTGACAATGAACGAGCAACAAAGTATTGGTATATTAGATGCGCAAAAGCACCTATGCCAATACCTGTAAGATACGAAGTTACGCTATATACCATATCTTCTGCACTCATAAAACGAGATAGACAGGAGACCCCTAATCCGCCTAAAAAAGCATAACAAGTTTTTGTAAAATTAGTAGAGTTGTGTTCTTTGTACAATCGTATAAAATAAACAGCTAACCAACCGATTACACAACCAAAAAGAATTGGGCCAATAATAATTAGAGCTTTCATAGTAATAAAGTTTAATATGGCTGTAAAGTTACATAAAAAACACTAAATAGCACCATAAAGCCACAATAAACGCACATCAATTCCAATATATACCAGTTTGTGCTCCATTCTAAACACATAATTATCCGTTGACTTAAACTTGTGTGGATTTATATTGTGCCAAGGCAATGTAGAAGTGCGTAGGACTTCAATGACTATAAACGGGTTCTTACTGTTGTGATACACATGTTTTTTCTTTTACTTCTCCCATGATTTGAGATAACCTCGAGTTATATTTGCGCGCGTTATGTTTCTGCGATATCAAATTTTTATAAAAATCAACGCAGAAACGCCCTTCATTATACTTTTTTTTGTATCTTTGCGTATTATGCCGAGATATACTTTGTATATCTGGTCTAAAAAAACAAAGACAATACGAATTTATTAACACATTCTTTGATTGAGGTACGATTATAAAAAGATTAAAGGATTTATATAGTTTGATTATGAAAAAGATACTTTTTCCTATTTTAGGCTTATTTTTTGTTTTGTGTTCATGTGATGGAGTACAAAATTCAACTACAGCACCTATTAATGACACTCTTCACATTGAGCAATATTTCCACAAATTTAGAGCCAGATTCCCTGATGGATTTGACAATGATGTGAAGAAAGAAAAAATGAATGAGCAATTTGCAAAAGAGATTGTTGATTCTTTAAATAATTCTAATTGGCTTCTAGAAGATTTACCAATTAGATGTGAAGGTATAAAAAGTTGGAAACCGGGGACTTGTCGAATTCATTTCCAAAGTTGGATTAAGCCATATAACTTATATTTCAAAGATAACGTATTAAATGACGTTTGTTTTGACATTGTCGCTGAAGTTCCTGAATCTTTTGTAGATAAAGTAAAAGACAAACAATACTATCTTATTAATGGTAGATTTAAAAGATTTATTCTTCATTCGGAATTTGAACAATATTCGAATGGTATGGCATATACAAACCAGATTGGACTATCTAAAGAATATACTGATGAATACAATATCAATCTAGGTGAAATGCTTTTTGAAATTGATTCAATAAAACCTTATAAATAATTACCTCTATGAACGTTGACAAGAAATCTTTGAAAGAACAGGAGATAAGAACCATGTTCATCAGTCCTGCTCTTGTCGCAAAAGGCTGGCAAGTGCCTACAAACATGCGTGAAGAATATTACTTCACGGCAGGTCGCATTCTTGTGTATGGAAAAGAGCATTCGCAAGAAAAGGGTAAAAAAGCCGATTACCTTTTGTTCCATAAAGGTAAACCAATTGCCGTAGTCGAGGCAAAGGACAATGTTCATGCCCTGGGTGCAGGTATGCAGCAAGCAATAGACTATGCTCGTATTCTCGACTTGAAATTTGCTTATAGTAGTAACGGTGATGGTTTTCTTGAACACGATTTCATCACAGGTAAAGAGACGGAGCTTAGTTTAGAAGAATTTCCAACCGAAGATGAATTGTATAATCGTCTCATAGATAGTAAGAATCTCACAGTCGAGCAACAGGAGATTGTAGAAACGCCATATTATTACGACGCTTACACTCATGAACCTCGCTACTATCAGCGCATTGCTATTGACCGTACTGTCGAAGCGATAGCGAAAGGTCAGCAACGTGTTCTTGTGGTTATGGCGACAGGTACAGGTAAAACCTATACTGCTTTCCAAATAATTCATCGTCTTCATAAATCAAAAGCAAAAAAGAAAATCCTTTATCTTGCAGACAGAAATATCCTTATCGACCAAACCATTGCCCAGGATTTCAAACCGTTCAAGAAGTTCATGACAAAGGTTACATCAACGGCAGAGGGCACACCAAAGATTGATACTGCTTTTGAAATATATATGGCATTATACCACCAGCTGGTGGGCAGAGAAGGACAGCCTGACCCATTCCAGGAAGTTTCTCCAGACTATTTTGACCTTATCGTCATTGATGAGTGTCATCGAGGAAGTGCTAAGGATGATTCTGCGTGGCGTAAAGTGCTTGAGTATTTCCATTCTGCGACTCAGATTGGTATGACGGCAACACCAAAATCGGATGAAGGTGCTAATAACTTGGAGTATTTCGGCAAGCCAGTTTACACATATTCTCTTTTGCAAGGTATTCAAGACGGATTTCTTGCTCCATATCGTGTGACAAACTCGTTCATAAATGTTGACTTAGAGGGCTGGACTCCTGATGCTGGAGAAAAAGACCTCCTTGGGCAAGAAATTGAGCAGAAACTATACCAAAGACAGAATATCGGTAGAGAATTAGCATTTAAACTTCGCAGAAAAATTGTAGCACATCGCATCACCCAAATGCTGCACGAGATTGGTCGAATGACGAAAACAATCATTTTCTGCTCAGACATTGAAGAAGCTGCAGAAATGCGTCAGCTGCTAATCAATATGAATGCTGATCTTGTTAAAAAATCACCATACTATGTAACTCGTATTGTTGGCGAGGACAAAGAAGGCAAGAAGCAACTTGACAATTTCATCTCTGTCGATGAACCATATCCCACAGTTGTCACGACAAGTGAGTTGTTGTCAACTGGTGTTGACTGTAAAACCTGCGGACTTATCGTTATTGATAAGGAAATAGGCAGCATGACTGAGTTTAAGCAAATTGTTGGCCGTGGCACGCGCCTTCGCCCAGACAAAGGCAAATGGCATCTTGAAATTCTTGATTTCAGAAATGCAACAGCAAAATTCCGTGACCCGGAATTTGATGGCGATCCTGTGCCAAAAATCCCTTCTCCCCGAAAATATAAAATCAATAACGGAGAAGACGGAAGCAATACAAGTACGGCAGGAGAACCAAAGCATGACAAATATATTGTAGATGGCGTAAATATCAAAATCCAATCTGAAATTGTATCTGTTTTGGGAGAAGATGGCAAAACGATGAAAACTGAGTCGGTTACATCATTTGCCCGCAAACATATACAACGCCATTTTGAATCTCTTGACAACTTCATTCAAAAGTGGTCTGAGGCCGATAAAAAACAGGCTATCCTTGATGAACTCAAAGAATATGCAATTCTTATCGATGCTGTAAGGGATGCTAATCCTGCACTGAAGGATGCTGATATATTCGACATTATTTGCCATGTGGCTTATGACCAAAAGCCACTTACTCGCCGTGAGCGAGCTAATAATGTAAAGAAGCGCAACTATTTCGGCAAGTATGAAGGCAAGGCTCGCGAGGTACTTGAAGCATTGCTCGACAAGTATGCCGAAAATGGCATCCTTGACTTTGAGAAAGCAGGCATCTTAGAGATTCCACCGTTCAATCTCATCGGCAAACCAACAAAGATTATCAAACTGTTTGGCGGTCCTGCAGGATTTGAACAAGCAATTAAAGAACTTGAAACAGAAATTTATAAAGTAGCATAATGGCAGTAAATAATATAATCAAGCGTATTCAGAACATCATGCGTTCTGATGCGGGTATCAACGGTGACGCTCAGCGCATCGAGCAAATGGTCTGGATGTTCTTCCTCAAAGTGTATGACACTCAAGAAGAAACATGGGAATACAATGCCTATCGTGACAAAAAGGAATATAAGTCGATTATTCCTGAAAAACTCCGTTGGCGCAACTGGGCTGTTGACGAGAAAGATGGTTCTGCAATGACTGGCGACGTATTGCTTAAATTCATAAATGAAGAATTATTCCCTGCTCTTAAGGAACTTCCTGTAACTGCCGAAACCCCACGACACATGAGCATTGTACATGAGGTTTTCCAGGATATAAACCAGTACATGAAAAATGGTACACTCCTTCGCCAAATCATCAACATCGTAAATGAGATTGAGTTTGATGACGCAGAGGATCGTCATACTTTCGGGGATATTTACGAGGGTTTGCTCAAAGACCTCCAGTCAGCGGGTAACGCCGGTGAGTTCTACACACCCCGTGCGCTCACTGACTTTATCGTTCAGCAGCTCCATCCACAATTAGGAGAGACCTTTGGTGATTTCACTTCTGGTACAGGTGGCTTCCTTACATCGGCACTTAACTTTATGGCTCCTTCGGTAAAATCAGCTGCCGATCAAGAAAAACTGCAAAAGGCTGTTGTTGGTCAAGAGTGGAAACCTCTGCCTTATCTGCTCTCGATAACTAACCTTCTTGTACATGATATTGAAGCACCAAACATTCGTCACTGTGATTCTTTGGGCACAAACATGTCGGATTTCAAGGAGTCTGACAAGGTCGATGTGATCGGTATGAATCCTCCTTACGGTGGTAGTACCGATGCTTCGGTAAAAGGTAATTTCCCTTCGCAGTTCCAGTCAAGCGAAACCGCTGACTTGTTCCTCGTTCTTATCATGTACCGCCTCAAAATTGGCGGTCGTGCTGGCGTGATTATCCCTGATGGTTTCTTATTTGGTACTGATGGTGCAAAGCGCGCAATCAAGGAAAACCTTTTGCGCAAGTTTAATCTACACACCATTATACGTTTACCAGGCAGTATCTTCTCACCTTATACCTCTATTGCTACCAATATTCTGTTCTTCGACAACGAAGCTGCTGACAATGCTCCCGAGGGCTTCCGAACTCGTGAAACATGGTTCTACCGCCTTGATATGCCTGAGGGCTATAAGCACTTCAGCAAGACTAAACCTATGCGTCTCGAACACACTGCTCCCATTACCGAATGGTGGAACGACCGCAAGGAAATAATTGTGGATGATAGCGACATTAAGGCAAAGTGTTTTACTGCACAAGAATTGCTTGATATGGACTGCAACTTCGACCAGTGTAAGTTCCCCAAAGATGAAGAAGAAATTTTGCCACCTGCCGAACTTCTTGCCGACTACTACAAGAAGCGCGCAGCTCTCGACAAAGAGATTGATAAAACTCTTTCTGAAATACAAGAATTGTTAGGTATAACCATAGAGAAGTAAAAATTGTCTATAGTATGACAGGAAAACAACTTAAAAACAGCATACTCCAGTGGGCAATACAAGGCAAACTGGTCCCCCAAGACCCAAACGATGAACCTGCATCAGTTCTGCTTGAACAAATTAGAGCAGAAAAAGCACGTCTCGTAAAGGAAAAGAAAATCAAGAAGGACAAGAATGAGTCAATCATCTATCGTGGTGACGACAATTCCTATTATGAGAAGATG
>JAKSLZ010000119.1 GCA_024400935.1 Muribaculaceae bacterium | reverse complement strand
TACTCGATTGGTCGGGATGACTAGATTCGAACTAGCGACCCCACGCCCCCCAGACGCGTACTCTAACCGGACTGAGCTACATCCCGATCGCATTATTCAGGGTTTCCCCCGAAAAGCGTTGCAAAGTTACTGCTTTTATTGGAACTGTGCAAGTGTTTGGGCGAAAAAATGCAAAAAAAATGTGTTTTTTGTGGTTTTTGGTCTTCTGATGGCTGTTTTGATGCAAAAAACCGCTCGATTCTCATCGCCGCGGTTTTCTTTTCACTATTTACTAATTAATAATATTTTTACGTGGCAGGTCAGGTGCCTGTGACTAATTCTCGGTGCAAAGTTACTGCCAGGGTCTTGATGGTGCAATACCTATTTGTGGGTAAATATTCCGCTTTTGAGGTGTGGAATGGGCCGTATGTGACGTTTTTTGTTTATATTTGTTGCCTAATTTAAAATGTCAAAGGTTATGAATCGCAGGATTTTTGTTTTTGTGGCTATGGCGGTGTTTGCTGTGGCGGCTTGGAGTCAATTATTGTGGAAGGTGGAGGGTAATGGTTTGTCGAAGCCTTCTTACCTGATGGGGACGCATCACTTTGCCCCTGCGGCGTTTATCGACAGTGTAAAGGGGCTCAACGATGCCATCGCTAGCTGTGATGCTGTGTATGGTGAACTTCACAAGGATAGCCTGATGTCGGAGGCGGCGCAGCAAAAGATGATGCGTGCGATGGTGGCCCCGGCCGATAGTACTCTTGACCGGGTCCTCACTCCTGAGCAGTATGCTGTGGTGAAAAGAGTGGTGGACAAGTACTTGGGTGCCTATGGTGTGCAGATTGAATACCTGAATATGCTCAAACCGGTGGGGCTTAGTAGTCAGCTTGAGGCTATGCAGGCCCAAGTGTGTTTTCCTGATTTTGACCATGATGCGCAGATTGATGTGATGGTTCAGAAGAAGGGGGCGTCGTTGGGTAAGTTGTTGGGCGGACTGGAGACGTTAGACGACCAAATACAGGCTTTGTTTATGTCGCCCATCAGGGTGCAGGCCGAGGCGCTCTATGAGATGTGCGCTAGTGACGATGAGTTTCAGGAGGCCGTGAACGAGTTGAGCGCTGCATATATCAATGAGGATCTTGACGGCATGTATAGACTGATTGTTGAACCTGACAAGGGGAGTGTGCCCACCGAGGAGGAACTGGAGGCGTTGATATGGGGACGCAACCGCAAGTGGGTGGAGAAACTCAAGGTGCTCATGCCGCAGATGTCGGTGATGACATGTGTTGGTTCGGGCCACTTGCCTGGCGAGCAGGGTTTGATAAACCTGCTGCGTAAAGCTGGTTACACGGTTACTGCAGTGTCAAAGTGATGTGGTAGGTCCCGCCTAGTCGTGGCGTGTTGCGCGCCATTGTCGCGGGGTTAGAGTCTTGAGTCCGTGCTCCTTAATGTGCTTTGTGAAAAACTCGGCGCCTCGGTAGTTGAGGTGTGTTGTGTTAGCATAATAGGTGGTGTCTGGCAGGGCAAAATGCTCGTAGTCTGCAATCAGTACACTCGTGGGCAGGGTTGCGTAATAGTCCCAGGCCTTGCTGCGCTCATAGTATTTCTCGCGCTGATACTTGGGGTAGTTGAGTATCACCATCTGCACACCCTTGCTGGCACACAGCTGTGCTGTTCGTTCCAGGTAGGTTGTCATCATTGAGAAGCTTGCAATGGAGTCGCGCGGTGCCTTGATGACACCTTCCTTTTCGCGTTGTGATTCATAGTTAGCAATGTCGGTCTGCAGACCGTGGTGGTCCCAGTGTTCATATCCTCCTACCTCTACGGGGCGTGTCATGGCTTTGATTTCATTAGTCATGTAGAATGACAGCATGTTGCGCCAGTCGAGGCGGGTAAAGTCGGTGAGTACCCGTTTGTCGGCGATGGCCATGCGTGAACTCTCATACAGTAGGTAACTGGTAGTGAGTCGGTCGTCGCGATAAGTAACGAAATCCATCATGGGAACCACTAGGGTGTCGATGCTGTTGTGCTCGAGCAGACGCTTGGCCAGGCTATAGACACCGGTGTAGATTTCTCCGTCAGAGCAGCGGTTGGCCCATCCTGGCAACATGGTGTCGCATATAGCATCGCGTCCGTGCGAGTTGCCCAGTACCAATACCCGTGTGCCGTCCGGCAGTGACATGTCCATGGCCTGCTCCATGCGGTAGAGGGTGCACATTTTGATGCCCAGCACTAATGCGATGCTCAGTGGCAGCGTTAAGGCTATTGTTTTTAAGAATCTATACTTCATGATGGTCAGAACTGGAAATATACAAATGTGCCGCCCTGTGGCGAAGCCATGAGCGAGATAGCTAACACTAATGCTGTGACGATGGTGACGTCTCGCCACCACGGCGAGATGCGCGACGCCCATGTCGGAGCTTGCGGGCGCCATTCCTCGATGGCATCCTTGGCTATGACGATGGCTACAACGATAAATATCATGAGCAATGAGAACTGAGTCTCGCTGTTGCCAAGGGTGAATCGTGAGGGCAACAGTGCGCGCTTGATGTGTATCCATGCCATTTCGAGGCTGCCGGCACGGTAGATGAGTCGCGCCAGTGCTACGATGAGAAATGTGAGTGCCACGTGCGCACATTTTTCAATGCGTCCAAACTGTTTCTTACCCCATCCCAGCGCTCGCTCGATACACAGGCACAGGCCGTGCACACCGCCCCATGCCACATAGGTCCACATGGCCCCATGCCACAGCCCGCTGGCAAGGAAGGTTGCCATAAGGTTGAAGTAGATGCGCCATTTTTTGCAACGGCTGCCTCCCAACGGGAAGTACAGGTAGTCGCGAAACCATGTCGACAATGAGATGTGCCATCGGCGCCAGAAGTCGCCCACGGTGCATGCAAAGTAGGGGTGGTTGAAGTTGTCGTTGAGGTGGAATCCCATGATGCGTGCTACGCCTATGGCTATGTAGGTGTAACCGGCAAAGTCGCCATAAATCTGGAACGGAAACAGCACTATACCCAGCAGCGAGGAGTATCCCGGAGCCGACGGTGTGTCGAAGACGCTGCCCACATACAGTGCGCAACGGTCGGCCAAGACAAGCTTCATGAAGTAGCCCCACAACATGAGTTTGAGGCCTGAGATGGCTTTATCGTCGTCCCACACGCGTTTCTCCCTGAACTGCGGCAACATATTGCCCGAGCGCTCAATGGGACCGGCAACTAGCTGTGGGAAGAACGAAATGAACAGGGCGTAGTTCACTGGGGCGCACTCGGCAGGAACGGTGCGGCGATAAACGTCGATGGTGTAGCCCACACTCTGGAACACGAAGAACGACACGCCCACCGGCAACAAAATGCCGGGTAACGGCACGTGCATGTTGATGTCAAGTAACTGCATGAACCAGTTGACGGTGGAAACGCCAAAGTCGGCATACTTGAAATAAGCAATCAGCGCTAGGTTGAGTACTACTCCCACCGTTACCAGCAGCTTGCGCCACCCGGTGTGCTCGGTGCGGGCGAGCGCTATGCCGGCAAGGTAAGAGATGAGAGTGCTGGTAAACAGCAGGATGCCGTAGCTGGCATTCCAGCACATATAGAAAAAGTAACTCGCCACAAGCAAGAACGCATTGCGACATCGTTGCTCTCTGATGGTCCAATAAAGCAGGCACACCACAGGAAAGAAAAAGACAAACGACCACGAGTTAAATTCCATCTGTTCAGTATATGAATCAACGGGCAAATGCACCGTTCGGTTATTATTGTTGGCCGTGCGTGCTCCGTCTGGTAGCAGCGTGATGCAGGCCCTACGGTACAAAGGTACAAAATAAAATAGACAAGCAACGGAAATTTGTAAAAAAAATGTCGTTGCACCGTCTTAATAGGATTTGATGAGTGTGTTGCGCGAGATGTGAATATGCGTGTTGCGCGCAAAAAAATAAGCGGTCCGCGATGGCGCGGGCCGCTTATGGGATAACCACAATGTAGCAAACTGGCTTGCTTAAACTAACTATTAACTACTAACTACTAAATCTTTATCAATCTTTTATGCTTATGAGGGCTTGCGCCTCGTGTGTTTTGGCTGGTGCTGTATCGGTGCCAGTTGTGGTGCTTTTCATGTGGTTAATATGAGCTCTTCGTCATCAGTTGATGGCGATTTCCTTTACCTCGCGTTTCATCTCCTCGGGCATGAGTTTGGGGAGTGTGATTGTGAGGATGCCGTTCTCGGCAGCTGCGGTGATGCTGTCCATGTTCACGTCCTCGGGGAGGATGAATGTCTGGTGGTACTTGGTCATTGAGAATCCGTGGCGCAGGTAGCGGGTCTCGGTCTCCTTTGCCTGGTCGTTGTTCTCGGTGGTGACAGCCTTCTTTTCGATGTCGATGACGAGGTTGTTTTCCTCGTTGAGGGTGACCTTGAGGTCCTCGCGAGTCATGCCGGGAGCGGCAAGTTCGAGCACGTAGCCGTCTTTGTTTTCGATAACGTTGATTGCGGGTGTGTTGTTTGACACGGTGCGAGGCATGATGAAGTTGTCGTTAAACAGTTCGTTGAAAACCTCGGGTAACCAGTTGCGATTTGTTCTAGATGTTACTAACATAATCTTAATCTCCTATAAATTTAAAGTTGTTGTTATTTTCTGTTTTTTTTTGTTGTGAACCCGGCTTCATTGCCGCGTTCACTAGAGTATTTGCAATTGTCTTGCCAAATTTTAAAGCAGGATTCTATAAGTGTCAATATGGCATAAATCGTGCCAAAATGACATTTTTAAATTAAAACACCAAGACAAAATGGCGTAAATGTATAAAAATGAGCTTGCAGGGGTGAATAGAGGTGGGGGAGATGGAGGGTTTTTCCCTTGAGCTGTCGCTCAAGGCACGGGGCTGGCTTGTGTGTGGTGGGGTGGGGGCTTGGGGGGGGATACAAAAAAGCTCCGGGCAGTTTTTCTGCCTGGAGCTTTATGATGGAATGTGTGGATGAATTACTCAGCCTTGTTGTCGCTGCCCAGAACCTCAACAATCTTGTGAGTGTAGAGCTTCTGCATCTCTTCGCGAGCGGGACCGCAATACTTGCGGGGATCGAACTCACCGGGCTTGTCGTTAAAGACCTTGCGCACTGCAGCGGTGAATGCCAGACGGCTGTCGCTGTCGATGTTGA
>JAKSLZ010000118.1 GCA_024400935.1 Muribaculaceae bacterium | reverse complement strand
CACTTACGATTTCACAGGCGTGCCTTCTACTTGCTCGGTTTATGTGCCTTATGGCGGCATTAATACATTTTATGGCCATTCAGGTTGGAAAAAGCTCGCCCTCAAGAACGGTGCCTACGACTTCACCTATGGCAAGATGAGCGACCGCCACCAGTCGACTTACCACATGACTATTATCAACAACAACCCCGTGACAGTTGACGGCAAGACCTATGCCGGTACTGCTAAATATGTTTATCACCCCAATATCGCTACAGCAACTGCTTTCGCTTCGTCTGGATACGAGAGAAATCAGTATTATAACGTTGACAAATCTTATCTCATCACCGAGATTGACTATGGTTGTTTCAATAATGCTACAGGCATCAAGACACTTAACACCACATACATGACTGGCCTCAAGACTATCGGCAGTTTGGCATTTGAGGGTTCGGGCATCACCACTCTCGTAGTTCCCGCTTCGGTTAACACGCTTAAGGACTATGCTTTCTATGGAGCAAAGAGTCTCACAAGCCTTACCATTTTGCCCCATCTGTCAAACCTCACCCTGGAGGGCCAGCTCTATGGCAACAACGCAAGTGGTTTCCGCTGCTATGTGCACTACAACGACCTGCTCAAGTACTTCAACCAGGCAAAGAACTGGACTGCTGGCAGCACATCAAACCTTGAGAACAACCTCAACCCCTTCATCGTGCCCGACCACAAGACTATGGCACTGGGCGTGTGTGTTCCCGTTGATTTCGCTGCAAGCGGTGTGAATGCATATGTCGTTACAGGCAACAATATGGGTACATCAGGCACCGGCACTGTGGCAACTACCGCTAAGGTAACAGCTGTGCCCGCGAGCACCGGTGTTATCCTCACCGGTCTCACCCCCGGCAAGAGATATTTGCTCGAGCGTCCTGCAGGAAGCGTTTCGGCTCCTAAGAGTAACCGCATGACAGCCGTTACCACCGAGGGCGACTATGCAGTGATGCCCTCAAGCGGCAACTATGTGTGGAGCGAGCTCTCTGAGCGTCTCGACAAGCCTGAGATGAAGTCTTACGTTCCCTCGGGCAGCGCTTACTATGTTCCCAATGTGACTCCCTCTTTCAGCGAGATCTACCTTGACATCCTGCCCAAGCAGAGCGGTGGCATCAAGGGTGACGTTGACGGCAATGGCGTGGTCGACATCACTGACGTGAACATCCTGCTCAACATCGTGCTGGGTAAGGATAGCGCAAGTAAGTACAGCGGCCGTGCTGACGTTAACGGCGACGGTACTGTCGACATTACCGATGCTAACATTGCACTCAATGCAATCCTGGGCAAGTAATACTTGACGATAACAGTAAAAGGCATCGCGCCAGCGGGAAGTTCTGCTGGCGCGATGCTGTTTTTATAAGCTATATAGGCCCTATAAGCTATATAGGCTTGATAGGATATAGGGTGGGGGCTTAGCCTTTTATGACTGCTGTGAATGTGCGGCCCGACTTGATGCCCAGGGTGCGGGCACTGAAGTAGCGTTTGTTGTTGCACTTGGAACATTCACACTGGGTGTTCACGTTGTCGACTCCCGCGCGGGCAAGTATCATGGCATTGGCCTTGCGCAGGTCAATGTGGGCCTTGCCGGTGATGGCATTGCGCTTCACGATAGCGTCAGTATCAAAGCCTGCCTTTGAGAACTCGTCTACAACCTCATCGCCCACCTCAAAGCATTCCTGGCATATGGAGGGCCCCATGACGGCATGAATGTCGTGTGCCTTTGCCCCCAACTTGAGCATTGCCTTGACGGCTTGTGCGGCAATACCTGCCACAGTGCCGCGCCAGCCAGCGTGTACTGCGGCAATCACGCCCGCCTTGTCGTCGGCGAGGATGATGGGCACACAGTCTGCAGTGTTTACCCCTATGCACACTCCGTTGAGTTTAGTCACCAGCGCATCAACGCCCTCGAGGGCCGTTTCCTGCTTGTCAATGTCTAGGCGCATGTAGGCGTCGTCAATCACTGCAACGCGAGCCGAATGGGTTTGATGAGGCATAACCAGGCTATCCATGTCAATGCCCAGGTTCATGCACAGCATCATGCGGCAGTCGAGCACATGCAGGGCATCGTCGCCGGTGTAGTTGCACACGTTGAAGTCACTGTATTTGTTGCGGGGATTAACTTCGCCGCGTTCAGTTGTAAATGCCGTTATGCCCTTGATGGGAGTGTTGAAGTCGAGATGTTTAATCATAATGGATGTCGTGTCAGTTTTTTAGCGCGTTTGCAATTTCCTTGTCCACGCCGTGCTCTATGGCTAGTTTGATGTCGCGATTCATATCGCTATAGTTGAAGCGCATCTTGTTGAGCTTGGCCCTGAGCAGATACAGAAAGCCGTCGTCAGGATCCAGTTGCAGTGCATTCTGTATGTCCTCGCTGGCATTGGCCAGTTGCTTGAGCACCAGGTAGCAGTCGGCACGGTTGCCCAGCAGAGTGGGGGTGGGGTCTATCTTGACGGCCTCGCTCAGGTGGACCGTAGCCTTGGCATAGTCGCCTTGTTCCTTGTAAAGCATTCCCAAGCCTTCCCATGCCAGAACACTCTTGGAGTTGTGTTTCTTGATTTCGTCAAACAGAGCCTCGGCCTTGGCATAGTCGCCCTGGTCCATGGCCATCATGCCCAGCGTGTAGCGCGACTCCTCCTCGTTCTCGTCGAGCGAGCGCACCTTTTCAAAGTCGGCCACGGCAGCTTCGATCTTGCCTGTCTGCATCAGCACAGCGGCACGGTTTAGCAGCAGTGTAACGGCATTAGGCGTCATGTCGAGGGCAAGGGTGTAGTTCTTGATGGCCTCGTCCAGTTTACCTTGGAAACGTTGCAGCGTGGCAAGGTTAGATAGCAGCATGGAGTTAGTGTTGTTGCTGGGTTCGGCTGCGATGGCCTGTCTAATGAAGTTCTCGGCAGCGGCCCAGTCCTGCTGTTTAATGCGCACCTGTGCCGAGTCGATGTACTTGTAGTAAGCGGCCGTCGTGTCAAGCTGCACGTCCACTTCGCGACGTGTCACCGACCCCTCGTCGGTCCCCGGCTTCACGCCCTTCTCTATCTTCATGTTGTCCTTAGCCATCTGCGTGATAACCTGCCCCTGAGCAGCCACACAGGCTACGACGACGAGTATTATAAAGAGTATTCTATTCATAGGCCAAATCTTGAATTCAATGCAAAAATAGCGAAAAATCCGTTATATCTCGCATTCATTTACAAAAATTGTGTTTATTTGTCCCTTGTTATGATGCGTGCTAACCATACACCAATGGGTATTATCTCGCGCAGAACTCGCAGAACTCGCAGATTTTTTAGTTTAAAAAGAAAATATTGTACAGTTACTGATGCGTGTCAATACTAGTGGTGAAAAAAAGATGTGCCGCGTTTCTGCGACACATCTATTAATTATGAAGATTGCTCAATGAATTATTTCCTTACAGCAACTTTCTTGTTACCTACGATGTAGATACCGTTAGAAAGACCTTCGGTTGCTGTAGCCGCGTCAACGTTGCTCTTAATGAGCTGACCAAATGTGTTGTAAACATTAACCTTGCCGTTGTTCACGGTGATGTCATTGATACCGGTTGATGTGTTGTAAACAGTAACTATGATTTCAGAGTCTGCTGTATTGTGTCCTGTACCATTAGCTTCAACGATGAGACCTTTCTTTATCTTGATGCTATAATCACCAGATGCGACATTGTCGCTTACGTTAATGCTGATGGTTGCTACTTCTCCGTCGTTATCTTTGAATTCTTTGTTAGTGGCAGAAGCACACAGAACCCTTAAGTCACCGCTTTGCAGTAAATTTGTTGAGATACTGTGGTTCTTATAGGTGGTTCTGTTGCCAGTAATCTCAACTAAAGCTTCATTATCGTCATCAACTGCGAAACTAAAGCCCTCGGGCAATTCAAAGTCGGCCTGCCACAGTGTGAAAAGATTGTCATTCAATACGCTGACGGGAATGACAAACATGCTGTTGGCGTCGGTAGTGACATTGGTTGAGTAAATAGCATAGCTAGTTGTTGCGTCTTCGGCTGGAGCGATCTTTCTTGATGCAGAATTCTGCGCTGTGGGGCGTTCCAGAATTTTGTTAACCTCAAGTACATAATCAGTGCCGTTGACTACACCGTCGTTGTTTATGTCGGCGGCTTTTGCGATTGCTCCCTCTACAGGGTTCTCAAGGATAATGTTAGAGATGTAAACAAGGTCAATGCCGTTGATTTCATCATCGTTGTTGACATCACCGATGGTGAAATCTTTGACGATAATCTTTGATGATACACTTTCTACTTGGTAGCTAGTTGCTGTTGCGTTGTTCTCAACCATGAGCTGTGAGCGAATCATTAATGAGTATTCGCCATCGGCAATGTCATTGGGAACGTTTAACAATATTGTTGCTACTTCGCCATCATTGTCAAGGAATTCCTTGTTTGTTGTAGATGAACACAGGATGCGTATGCTGCCGTCTTTCAAGGTGTTTGCAGCAATGTTGTGCTTACTCTGTGAAGTGCGGCTACCCGAAATGTTGATTGACAGCTCGCCTGACTCGTCGGTAGCTACGCTAAAGCCTTCGGGTAAAACCAGGTCGGCTTGCCACAAGCATACGGGGGTAGCGTTCTTCATGTTGAGTTTCACTTCTACTTGCTTTCCCGGGCGAGTCTTGACTGCGTCACAATACAGGGCGTAGTCCAGTTTTGAAATGTCGGTGTAAGTGTCGTCTACGGGATCGGTAGCATCTTCAACTGTGATTGTGCAAATTTCCTGAGAGTTAGCATTTGCCCATAAGTCATCGTTATAGCTGGTGTATTTGAGCCCTTTAGCCAAAAGTTTATATGTGCCGCTTTTTACATTTTCGTCACATTGAACATAAAATGTGTAAATGTGTGCGGGGTTGGCTTCAATAGGAATCTTGAGCATGTTAGTACCTACAACACGGTGGTTTGGGTAAAATTCGGTGCGGTCCATGTTGTGGCTGAAGTTGACGATGGCACCATTCTCGCCCATTACATCGAAGCCTTCGGTGCCAAATCTGCCATTGGCGTTTGCACAGGGACGAATTCCCTCTGGAAATTCAATGTCAAACTGGATGTTGGTGAAGTCGAGAGAGTTTTTACGCTCAAGCATAAGTTTTACTTCTACATTCTTCTGTCCGGGGGTGACGGTGAAGTCTTGTGCTGTGAGTTTGTCACCATTGTCGGTGTGAGTGTCTG
>JAKSLZ010000117.1 GCA_024400935.1 Muribaculaceae bacterium | reverse complement strand
TTTCAGCCTCTCTTTGTTAATGTATTTTCAATTTAAAAAAATCCGCGAGTTCTGCGCGAGATCTTACCATTGCTGAATAGTTACAGTTGTTGAATATTTTACCGGACAGCAATAATAAAAAATAATACTGCACGCACATTAGAGCCGACAGCCTCTTCTCTATAGATCTAGTATCTCCCACGATCGAAAACCATCGGTTACGAAGTTGTGTAACGACTTAGTTGTTATCATAAATCTACTCAAAACGCATCTCAAAATCGGCACGACATAATTAATGGAGCCCACCTTAACATTTTTTACGTGCTATTTGCCGTGTGAAAATGAAATTTTGGGCATGTTTTTGCGTTTATTTTGTAAAAAATCAGTAAATTTGTAAGTTAATTAGGAGGACGAGGCTTTGGCCTTGATTCTTGTTGATTTTTGATAATAAATTTATAATACATATCGATATGAAATTCAACATTCAAAGCAAGAAGTTACTGTCACATCTGACAGCCGTTAGCAAGGTGATTATCAATAAGAATGCCTATGCTATTCTTGACAATTTCCTTTTTGAATTAGAGGGTGACCGCATTGTTGTTACCGGTAGTGACATGGAAACTCGTCTCACTACAACTGTCGAAGTTACCGAGGCCGAGGGTAGTGGTAAGTTTGCAGTGGACGTTAAGCGCATGCTTAGCCTGCTGAAGGAGCTTCCTGACACTGCAATGACTGTTGATGTTAACGAGGAGAACCTTGAGGTAATCATCAGCTATGTAAACGGTCAGTACAACATCGTTGCTCTTAATGGCGATGAGTATCCTCTCAAGGCACAGGGTTCAAGCGAAACAGTTCAGTTTGCGCTTACTCCTAAAGACATCATTGACGGCATTCAGCACACAGTGTTTGCAGTGGGTACTGATGACATGCATCCCCAGTTCATGGGTGTGTATTGGGACATCAAGCCCGACGGCATCACATTTGTAGCAAGTGACTCACACAAGCTCGTGCGTTATCGCAAGCTGAATGTGGTTCCTAATATTGAGCGTTCGTTCATCCTGCCGTCAAAGCCTGCTACAATCTTAAACAGCATCCTTGACAAGAACGAGAAGACTCCCGTAACAATCACAGTGGACGAGACTAGTGCGACATTTGAGACTGGTGACTACTCACTCACTTGCCGCTTCATCAACGGTCGTTATCCCAACTATAACTCGGTTATCCCCGAGAACAATCCCTATAACGTCCAGGCTGACCGCATGACACTGCTCACAGCCCTGCGCCGCGTGTCGGTATTTGCTAGCGTGGGCGGTCTGGTGAAGCTTCAGCTTGAGCCCAATGCGATTCTCATCACTGCTCAGGACCTTGACCACTCTACATCTGCCGAAGAGCAAATCCAGTGCGAATATGACGGCGAACCCATGACAATGGGCTTTAAGAACTGCGATGTGATTGAGGTGCTCAACAACATTGACAATGAGTCAGTGACCCTCAAGCTTCTTGATCCTGCACGTGCTGGTATCTTCCTGCCTACTGAGCAGAAACAGGACGAGGATCTTCTTATTCTCCAAATGCCCATGATGATATAAAACTGCGATATACATGTCATTAGTACTGAAAAAACCGCTTGTAATCTTTGATGTTGAGACCACTGGACTTGACATTGTTAACGACCGCATCATAGAGCTGTCGTATGTCAAAGTGTGGCCTAACGGAAAAGAAGAACGTTGCACTTACCGCTTTAACCCTGACGGACGAAACATTCCCGAAGAGTCATTCAACGTGCATCACATCAGTCTTGAAGACCTTAAGGACGAACCTCTGTTCAAGGAAAAGGCTGATGAGTTGTTGTCGGTGTTCATGGATGCCGACATAGCAGGCTTTAACAGCAACCGCTTTGATATTCCCATCCTGGCCGAAGAGTTCCTGCGTGCAGGTAAAGAGTTCAATGCCAGCCGTCATCACTTTGTTGACGTTCAGATCATCTACCACAAGCGTGAGAAGCGCGATCTGGAGGCAGCTTATCGTTTCTACTGCGGCAAGGAGATGGAAAACCATCATGCTGCTTCGTGCGACACCGACGTGACCTATGAGGTGCTCAAGGCTCAGGTAGAGCACTATGAAGACCTCAACGGGATGTCGATAGAGGAATTGTCTAAAGATTACTCGTCGCACACACTCAACGTAGACCTTGCAGGACGTTTTGTGTGGACTAATGACAAGAAGGTTGCCGTGGCAATCAACTTTGGCAAATATCGTGGTCAGCTGGCATCTGAAGTGTTCATGCGCGACACCGGTTACTATGGCTGGATATGCAATGCCGACTTCAGCCGTGACACCAAGCGTGTGGCAACCCTGATCAAGTTTGGCAAAATAGAAGAACTTAAATAAAAAACTCAACGGGTCATGAACTGGAAATATATTATTGCATCGGTATTAGTGGCATTCACGTCGCTGTTTGCAATGGCTCAAAACGAGTCAAACGAGCTGAACTGCACTGTAGAGATCAACAGCCAGAAGGTTCCTAATGCAAACAAAGAGGTGTTCAATGCCCTCAAGGAGGCTGTGTCTGACTATATGAACACTACAAAGTGGACCGATGCAGTGTTTGCCAATAACGAGCGCATACAGTGCAAGTTGTTTTTCACTGTTGCCACTTATGACGACGGCTCTGGCAAGATGACCGGAGACCTTCAGATTCAGTCGCAACGACCTGTATATAACAGTTCTTACATGACCACGGTGATAAACTTCAAGGACACAAAGGTTGAGTTTGAATACCAGAGCGGACAGTCGCTTGTGTTCTCAGAGGTTGACATGGAAAGTAACCTCACTGCGATACTCAACTTCTATGCTTACATGATCATCGCCATGGACTTTGACACATTCAGCGAGCGAGGCGGAGACCCCTACTATGAGAAGGCGGCTAATGTGGTACGCCTTGCCCAGAGTTCGGGTGAAACCGGATGGAAGGCATTTGAAGACACTAAGAACCGCAGTGCCGTGCTCAGCGCTTTTACTGACAAATCCACATCGGGCATTCGTGAGGTGCTTTACAATTACCACCGCCAGGGGCTTGACCAAATGAGTGTGAGCGTGGACAAGGGCCGTGCGACAATCACAAAAAGCCTGGAGACGCTCAAGGCCATCTATGACGCATCGCCCATGACCGTGTGCCTGTCGATGTTCAAGGATGCCAAGCTTGATGAACTTGTCAATGTGTATTCAAAGGCAAACTTGCCTGAGAAGGAGAAGGTGTATGAAACGCTTTATCCCTTGTGGCCCACTGAGCAGAATCGTCTCAATGAAATTAAGAAAGAAGCAACAAATAATTGATAAACAGCTGTAACCCACCGGTATGCTTTCGAGATTATACATATCTAACTATGCACTCATCGAGGAATTAGAGATTTCCTTTGACTGCGGTTTCACTGTCATTACCGGTGAAACGGGTGCCGGCAAGTCTATCTTGCTGGGTGCATTGTCGCTGCTGCTGGGCGGCAGGGCCGATGCCCGTGCGGTGAGGAACGCCGACCGCAAGATCGTGGTTGAGGCAACGTTTGACGTCGATGGTTACAGCCTGGAATCATTGTTTGAGGAGAATGATATAGAGTATTTTGCCCACGAATGCATCATCAGGCGAGAAGTAGCAGCTAACGGGCGTTCGCGCGCCTTCGTCAACGATACACCTGTCAATTTGGGCGTGCTCAAGGACATCACAACCTGCCTCGTCGACATCCATTCGCAACACAGCAACATGCTGCTCTCGACACAATCTTTCCAGCTCAATATACTCGACAGTCTTGCTGGCAACGGTGCGTTGCTTGAGAAGTATACGGCTAGTTACAAGCAACTTGTGGCTATTGAGAAGGAAATCGCTCGTAAAAAGGAGTTGATAGAAAAAAGCCGTGCCGAGGAGGATTACATCTCATTCCAGCTTGAGCAATTCAAGGAAATCAACTTGCATGAGAATGAGGATGCCGAACTTGAGAGCCTGCAGCACAAGCTTAGCAATGTGGGTGCTCTCAAGGAAGCCTTGTGTACGGTCGACCATCTGCTCACTGCCGAAGGGCTCTCGGTAATAGAGAACTTAAAGGCCATAGAGCAGCAGTTGTCGTTTACCGAGGAAGTCATGGAAGAAACCAGCGGTATGGCTGAGCGCGTGAGCAACTGCATCATTGACCTCAAGGACATTGCGATGACTGTGAGCCATGCCCAGGATGACCTGAACCTTGACCCTGCCGAGTTGCAGCGTGTGGACGAGCGCCTGGACACAATCTATACTCTTGAGCGCAAACACAATGTTGACAGTGTCAATGAGTTGCTAGAGATTCAAAAGCAATTTGAAGAAAAACTCTCTACAATCACAAGTGGAGACGAAGAGATATCACAGCTTGAGGCAACGCTAAAGGCTGTAAATGCGCAGACCACTAAACTTGCTGAAGAATTGAGGTCAAAGCGCAAAAAAGCTGCCGACGCCTTTATCGAGGAGTTTAAGCCGCTTGTATCAAGCTTGGGCCTTAAGAACATTGCCTTCAAGGTTGATTTCAGCGACACACGCCTCTCGGTCACAGGCGCTGACAGTGTAGAGTTCATGATGGCGTTCAACAAGAACCAGGCGCTGATGCCCGTCAAGGACACTGCATCGGGAGGTGAAATGTCGCGTGTGATGTTGTGCATCAAGTCAATACTGGCTCGACACATGCATCTGCCCACCATCATATTTGATGAAATTGACACTGGCGTTTCGGGTGACATAGCGTCAATGATAGGCGAGATGATGGCCAGCATAGCGTCGAGCATCCAGGTGGTGACAATCTCTCACCTGCCTCAGGTGGCGGCTTGTGCAACAAGTCACAAAAAAGTCTTCAAGACTGACAGCGAGGCCTCAACCTCCACAAGCGTCATGGCGCTTGATAATGAGCAGCATGTGATGGAAATTGCCCGCATGCTCAGTGGCAAAGATCTTGACGAGGCTGCAATTAATAACGCCAAGTCACTTATAAACCAATACGTTAAAAGATGATAGACAAATCTCAATATATATTTGGACTGCACCCTGTGATAGAGGCTATAGAGGCCGGCAAGGAGATAGACAAATTGCTGGTAAAAAAAGACCTCTCGGGCGACTTGAGCAAGGAACTGCTCGAGGTGGCCCGTGCTCATGGTGTACTCGTGCAGCGTGTGCCTGTGCAACGCATCGACCGCATCACCCGCAAGAACCATCAAGGAGTGCTGGCAATGTTGTCGGCTGTGACATATCACAAGCTGGAAAACCTGGTGCCACAGCTCTATGAAGAAGGAGTTAACCCCTTTGTCGTGGTGCTTGACGGAGTGACTGATGTGCGCAACTTCGGAGCCATAGCCCGCACTTGCGAGTGCGCCGGCGTCAATGCCATCGTTATTCCCGAGCGCAACAGCGTGACAGTTAATGCCGATGCCGTCAAGACCTCGGCCGGAGCGCTCAATTATCTGCCCGTGTGCCGTGAGCGCAATCTGGTCAATGCAGTGAAA
>JAKSLZ010000116.1 GCA_024400935.1 Muribaculaceae bacterium | reverse complement strand
ATAAGATTTTATATATACTGGCGTAAAAATCCACGAGTTTTATCTATATTTGTGAGTTAAACTAGAAAATATGACTGATATGAAACGAATATTTGGATTTATCGTGCTGTGCGTGATGACCGTGGCTATGGTTGTTGCCGACGGCGGCGGTGCCGTGTGCACGTTTGGCAACCGTGTGTATGACTTTGGCGTGATTAAGGAGGACGGTGGTCCGGTGAAGCATGCCTTTGAGTTTACTAACACTGGCAATAAACCTCTGATTATCATTGAGGCTACCGCTTCGTGCGGCTGCACTCGTCCGGAGTTTCCCACTAAGCCTATCCAGCCCGGCAAGAAGGGCAAGGTTGTGGTGACTTATAGCCCGCTGGGCCGCCCGGGTGCTTTCAGCAAGACTGTGAAGATTAAGACTAACGGCACTGAGCCCCGCACCACGCTCATCATTGAGGGCACCGTGACTCCGGCCAAGAGCAAGAAGAAGTAACAGGGCAGCTGCGATGTGGTATAGATGTGTAGCAATGTGTGCGCTTGCCTGCCTGTGCCTGGGCGCGTATGCCCAGGGCGAGGTGAAGTGGCTGGAGACGGAGCATGACTTCGGGACGTTCCAGGAGGTCAACGGCAAGGTGTCGTGCGTGATGCGCATGGTGAACAGCGGCGACAAGCCGTTAGTGATCACGCGTGTGCAGAGTTCGTGCGGCTGCACTGCCACCGAATTTACCCGCGATGAGGTAGCACCAGGCGACACTGCCCGTGTGACGCTGACCTATAACCCTAAGGGCCGTCCGGGCAAATTTGAGAAAGACGTGTATGTCTACACCACCGGTGTGCCCCGCCGTAGCCAACTGTCGATAAAGGGCAAGGTGATAGAGTCGCCGCTAGAGGTGGACAAGCGGTATCCGGTGGCGGCCGGTGCGCTGAGGATGGAGAACAGGGTGGTGCCCATGGGCGAGCTCAAGCGGAGCATGCGTGGCAGCAATGCCAGCATTGCCGCTTACAACGTGTCGCCCGACACAATTGTGCTATTTACCCAGGGCAGCAATGCCCACGTTGAGATAAAGGCTTTGCCCGATACTGTGCCTCCTGGCGACGTGGCGGCCCTGCTGATCCACTATAGGGCCAAGGAAGCCCCGCTGTGGGGGTTCAATGTGGACACATTGGTGGTGAGCGCCGAGCCGCTGCATGAGTCGATAACAAGCCAGAGCGGCCTTGCACGCATTTATGTGATGGCACAGGTGCTGGAGGACTTTGACGGCATGACGCCCGAGCAGCGTGAAAAGGCTCCTGCGCTGCATCTGACCACCGACAAGGTGGACTGCGACCGCATTACCCAGCGGCAGCAACATGCCGTTGAGCTGCATAACACGGGCCATAGCGACCTGCTGGTGCGCCGTGTGTGGTGTCCTGAGCCTGCGGTGAAGGCGGTGACCGTGCCCGACAAGGTGAAGAAGGGCAAGCGTGCCCAGGTGGTGCTGGAGGTGGATCCCGCACTGATAGAGGGCGGCATGCTCAACACCACGGTGACGATAATGACTAATGACCCCGACTCGCCGGTGCAGCAAGTGCGCGTGGTGGGACTGGTGGCCAAATGACGACATAAGTGAAGAAACGATGGCCGGGAGCGTTGCGCAGTGTACTTGACCGATGCGCCCAGGCCTGATAAAAATAAGACAAGACAAAGATGAACGAGAACGAAATGAACATCAACAACCCCGAGGCTGCCCACTGCGACCACGCAGAGTTTGCCAACTGCGACCATCACCCTGAGAACGACTATGCCGGTCTGCAGGTGAACGCCGGCATCGAGCAACCCCCCATGGTGAACCCTTACATGAAGAGGCGCAAGCGCCGTCCGCAGCTCAGTGTCAATGACTATGTGGAAGGCATACGCAAGGGCAATCCTGCCGTTCTGGGCCAGGCGGTGACGCTGGTTGAGAGCCTGATGCCTGAGCACCAGATGGTGGCACAGGAGGTGATAGCCAAGTGTCTGCCCTACACGGGCAACAGTCGCCGCATAGGCATCACGGGTGTTCCCGGAGCAGGCAAGAGTACCTCGATCGACGTCTTCGGCATGCATGTGCTGAACCGTGGCGGCAAGCTTGCCGTGCTGGCCATCGACCCCAGCAGCGAGCGCAGCAAGGGCTCTATCTTGGGCGACAAGACGCGCATGGAGAAACTGTCTATCCAACCCAATGTGTTCATTCGTCCCAGTCCCTCGGCCGGCAGCCTGGGCGGTGTGGCGCGCAAGACGCGTGAGACTATCGTGCTGTGCGAAGCGGCAGGCTATGACAACATCTTTGTTGAGACCGTGGGTGTGGGCCAGAGCGAAACGGCTGTCCACTCGATGGTCGACTACTTCCTGCTCATCCAGCTTGCGGGCACCGGCGACGAGCTGCAGGGCATCAAGCGCGGCATCATGGAGATGGCCGACGGTATATGCATCAACAAGTGTGATGGCGACAACGTGGACCGTGCCAACCTTGCCGCAGCACAGTTCCGCAATGCGCTGCACCTGTTCCCGCTGCCTCCCAGCGGCTTCCTGCCCGAGGTGGTGACTTACTCGGGCTACTACGAGCTCAACATCGACAAGGTGTGGGACATGATTGACCGCTACTTTGAGCACGTGCGCGCCAACGGATTCTTTGAGCAGAAACGCCGCGAGCAGGAGAAGTACTGGATGATCGAGACCATCAACGAGCAACTCAAGGCGCGCTTCTACAGCGATCCTGAGGTGGAGCGCATGCTCGAACTTAAGGAACAGATGGTGCTTGCCAACCAGCAGTCATCGTTTGTGGCTGCGACCGACGTGCTCGACTTCTACTACAACAAGAACAATATGAACCGATAAACCCAAAAAACTGACAAAACTAATATATGGAAGAACAGACTAACTATCCGCATCCGGCAGTGACCACCGACTGTGTGGTGTTTGGATTTGACGGAGTAAAGCTAAACGTGTTGCTGGTGGAGCGCGGCAACGAGCCCTACAAGGGATGCTGGGCATTTCCCGGTGGATTCCTCAACATTGACGAGGACGGCCCCGACGGAGCCCGTCGTGAACTCAAGGAAGAAACCGGGCTTGAGGTGGAGCACCTGGAGCAGCTGGGAGCCTTCACAGCCCCCGACCGCGACCCTCGTGAGCGCGTCATCTCGATTGCCTACTTCACGCTGGTGCGCACTTGCGACGTCCAGGCAGCCGACGATGCTGCCGCTGCACAGTGGTTCCCGCTCAGGAAATTGCCCGAGCTGGCCTTTGACCACAAACTCATCTTTGAGAAAGCCCTCGAGCGCCTGTCTCACTTGATCAAGCTGCGTGCAGGTGACTTTGTGAGTGCCGACTTCTCCTATGAGGAGATAGACTCCATCTACTACGCTACGCTCACCCGCTGATGGAGATCACTGTGGGGTATGTCAGGCAGCAGTTTGACCGCTTCAATGCCTTGTGCTTTGGCGGCAAGCTGCCGCCTGTGCCTATAAAGCTAAGCAATGCCCGGTCTTTTCTGGGCGTGTGCAGCTACAAGCGCAGGCCTGACGGGCGTGGTGGCGAGGTGAAGTATGACTTTGTGCTGCGCATCAACACACGCATTGACTTGCCCCCGGCCGAGGTTGAGGATACCATCCTCCACGAGATGATTCATTACTACATCGGGGTGAACCAGCTTAAGGACACCGCTCCGCACGGCCGGTTGTTCAAGACTCTGATGGACGAAATCAACACCCGCCATGGACGGCACATCACCATTTCGCACCGCTGCACGCCACAACAGCAAGAGCAAGCAGTAGACACACGTCGCCGCTGGCATGTGGTGGCCGTGTTAACACTTGCCAATGGCAACACGGGCATCAAAGTGCTGCCACGCATAGTGCAGCGCATCACGCACTACTACAACGCTGTGATTCAGTCGCCCCAGGTGGCTGCAATAAAGCTTTATATGACCGATGACCCCTACTTCAACCGTTACCCAAACTCTTCGTCGCTCAAGGCCCACCATGTGGACCCTGCCGAGCTCACCGCCCACCTCCACGGCAGCCACACCATCACTACCGACGGCACAACCGCTACCGTCTCCCCTAAGAAAAACCTATAAAATCAGGTAGAAAAGATATGTTTCTTCCTGTATGATTAGATAAAAAGGGGCTGCGTCTATATTGACACAACCCCTGAATCTTTTGTATCTTCAATGATACGACATCTATTGCATTATCTCAAAGCAGCAGACAGTTTCTTTGTGATTTGCAGGTAACGGTTCATCTCTGCAGTAGTCATCTCACTCTGAGCATTAGCGAGTTTGTCGTTCAGCTCCTGAGCTTTTTGCAACAAAGCGGGATATTCAGTCATTGCGCTCATATCGCCCTTAGCAGCCTTCTTTAGACATGAGATGTACTTAGTTACATAAGAGTCGTAAGAATTAAGGAGAGAAGTCCACTCTGAAGCTACCTGTGTTGTTGTGGCTTTCTTTGCTTTAGCAGTTTTTTTAGGAGCAGCAAATGCTGTGCTTGCCATTGACATGGTCAAGATCACCATAAGGCATACAATAATACGTTTCATTGTGAATAGTAAAATTTAACAGTTAATAATTAGTGTATCAATTTCAGTTGCAAATATAGATATTATTTTTATTACAGTCCCAATTTATGGGCAATAAGCACCAATAAGCACTACTACAGGCTCTGCTGATTATCTGATGTGTGCTCCGGACCAAGGCAGAGGAATACAAGAACTGCGATTTCCCTGTTCCCGGTTAAAGGCAAGAAAAACCACCGGCCGCTTGTAGGTGTAGCCGGTGGTTGTGATGTCGTGAAAGGTGTGTCGCAGCTTTAAGAGGCGAAATGTTATTTCTTACGTTTACTTTTGCTTTTGCTCTTGCTTTTGCTGCTCTTTTTCTTTTTTGAGCTGGATTTGCTCCTAGAGCTTGACGCAGAACTGCTGCTTGTTTTCCAGAAATACAAATTATCGAACGAAAGGTATTGGTCACCCTCGTCATCTATACCCCAGTTCAAGAGATATTGAGAAATTAAACTTCCTCCGTTCCAGGAAATCATATTCCCGGGGTAAGAATAGTCATCAAGATATAAATATACATTAGATCCGTTACAGGAATATGATCCCCAGTATCTGAAGTAAAGTTCTGGGGCATAAGACCATAAGTGCATGGTACAAAGTGTCTCAACTGTATAATAGGCAAAATAGCCTCCGCCACTCACGCGCGTTTGGAATATGCATGATGCATTGCTTGTAAATCTTCCTCCTGAAAGTTGTATCCAGTATTCAGAGTCTCTGTAGCTTCTTGTATAGGTCCCGTTAACATTATAGGCTTGTGCAATGGATGCAAAAGCCAATGTAAATAAAATGACTAAAAGATTTTTTAATTTCATAATAAGTAATACTGCAGGGTGAATTCTTGTCTAGGTTACAAAATTACAAATAAAGAGGGAGAAGCGCAAGCCTCATGCCGTCAAGTTGAAGCTTTTACCGTCTCGGCTCTCATGTTTTTTGAATAGCAAATCTGCATTTTATCGGAATTTAGAAGTGGAAATTTTGCATTTTATCGGAATTT
>JAKSLZ010000115.1 GCA_024400935.1 Muribaculaceae bacterium | reverse complement strand
AGTCTGGAGTTACCTTAAGTTGCTTGAACCAATAAAAACCAAGCCCTATTTCATTATTCGCATATAAAATTTTGTTTTTTAACTACTTATCCAGCTGTTGAATGTTTTTGCCGGACAGCAATATTTCAAAATATAACTTTCATTGAATTTTGGCGTTGTGTCCTGTTGTTTATTTTCGCTAATGTGCTATTGTTGAATGGTTACAATCGCTAACGGCTACTGGCGAAATACCATATTGTATAGTTGTTGCATTGTTTCTAGAACTTTTGTTGTCTCTGAAAGTTGATTTTTTAGATTTTTTTTATATCTTTGCAGTGAGACAAATATTTTTATTAACTTATTAACTGAAAATTATTTATGAAAGGTAACTTCTTAGCACGTATGTGCGCCCTCGCCGTGATTGCATTAAGCTCTGTTTATTTCTGCCCTGAGACTCAGCCCGTACAGGCTTCTACCAGCGTTGGTAACGTTGTGTGGGGTACTCGTTTTGACTGGCTCAGCACACGTTATGCAACTTATAGCGACATCGCTAATCTCGACTGTGGCCAGATCCGCGTTCTCAAGAACTCTGTATATGCACGCCACGGCTACATCTTCAAGGACAGCAACCTGCGCTCTTACTTCAACGGCTTCAGCTGGTACCATGGCTGGCGCAAGAAAGTAACTGACCTCAACAAGTACGAAACTAAGAACGTTTCGTTCCTCAAGAGATACGAGTGCTAATGAAGGCTAAATTCATCTGGGTATCGGCCGTGGCAGCAGCCATGGCCATACCTATGTGTATGGCACACGTGCCTGCTACCGTACAGGTTCCCGCACAAGCTGAGGCCTCTGCTGGCGTGCCGGCTAAGGCTCAGGTGCTCATCAATGCCTATCCCGAGTGCATCAAGGGCTACGAGAACGGCTACATCGTCATGAAGGACGGCAGCAAGCTTCTGTGGGACGACGGTAAGAAGAAGGACTTCGTCACTCTGCTCGACAACAGCGACGTGGAGGACATGTTCACGTTCCGCTATGACCGCAAGGCGGCTCCTGCTGCTAAGGAATATGATGCCGGACGCAGCCGCTGCGACGAGTTGTTCAAGAAAATGTATGGCAGCACCAAGGAGCAGTCTTACCGCAACGGTGTGCCCGTCAAGTGGTTTGGCACCACTGTGCGCTTCACTAAGGTCAACGGCGCTGCCGACCACCTCAAAGAGGTGGCTGCCGATCTGGAGAAACTCGTGGCAAAGAAGCCTGACCTGAAGAAATATCTCAAGTCGAGCGGTACCTACAACTGGCGCACCGTGCGCGGAGCTAAGCGCATGAGCGCTCACTCCTATGGCATCGCCTTTGACATAGGTGTGTCTTACTCTAACTACTGGCGCCATGCCACTAGCAATGAGTTGGCACAGATCACTTACAAGAACCGCATCCCCATGGAGATCGTCGAGGTCTTTGAGAAACACGGTTTTGTGTGGGGCGGCCGTTGGTATCACTACGACACCATGCACTTCGAGTATCGTCCTGAGATTCTGGCAGGCTGCCAGTAATCCAGCCCGGATAACCGCATCACAATCGCTACCGCGAGACACAATGGGCGGTAGCGATTATTTTTCAACAAATGATATTGTACACACCACTTTAAACTAATTTATCAAAATAATCATCACTCATTATGAAGAACACAAATCTTGTAGTACTCACTTGCGCAGCAGTGATTGGCCTGGCATCATGCACAGGAAACACCGCCACCACTAGCAGCGTTAAGGATTCCGAAGCAACAACCACTGGCACGCAAACCGACAACACTCAGGCTACTCCCCCAGCCGACGACGGCACACCCAAGAACGCTCAGGTGCTCATCAACGCCTATCCCGAGTGCATCAAGGGCTATGAGGACGGCTACATCGTCATGAAGGACGGCAGCAAGCTCCTGTGGGACGACGGCAAGAAGAAGGACTTCGTCACTCTGCTTGACAACAGCGACGTGGAGGACATGTTTGCGTTCCACTACGACCGCAAGGCTGCCCCTGCAGCTAAGGAATATGACGCCGGACGCAGCCGCTGCGACGAGTTGTTCAAGAAGATGTATGGCAACACTAAGGAGCAAGTGGCACAGAACCTCGTGCCTGTCAAGTGGTTTGACACCAAGGTGCGTTTCACGTCGATCAACGGCGCCGCCAAGCATCTTGAGGCCGTAGCTGCCGACCTTGAGAAACTCGTGGCCCAGAAACCCGAACTGAAGGAATATCTCAAGTCGAGCGGAACATTCAACTGGCGTCCCGTGCGCGGAGCCAAGCGCATGAGCGCCCACTCCTATGGCATCGCTTTTGACATAGGTGTGGCACAGAGCGACTACTGGCGCCATGCTGCTAAAGATGAGCTGGCACAGATCACTTATAAGAACCGCATGCCCATGGAGATCGTCGAGGTCTTTGAGAAACACGGCTTTGCGTGGGGCGGCCGCTGGTATCATTACGACACCATGCACTTCGAGTATCGTCCCGAGATCTTGGCAGGCTGCCAGTAACCACTACATCACACCCACACCACAGTGCCGCGGCTATCCCAGTCGCGGCACTGCACGTTATTTGTCCTCACTTTATCGGCGGTCAAGCTTCGGCAGAACAAAAATTGCCCGTGTGGTCATGAGTTTTTGGGGTTTCGTTCCTGTTGTTTCGTGTAAATGTAGTAACTTTGTAGTTCATAACAAATAATTTTACACGATGGCTAAAGACGCATTAAATACCCCCATGATGAGACAGTTCATGGAAATGAAGGCAAAGCATCCCGATGCTGTGCTGCTGTTTCGCGTGGGCGACTTCTACGAAACATACCTGCAGGACGCTGTCACCGCCGCCGAGATCCTGGGCATAACGCTCACCCGGCGCTCCAACGGTGCAGCCGCGGCTACCGAGATGGCCGGATTTCCGCATCATGCCCTGGACACTTATCTGCCCAAGCTGGTGCGCGCAGGCAAGCGTGTAGCCATATGTGACCAGCTGGAAGACCCCAAGCTCACCAAGAAGCTGGTGAAGCGTGGCATCACCGAGCTTGTCACACCCGGCGTGGTGCTGGGCAGCAACATCCTGGACCGCAAGGAGAACAACTTCCTGGCAGCGGTAAACTTCGGCAAGAAGATACTGGGACTGGCACTGCTCGACATCAGCACGGGCGAGTTTATGGTGGCCGAGGGCAACACCGAGTATGTCGACAAGCTGCTGGGCAACTTCAACCCCAAGGAGGTGCTCATAGAGCGCAACAACCGACAGCGATTTGCCGAGGCCTTCCAGACCCACTTCCTCACCTATGAAATGGACGACTGGATGTTCACCCTGGAGAGCGCCCGCGACCGTCTGCTCAAGCACTTTGAGACCCGCAACCTCAAGGGATTCGGCATAGACCGCATGGACAACGCCATCGTGGCCGCCGGGGCCATCATGCACTACCTTGACCTCACACAGCACACCCAGGTCAAGCACATCACCACACTGTCGCGCATCGAGGCCGACCGCTATGTGCGCCTCGACAAGTTCACGGTGCGCAACCTGGAGCTTGTGGCACCCATGAGCGAAGACGGCAAGTCGCTGCTCAGCGTTCTTGACCGCACTCTGTCGCCCATGGGAGCACGACTGATGCACCGCTGGATGCTCTTCCCGCTCAAGGACGTGGCGGCTATAGAGCGACGCCTCAACGTGGTGGAGCACTTCTTTCGCGATCCAGAGGCACGCGAGCTGCTCAAGCAGCAGCTGGAGGTGATGGGCGACGTGGAACGACTCATCAGCAAGGCCGCGGTGGGACGCATCACTCCGCGCGAACTGGTACAGCTCAAGTGCGCCATGATGGCACTGCAGCCCATCAAGCACATGTGCCTGGACGCCACCTGCAACGAACTCAACGCCATGGGCGACCAAATCAACCCCTGCGCCGCCATTGCCGAGCGCATTGAGCGCGAAATCAATCCCGACGCTCCCAACCAGGTGAACCGTGGCAACGTGATCATGCCAGGCGTGAACGAGCGACTGGACGAACTGCGCAACATCTCGCACAACGGCAAGGACGTGCTCATGGCCATGCAGCGCAACCTGAGCGAATCTACCGGCATCCCCAGCCTCAAGATTGCCTACAACAACGTCTTTGGCTACTACATCGAGGTGCGCAACACCCACAAGGACAAGGTGCCCGAGGAATGGATACGCAAGCAGACGCTGGTAAACGCCGAGCGATATGTGACCCAAGAGCTCAAGAAATATGAGGAAGAGATACTGGGCGCTGAGGAAAAGATTCTCATCCTTGAGGGACAGCTATTCAACGATCTGGTGATGGACGTCACCGAGTATATACCCGCCATACAGGTCAACTGCAACATCATCGCGCAGCTCGACTGCCTTGGAGCATTCACCGTGGCCGCCCTCGAGGGCAAGTATAACCGCCCCGTGGTGGACGACAGCCTCGACATAGACATCACCGAGGGGCGACATCCCGTCATTGAGCGACAACTGCCACCAGGCGAGGTATATGTGCCCAACAGCGTGCGTTTGAGCAACGACGACCAGCAGATTATAGTCATCACAGGTCCAAACATGGCCGGTAAGAGCGCCCTGCTGCGTCAGACGGCCATCATCGCACTGATGGCACAGATGGGCTGCTACGTGCCCGCCGAGGCGGCACGCATAGGCGTTGTGGACAAGATCTTCACCCGTGTGGGCGCCAGCGACAACATCTCGCTGGGCGAGTCCACATTCATGGTAGAGATGACCGAGGCCGCTTCTATCCTCAATAACATTAGCCAGCGCAGCCTTGTGCTCTTTGACGAGCTGGGACGCGGCACCAGCACCTATGACGGCATCTCCATAGCATGGTCTATCGTCGAGTATCTGCACGAGCACCGCGCACAGGCCAAGACTCTCTTTGCAACCCACTATCATGAGCTCAACGAGATGGAGAAGAAGTTCAAGCGCATCATCAACTACAACGTGAGCGTGAAGGAAATGAACGGCAAGGTGGTGTTCTTGCGCAAGATCGTTAAGGGAGGCAGCGAGCACAGCTTCGGTATTCACGTGGCAAAGCTCGCCGGCATGCCTCAAACCATCGTCGACCGCGCTAACCAAGTGCTCAAGCAGCTTGAGGCAAACGCACAGGGCGGCGAAGCCGTGACTAAGGACCTGGGCGACGTGGCGAGCACACGCAGCGGCTATCAGCTCTCGATATTCCAACTCGACGATCCAGTACTATCACAGATACGCGACGAGATACTCACCATCGACATCAACAACCTCACCCCCATGGAAGCCCTAAACAAGCTCAACGACATCAAGGGCATCCTCACGGGAAAACATGTGTAAATCGGGCTCTGGCCCATAAATGCATAATGCTACCGGCGGCCGCCAAGGCTTGCCGGTATTTTTTTTTGCACGCCTGAAAAGAGCACATTTACCCCCTTTTTAAGGCTTTAAAGATAAAAAAACGTTATAATTTGGTATTTTTATAAAAAAAATGGACAAACTATTTTTTCATTCCAAAAAAAAGCATTTACTTTGCAGTGCAATCGCGGCGTTGGGAAACGGTGAATGATTGCTGGGTCAGGTACATCCTGTAACTGGTCCAAGCATTATACGGCAATTATAGTTTTCAAGTATTAGTAATTATTAGTATTGGG